>NZ_JBITJQ010000009.1:0-363015 GCF_044460125.1 Nonomuraea sp. NPDC050153
CATGACGGGCCGGGGCCTGCTACCGGGCGCTCCGATGCTTACCCGGACGGGACTTTCACCCGCAGGCCTGGACCAGCTTCCAGGACGCAACATGCGATCACCGTACAGGCCCGGCGACAGGCCGGCCGCATGCGACCGGGCCTGCCAGGTGCTGCACACTTCGTCCTTGACATCCTCCAGGTCGTCCAGGACCAGCGCTGGGTGAGCTTCATGTACAGCCACCCCGACTACATCCCGGAGCGTCCGCACGTCGTGCGCCGCGCCCTGGACCTGCTGGAGCCCTACGCGTTCGACAGGGTCCACGGGGGTTGGTGGAAAGGCGTCGTGAACGGGGACGGCGCGGAGGCCGTCCGCCGTTCAGCCCTCGCGCCTCTGGTCCTTGTTCTCCTCGTCCCGATCGGACGGCTGCTTCTCGCCGCCGCCGTACCGCTCCTGCAACGCGTCCGCGCCCTTCGAGATCTGCTCGTCGTACTTGTGGCCGGTCCGCTCCTTCGCGTACTGCTCGGCGCGATCCACCACCTGGTCGGCCTGCTTGGAATGCCCTCTGGCCAGGTTCTCCGCCTTCTTCAGCCATTCTGCGATGCGGCTCATGAACGTTTCCCCGTTTCTTCGGACTATGAGCGCCCCCTACCCCCGCATCCGGTACATTCACGCCGCCCGCGAGGCCCCTGAGCCGGGACGTGGCTCGTCGACGATCCCGGATGGCCTAGACTCCGGCAGATGTTCTCGGCCCCCGCCCGGCTGGCCTGGCTGGACGCCCTGCGGGGACCGGCAGCGCTGGCCGTCACGCTGCACCATGCCGGCTGGACCTTCGCTCCGGGCCTCTGGGCGGAGGTGGACCGCCGGATCGACTTCGGCGCCTTCGGCGTGTTCGTGTTCTTCCTGGTCAGCGGGTACATCATCCCCGCCTCCCTGGAGCGGCGCGGCGACGTGCGGGCCTTCTGGACCGGGCGGGCCTTCCGCCTCCTCCCCCTGCTGATCAGCGTCTGCGGCCTGGTGCTCCTCCTCGCCCAGGCAGGCGTGCTCCCCCTCGAACCCCGGCTGGCCGACCGGCCCGTCCCCGTGGTCGCGCTCGGCAACCTGACCATGCTGCAGGAGTTGCTCAACCTGCCGCCCCTCATCAGCGTGACGTGGACGCTCTCGTACGAGATGGCGTTCTACCTGATCAGCGTCGCGCTGTTCCAGGTCCGGCAGGCGGGCAGGTCAGCGGAGATCGCCGTCGTCCTCGCGCCGGTGGCCGTGGGGCTGGGGCTGCTGGTGCCGCAGACGATGCTCGGCGGCCAGGACGACCTGGCCGCCACGCTGCTCCCCGTCGCGGTCGTCGCGGCCATCGTGGTGACCGCCCTCGGACGCGGCAAGGTCCGTACGGCCGCCGCGGTCGCGGGCGGTCTCCTCGGGCTCGGGCTGGTGATCCTGGGCAGCCGGGGCGGGACCTGGCAGGGCGTGATCATCCTGGCGACGATGTTCGCGGGGACGGCGGTGTACCGGGCCGAGCGGGGAGCCGTCCCCTGGCGCACGGCGGCCGTCGCGGTGGCGGTGGTGCTGGTCTGCGGGCTCCCCGCCAAGGACGATCCCGGCTGGGCACCGGCGATCACGCTGGCGTTCGGCGCCTTCGCGCTGGCGTTCGCGCTGCGCCGGCGGACGTTCCCGCGCTGGCTGCCCTGGCTCGGCATGATCAGCTTCTCCGTCTACCTGCTGCACCCGATCCTGCTGCACGTGATCCCGGACCCGGTGCTGTACTTCCTCGTCCTGATCCCGCTCAGCGCCACGACCTACCGGCTGATCGAGGCTCCTGCCCAGCGTCTCGGCAAACGCCTGCTCGCGGCCGGGGCCGAGCGTCGTTGAGCCCTCAGGGCTTGCGCCCGACGCCCCCGTACAGCCACCGCGTGGCGGCGGGAGCCGGGTCGGCCGGGTCGGGGTGCCAGGTGTCGATGGTGACCACACCGGGGTCCACCAGGTCGAACCCGTCGAAGAAGCCCGTCACGTCCTTGTGGTCGCGGAAGTAGATCGGCGTCGGCGTGGCCGCGTACACCGCCTCGATCTGGGCGACCGCGTCCGCCGAATGGCCGTCGCCGGTGACGTGGGTGGCCGTGAGGTGGCTGCCGGAGACCAGGGCGTGGCGCAGCTGGCCCATGACGGAGCCGCGTTCCTCCAGGGTGAGGAAGTGCACCATGGCGATCATCAGCACGCCGACCGGCTCGTTGAAGTCGATGAGCTTGACCGTCTCCGGATGCCCGAGGACGTCGGCCGGGCGGCGCATGTCGGCGGCGGCCACGGTGGTGTTCTTGTCGGTCGCCAGGAGCGCCCGGCCGTGCTGCAGCACGACCGGGTCGTTGTCGACGTACACCACGCGGGCGTCCGGGATGATCTGCTGCGCGATCTCGTGCGTGTTGCCCACGGTGGGCAGGCCTGAGCCGATGTCGATGAACTGCCGGATCCCCCGCCGGGCCATGTAGCGCACCGCGCGGCGCAGGAACGCCCGGTTCTCCTGGGCCAGCTCACGGATCTCGGGCATCGCCTTCTCGACCTGCCGTACGGCCTCACGGTCGATCTCGAAGTTGTCTTTCCCTCCGAGGTAGTAGTCGTACATACGGGCGACGCTCGGCCTGGTGACGTCGATCCCCATCCCACCGCCACCGCCTTGCTCCGGCATGCCACGGCCTCCATTCGTGATCATTCCGTACACAAGTTATCGCAATCCGCGAGGGAGGCGAGTCAGGTTTTGGTGTCAAACGTGGCGTTCTGCTCCCTTCACCCGCCCTGACTGGTGACATGGCTCACAGTCAACACCGGGGCCGCCTACAGGAGGTCGTTGATCAGGTCCCTGAAGTCCTTGCGGTAGTCGAAGTTCTGCATGTCCTGCAGCCACACCGCGCGGATGAAGGGGATCTTGAGGTCCTTCCTGATTCGTCGCAGCCAGATCTCCCAGTCGTCGTCCTTGATGACGCCGAGCCGGTATCCGGTGTGGGCGGCCTCGTAGCGATTGAATATCGACCAGGCGAGGGCGATGTTCTGCACGGATATTTCCGGATTCCGTCGGACGCTGTCGCCGATGAAATCGATGTCCGCGAATATCTCCCGAACGCGGTCATTGTCGATGATCATGGTGTTGATCTCGTTGAGGTAGTCGATGAGCCGCTGGTGGGTGCCGTACTCGAGATTCGCGGCCACCAGTCTGGTCTGCCTCGTCAGCGCCCTCGTCTGGAGCGCGACGAAGAGCAGCGTGACGAAGTTGATCGACGCGGTCACCAGGAGGGCCACGCCTTCCGCGTTCATGAGACGGACCTCGGCCGCACCCGGAAAACCACCGTTCCATGCTACGCGGGCCCGATATTCATCGCGGACGATTCTCCGCTTCGATGGATATTGGCTTTTGGCGAGGTCGGCGGTTGTTCATCAAAAATCACTCCCTTTACGGCCGAATGGGATAATGGCGGATATCCGCGCGGCGAGCTCGGCCAGATGGGCCTGCCACGCGTCGGTGGCGGGGTCGGGCACCGCGACGATGACGTGGTCGATGCCCAGGGCGGCGAGCTCGGCGCAGCGCCGAACACTCCGCTCGACGCTTTCGCCCTCGGGGATGCGCATGTGGAGGGTCTTCTCGATGTCCTCGTAGGGCCGGCCCAGCCGTTCGCAGTGGGCGCGCAGCACGCCGAGCTTGTGCCGGACGTCGGCGCCGTGCAGGAAGTTGCAGGCGTCGGCGTACTGGGCGACGAGGCGGAGGGTCTTCTTCTCCCCGCTGCCGCCGATGAGGATGGGCGGGTCGGCCTGCGGCGCGTTGAGCGTACGTTCCAGGATGTGGTGCCGGCCCCGGTAGGGCTCGTCCCGGTCGCTCCACATCTGCCGGGCGATCTGGAGGGTCTCCTCCAGCCGTTCGAACCGTTCGGCCAGCGGCGGGAAGGGCAGCCCGAGACCGCGGGCCTCGGGCTCGTACCAGCCGGCGCCGATGCCGAGGACGGCACGGCCGCCGGAGAGCGCGTCCAGGGTGCTGACCTGCTTGATCAGCAGGCCGGGCGCGCGGTAGGCAGCGCCGGTCACGAGGGTGCCCAGGGTGACCCGGCTCGTGAGCGCGGCGGCGTAGGACAGCGCCCCGTACGCCTCCAGCATCGGGTCCTCGGCGGCGCCGAAGTTGGGGATCTGGAAGAAGTGGTCCATCACCCACAGGCTGCGCAGCCCCGCCCGGTCGGCGCCGCGGGCGACAGCGGCGAACTTACCGGCGATGGCGGCGTCGCCGCCGGGCCAGAGGAAACGCGGGCAGGTCAGACCAAGGTCCATGGGGACGCTCCTTGATGAGGTGAAGGGCAGGCGCCCGCCGCGGGTCACGAGTGAGGGCGGGCATGAAAAAACCCTCTCGCCTGGGCTGCGCCCGAGGCCGAGAGGGCTCCGATGAAGAGCATTATCTCACGGATGCCGAACCACGCGCACGGCCGGAGCAGACCGTCCCCCTATTTGTTTCATGGGTTGACGTAACTAGAAATGCCGACGTAACGTGACCTTCAACTTCGGATGAGCGGCCTGCTTCCGCAGGTCGCCGCCGTTTCAAGCGCGTACGGCCGCCGCGCGGGCGGCGTCCCCGTCCAGTGCTCCCGACTGCCGTACGCACACGCCCCTTATCCCCCCAGGACGTCTTGTCGCCGGCTCGCCGGCGCCCTCCCGAAGGGACCGCGCCCAGATGACCCCTCGATCCGCTCGAATGGCCCCGATGTCGTTAAGCCGCCGGAACCTGGTGAAGCTGGCCGGGCTGTCCGGCCTCGGTCTCGGCCTGACGGCGTGCGGCCGGGGCTTCGGCGGGGGCGGCGACGGATCCGGTGGCGGCGTCCAGCTGAACATGGTCTGGTGGGGCGACGCCTCCCGGGCGCAGAAGACGCAGGCCGCGCTGGATGTGTTCAAGAAGAAGAACCCCGGCGTCACGGTGAAGACCGAGTACCAGGACAGCGGCCCGTACAAGGACAAGCTGGCCACGCGCTTCGCCGCCGGCAACCCGCCGGACCTGATGATGATGCGCATGGACAGCCTGCGCGAGTACGCCGACCGCGGCGCGCTGCTCGACCTCAACCAGCACGCCGGCGCGATCGACCTCTCCGGGCTGAGCGAGAGCGCGCGGGCGCTCGCGATCGTCGGGGACAAGAGCTTCGGCGTGCCCTCCGGCCTGAACAGCATCGGCTTCGTCGTCAACAGGACGCTGACCGAGAAGTACGGCGTGAAGATCCCGGACGGCGACACCTGGAGCTGGCAGGACCTGGCCGCCTTCGCCCGCGAGATCAGCAAGGCCAGCGGCAAGAAGGTGTACGGCACCGGGTTCGAGGCGTACACCCTGGCCAACCTCATCGTGTTCACCCGCCAGCGCGGCGAGGACTTCTACACCCCCGACGGCAAGCTCGGCATCAGCGAGGCCACCCTCGTCGCCTGGTTCGAGATGTTCCAGGCCATGCGGGCCGACGGCGGGTTCCCGCCGGCCGGGTTCTTCGAGAACGTGGGAGGCTCGCCCCAGCAGTCGTACCTGGCCAAGGGCGCGATCGCGTCGCAGATCATCCCCACCAACAACTTCCTGGGCTACAACGCCGCCGCCGGGGGCAACCTCGTGCTGCTCCGCATGCCCGGCGAGACCACCGAGAAGCGGCGCGGCCAGTCGATCGACACCCCCGCCCTGTGGTCGGTCGCTGCGCAGTCGAAACACCCGGCCGAGACGCTGAAGCTGCTCAACTTCCTCATCAACGACCCGGACGCCTCCAGGGCGACCGGCACGACCCGCGGCGTGCCCGCCAACGCGAAGGTGGCGGCCGAGGTCAGGCCGAGCCTGCCGCCCGACGACCAGGTCGCCACCGACTACCTCATCGGGCTGCAGAAGGAGCAGCTGCCGCGCTCCTACACCTACCCGCCGGGTTCGAGCAGCATCGCCGCCGGCATGCAGTCGATCGCCACCGAGGTCGAGTTCAGGCGCCAGACGCCGCGGCAGGGCGCCGCGGCGTTCCTCGACGCGGGCAGGAAGGCGCTCGGCGGGTGAGCAGGGCGAAAGGCGCGCCGGTCCTGGACCGGCCGGTCGCCGGCGCGGGCGCGTCCGCCGGGCCGCGGCGCGGACGGCCGGCCAGGCCGCCCCAGGACCGGGCCGGATACCTCTTCCTGCTGCCGTGGTTCATCGGGATGCTCTTCACCGTCATCCCGTTCTTCGCCTCGCTCTATCTGGCGTTCACCGACTACAACCTCCTCAACGCGCCGAAGTGGATCGGGCTGGACAACTTCGCGGAGATGCTCCGCGACCCGGTGCTGCACCAGTCGCTGAAGGTCACCTTCGTCTACACGTTCGTGTCGGTGCCGCTGTCGCTGGCGGCGGCGCTGGGGGTGGCCATGCTGCTCAACCGCGGCGTCCGGGGCCTGTCCGTCTACCGGGCGGTGTTCTACCTGCCTTCCCTGCTCGGCGGCAGCGTCGCGATCGTCCTGCTGTGGCGCTACATCTTCGGCCTCGACGGCGTCGTGAACGCGTTCCTCGGCTGGTTCGGCATCGACGGGCCCGGCTGGACGACCGACCCCGACTACGCCCTCACCACGCTCATCGTTCTGCACATCTGGACGTTCGGCTCCCCCATGGTGATCTTCCTGGCCGGGCTGCGGCAGATCCCGGGCATGTACTACGAGGCCGCCGCCATCGACGGCGCCTCGCGCTGGCGGCAGTTCCGCTCGATCACGCTGCCGCTGCTGAGCCCGATCATCTTCTTCAACCTGATCCAGTCCCTGATCTCGTCGTTCCAGACCTTCACCCAGGGATTCGTCATGAGCGGCGGCACCGGCGGGCCGGCCAACTCCACGCTCTTCTACAACCTGTACCTGTACCAGCAGGGCTTCTCGCAGTTCAACATGGGCTACGCCTCGGCCATGGCCTGGATGCTGCTGGTGATCATCGCCGCGTTCACCGCGATCAACTTCCTGGCCGCGAAGTATTGGGTCTTCTATGACAACTGAGGAAAGTTTCGTCGAGCGCGTGGGCCGGACCCGCCGTTCCCGGTACGCCAAGCACGTGCTGCTCTGCGTGGCCGGCGCGGTCATGATGTACCCGCTGGCGTGGCTGATCTCCAGCTCGCTCAAACCGGACCGGTTGATCTTCACCGACCTGTCGCTGTGGCCCTCCGAGTGGAACCCGGCCAATTACCTGGACGGGTGGACCGCCCTGGAGCAGCCGTTCAGCGTCTACCTCGCCAACTCGTTCGTGATCGTCGTGCTGAGCATCATCGGCAACCTGGTGTCCTGCTCGCTGGCCGCGTACGGCTTCGCCCGCCTGAAGTTCACCGGCCGCAAACTGTTCTTCACCCTGATGCTCGGCACCATGATGCTGCCCGGCCACGTGCTCCTGGTGCCGCAGTACATCGTCTTCGCCAAGCTGGGGTGGCTCAACACCTACTACCCGCTGCTCGTGCCCAACTTCCTGGCCACGAACGCGTTCTACATCTTCCTGATGGTGCAGTTCATGCGCGCCCTGCCCAAGGAGCTCGACGACGCCGCCCGCATCGACGGCTGCGGGCCGTTCCGCACCTTCTGGAAAGTGATCATGCCGCTGTGCATGCCGGCGTTCGCCACCACGGCGATCTTCACGTTCATCTCGGTGTGGAACGAGTTCTTCGGCCCGCTGATCTACCTGACCGACTCGGAGCTGTACACCGTGCCGCTGGCCCTGCGGCAGTTCATCGACTCCGAGGGGCAGTCGCAGTGGGGGCAGATGTTCGCCATGTCGTTCCTGTCGCTCGCGCCCGTCATCGGGTTCTTCATCGCAGGCCAGAAATACCTGGTCAAGGGCATCGCCACCACCGGCCTGAAATAGGGGATCGCACGCATGGCCCGACCTCGCCGCTACGCCTTCGTCGGCACCGGTTCACGTGCCCGCATGTACCTGGGGGCGCTGCTCGGCCCGTACGCCGACGCCGGCCACCCGGTGGCGTTCTGCGACACCAACGAGGTACGCATGTCGTACTACGACCGCCTCGTCGGCGAGACCCGGCCCGACCTGCGGATCGCGCACTACGAGCCCGGCGACTTCGGCCGCCTGCTCGCCCGGGAGCGGCCGGACGTGGTGGTGGTCACCTCGCCCGACGCCACCCACGCCGCCTACATCAGCCAGGCGCTGCGCGAGGGAGCGGACGTGGTGTCGGAGAAGCCGCTGACCGTGGACGTCGCCGGACTACGGCAGATCAGCGACGCGCTCGCCGCCGGGACCGCGAGCCTGATCCTCACCCACAACTACCGGTACTCGCCCAGGAACGCCCTGGTGCGCCGGCTCATCGCCGAGGGCGCCATCGGCGAGGTCACCTCCCTGACCTTCGAATGGTGCCTGGACACCGTGCACGGCGCCGACTACTTCCGCCGGTGGCACCGCGACAAGAGCGTCTCCGGCGGCCTGCTGGTGCACAAGGCGAGCCACCATTTCGACCTGGTCAACTGGTGGCTCGCCGACCTGCCGGAGACCGTGTACGCCCGCGGCGGCCTGCGGTTCTACGGCTCGGACAACGCCCGTAGGCGGGGGCTCGGGCCGCGCCCGGAGCGCAGCAGGGACGCCGCCGGGCCGGGCGACCCCTTCGCGCTCGACATCGCCGCCGACGACCGGCTGCGGCTGCTCTACCGGGACGGCGAGCACCTGGACGGCTACATCCGCGACCGCGACGTGTTCTCCGACGGCATCACGATCGAGGACAACCTCAACGTCGTCGTCGGCTACCGCCGCGGCGCGTCGATGTCGTACACGCTGAACGCGCACAGCCCCTGGGAGGGGTACCGCGTGGCGATCAACGGCACCGGCGGGCGCGTCGAGCTCGACGTGGTCGAGCGCACGCACGTCGAGCCCGTCGCCACCAGCGCGGCCATCGCCGCCGCCACCGCCGTGGACGCCCGCGCCGCGGACGGCGGCCAGGACGGCGGGCCGGAGCAGCCGCGCCGCCGGGGCGCGCGGCTCCTCCTCCAGCGGCACTGGGAGCCCGCCCGTTCGGTGCCGATCCCCGAAGGTGGCGGAGGGCACGGGGGCGGCGACACGATGCTGCTCGACGAGGTGTTCCGCGGCGCGTCCGGCGACCCGCTGCGCCGGCAGGCCGGGTTCCTCGACGGCGCCGCGAGCGTCCTGGTCGGCGTCGCGGGCAACGCGTCGTTGCGCACCGGGGAGGCCGTCCGCCTCGACGACCTCGGGCTGCCGCTGGCCTCGGTGCCCCGTCCCACGTGACGCCGCCGGGACGCGCCCTGTACGCCCGCCGATCTCGAAACTGGGGAAACCGGGAAGTGCCGTACGCTCAAGAAGCACAGCGACCCTGGGGAGAGACCCTCGGCCCCGTCGAGGCCCAGAGAGGCGGCGATACGACCATGCACGCTCCCGGCGTACCTCCCGCGCGCACCGACCGGCCGCGCGGAGTCGCCGTGCTGCGGCTGCGCGGGCACGACGTCGCCGAGTACGTGTGGGAGCCCGACCTGCCGCTGTCGGCGTCCCCGCGCCCCTACCTCCATCCGGTGCGCACGCTCGGCGGCGTCACCGTCACCGACGCGGCGCCCGACTCGCATCCCCACCAGTTCGGCATCAGCGTGGCCGCCCCCGACGTCGACGGGCGCAACTTCTGGGGCGGGCGCACCTTCGTCGCCGGCCACGGGCCGGCCTGGCTGGACAACCACGGCACGCAGCGCCATCAGCGCTGGCTGCGCCGCACGAACACCGAGCTGCGGCACACCCTCGAATGGACCGACCCGCGCCAGGCGACGCTGTTGCGGGAGCAACGCTCGATCACCTGCCGGTCGGTGAACGAGACCGCCTGGTCGCTGAGCATCCGCACCCGGCTCACCAACGCCACCGGCGGGCCGCTGCCGTGGCGCACCCCGGCCGCGCTGGGCCGGGTCGGCGCCGGCTACGGCGGCATCTTCTGGCGCGGCCCCGCCTTCGCCGGTGCCGCGCAGGTGCTCAGCCCGCACGGCGCCGACGTCCAGCGCGTCCACGGACACGCCGCCGACTGGGTGGCCGTCACCGGAGGCGACCGCGACGGCCGCCCCTGGACGACGCTCTTCACCCCGGCGGACGAGGCCACCGCGCGGGACAGGTGGTTCGTCCGCGCCCGCGACTACCTCGGCGTCTGCTCGTCGCCGGCCTGGGACGAGCCGCTCGTGCTGGCGCCCGGCGAGACTGTCGACCGGCACGTCGTCACCGTGGTGATCGACGGCGTCGTCTCCGCCGCCAGCGCCGCCGAGCTCGCCGCCACCGCCCGGTCGGCCGCATGACCGCGCACATCCGGCCGAGCAGGCCCCGCCAGTCCGAAGAGCCCGTACGGCAGGAAAACCTGCGCACGCTCAACCTGGAGCTGGTCTTCCGCCACATCCTCGCCGCGGCGCGCCCCATCTCCCGCACCGAGCTCGCCTCGATCACCGGGCTGACCCGCCCCACCATCACCCGCATCGCCGAGGAGCTCCTGGCCGGCCAGCTCATCACCGAGGCCGGACTGTCGCACAACGGACGCGCGGGGCGGCCCCGCGTCGGCCTGACGCTGTCCGAGAAAGGACCGGCCGGGCTCGGGCTAGACATCCGCGCGGACGGCCTGGCGGCCTGCGTCGTCGACCTCACCGGCACCGTCCGCCATCTGGCCTTCACCCCCGCGGCCTACTCCGGCTGGAGCGCTCCCGACGTGCTCGCCGAGCTGGCCCGGATGGCCCGGGCCGCCGTCGAGGCCACCGCCGCCGAGGACCTCACCGTCCTCACCACCACCCTCGCCGTCCCCGGCCCCGTGCAAGCGGGCATCGTGCAGTCCGCGCCCGAGCTCGGCTGGCGCGACGTCGACGCCCAGGCGCTGCTGCGCGACGCCATCCAGCCGCTCGACCTGCCGCTCGACCTGCCGATCACCGTCGACAACGAGGCCAACCTGGCCGCTCTCGGCGAGCTCTACGCCAGCGACAACACCCTCGACAGCTTCGTGTACGTCTCCGGCGGGCTCGGCATCGGCGCCGGCATCGTCCTGGACGGGCAGCTCATGCGCGGCGCCCGCGGCTGGAGCGGCGAGCTCGGGCACGTGACGGTCTATCCCGACGGCAACGCCTGCCCGTGCGGCTCGCGCGGCTGCCTGCAGACCTACGCCAGCCTGCAGGCCGTCCTCGGCGACGAGCCCCCGCCGGCCGGCACCACCCCCGACGCCGCCGCCACCGGCCGGGCCGAGGCGGGCCACCCCGCGACCATCGCCGCCCTCGACGCGGCCGGCACCGCGCTGGGCATCGCGCTGGCCGACATGCTCAACATCCTCGACATCGACACCGTGCTGCTGGGCGGCAGCTTCTCCCTCCTGGCGTCCTGGCTCACCACGAACGCCCGAGCCGAGATCGACCGGCGCGTCCTGACCGCCGCCTGGGCGCCCATCACGCTCCGGCCCGCCCTGCTGGGCCCGGACGCCGCCGTCATCGGCGCCGCCCTGACCTCGATCGACCAGATCCGCCGGCATCCGACCACCTGGCTCGCCCGCCGGCCGTCCCAGCCGAGCCACGTGACCTCGGCCTGATCTGGGGGACGGGGCGGGCGATGCCAGGGCTCGTCAGCGGGCGTGCAGGCGCCAGGGCAGGCGGACGGTGATGAACTCGTCGTTGTCCGGCCGGCCCGGCGTGCGTCCCGACGAGAACGGGAAGTTGTTGTCGTTGAGGATCCCGATCGTGCGGTCATCCAGGATGACGACGTCCTCGATGGTCTGGAACGGGAAGCGGAACGTCTCCCCGAACCCGCCGAGCCCCTTGGGGTTGGCCAGGTTCAGCAGGTCGGCGGCCAGGGTCTTGTCCATGGCGCCGTCGTGGTCGCGGTCGCGCCTGTCGGCCAGGTAGACGCGCTTGAGCGCGGCCGCGTCGCCCTGGTTGTTGTCCCGCTCGATGATCAGGAAGCGGTTCTCGTCCACCGAGATGGCGTCGCCGATCGCGTTGGCCGGGCTGTCCAGCCGGTACGTCCACCGCTTGCCGGTGTAGGCGCGCCTGCGGACGTCGAACTCGTTCAGCCGCAGCGTGCCCGCCGGGTCGCCGTTGACCGTGCCCTCCAGCAGCGGGTACAGCCGCCGCCCGTCGGCGGAGCGGGCCATGCCCTCGAAGCCCTTGCTGCCGGCCAGGTTCGGGGTGGCGCCGTTCAGCGTGGGGTTCTCGGGCGCCTTGACGCCCGGCAGCTCGATCGGGGCTTCGAGCAGCGTGCCCCGCGCGGAGAAGTGCAGCAGGAACGGGCCGAACTCGTCGCCGATCCAGTACGTGCCGTCGTCGGCCCGCACGATCGACTCCACGTCGAAGTCGGCGCCGGTGAGCCTGCGGTCGGCCCTGGTCAGCGGCCAGGACACCCGGCCGTCGGAGTCGGACAGGTTGAACCCGCCGAGCACGTTCACGGTGCCCGCGCGGAAGTCCGGCTTGACGCGGTGGACGCGCAGGAGGAAGTCGGCGCTGTTGGCCTTGCCGCCGTACCCGTTGTCGGACAGGACCTCGAACGTGCCGTCACCGCGACGGACGATGCCGCTGAACCCCTGGATCGGCTGGCCGGAGAAGGGCGGGGTCACCCCGTTGATCGGGGCCGTACCGATCTGGGAACCGGACGGCTCGCTGCCGGGCACGAAGGTCTGCGCGGGGAGCGAGGCGAACCCGGTCAGCGTGGCCCGGCCCGCGCCGTCCGGCGTGACGGCGGTGGCGTAGGACGCGGGGCCGGTCGCGGCGGCGAGGCTCACGGCCAGCGCGGCGGCACCTACCGCCAGAGGGATGCGTTTCATGCCCGGCACGGTAGAGGCACCAAATGACGCGTTTACTAACAAACCGTGCATGCCGCGTTCACCTTTGGCGCGACCTCACCGGTTCGCCGCCGCCCGCATCGCGGCCGCCATCGCCGCCGAGTCGTGGTCCGGCTCCGTGCCGTCCACCAGCACCAGGTCACCGGGGATGTGATCGGCACGCAGGCGCAGGATGTCCTGGTAGGCAGGCGAGTCGTACCACTCGCGCGCCTGCTCGATCGGCTCCGCCGTAGGACGCAGGTGGGCAAGGGCGTACGCGCTCATGGCGGTCTCCTTCGTCAGCGGGCCGCCGTCCCGGCGGCCTCATGGACGACATCCTTTCGCGCGCACGTAAGGGCGTCGATTACCTCGCAGGTAAGGCAGAACCGTCAGAGCGGCAGCGGGATGCGGTCGAAGAACCAGTACAGGCTGACCGCCACGATGGGGACGGAGATCGCGACCACCGCCCAGCGGGCCGCGGACGTGCGGCGCAGCAGCGCCAGCAGCGGGAAGAGCACGGCGACGATCACGAGTTGCGTGGCCTCGATGCCGAGGTTGAAGCTCAGGAGCGACAGGAGCAGCCCCCAGGACCCGCTCTCCTTGATGTCCAGCGCGCCCGCGAAGCCCAGCCCGTGGATCAGGCCGAAGGCGAAGACGATCGGCAGCCGCCACCTGCCCAGCCGGTCCTCGTCGCGACCCAGGAGGTTCGCGACCGCCACGACGATGATCGACACCGCGATGACCGGCTCGACGATCGCTCCGGGAACGTCCACGACCCCCATCGCCGCCAGCAGGAACGTGATGCTGTGGGCGACGGTGAAGGCGGTGGCCGTGACGACGACGTCGCGCAGGCGGCGGGCCCCGATGACCAGGGCCAGCAGGAAGAAGATGTGGTCGAGGCCGAACAGCAGGTGCTCCACGCCGAGCAGGAAGAACTCCCAGATCTGGCTCGACGCCCGGTGCGCGCCGACCGTCACCGTCGGCGCCGTGGCCTCCAGGACGGCGGAGCCCGTCTCGCCGTCGAGCTCGTACCGGACCATCGTCTTCGTGCTGTGGACGAAGCTCTCGGCGTCGGGGAAGAGCGCGCTGGAGATCGCGTGCGCTCCCCCGCTCGGGCCCTGGCAGGCGTAGGCGAAGGTGAGCACGGCGAAGGCCGCCTTGCCGCGCACGCGGATGTCCGCGTCGCCGACGGGGGTGGGGGTGCACGGCTTGCCGGCGTACGTCACGGCGAAGCGACGCGTGACATAGTCGGTCACCGCGTCGCGGTTGATCTTGAGCTGGCGGAGCTGTTCGGCCCGCTCCTTGGCGTCGTAGGCCTCGGCGTAGAGCCAGGCCGACTTCATGAGGAGGTCGTACTCGAGGTCGAGCACGGCCTTGACGTCCAGGCCCGTGCCGGTCACCTCGGCGTGGGCGGTCGTGGTCGCGTCGTGCGCCGCCGCCGGGGCGGGACGCGCCAGGTCGGCCAGCACACCGCCGAGGACCAGGGCGAGGACGACGGCGGACAGCCAGCGCATGCGGGGCATGTCTCGTCTCTCCATGTCAGGGATGAGTGCCGCCCCCGGACCGGGGTCCGGGGGCGGCGGGGATTGGGTCAGCGGTTGAACCAGTGGTACATGGGCGAGTCCGGTCCCCACTTGCCGGGGCGGCCGTGCTCGTCCTTGGTGACGAAGACGCTCGGCTCGGAGGCGGTCACGCCGCCGCCGGCGGAGCGCGCCGTGACGAACCAGGCGTAGGCCGTGTCGTCCTTGAGGCGCTTCCAGGTCACCGAGGCGACCTGGCCCGACGTGACCTTGCTCTTACCGATGATCCGCGTCGGCTTGTAGATCGCCAGCGAGTCGGTCTGGAAGGTCGTCGTACGGGAGGTGAGGTCGACCGGCAGCACCATGTTGTCCTCAAGCCCGTTGTAACGGCGCAGCGGGTCGTACTCGTTGGCGCCGAACTCGTTGAGCAGCGGGGAGAAGGTGTCCACGCTCAGCTCCGCCCGCTTGACGTTGAACTGCAGCAGCCGGAAGAAGCTCGCGCCGAACTGGAGCTGGTCCTGCGGGTTGTACCCGCCGATCGCGGTCAGCCCGAGCCGGTCGGCCGACACCGTGTAGAACTGGTAGTCCGCCAGGAGTTCGACGACGCCGTTGCCGACCTGGCCCACCTTCGGCTTCACGTTGGTGCCCACGCCGTGCTCGTGGCCGGCGAGGATGAGGAAGACGTTGGGGTTCTTCTCGACCACCGTCTTGTACAGCATCGAGCCGTCGGGAGCCGCGAAGCCGGCGCCGCGGCCGTCGGGGTTGGTGCTCGGCACGAGGTAGTCGTGCGAGAGCAGGATGCCGTTGCGGTTGGGGAACTTCTTGAAGACGGAGTCGGCCCACTCGGCCTCCTCCCTCGTCACGCCGTACGACAGGCCGACCACGACGAAGTCCAGCCCGCCTGCGGAGAACAGGTCGAAGTGGTTCTGGTTGTCGCCTTCCTTCCACGGGCCGCCGTACTTGGCGTGCTGCCAGCCCTGCGAGGCTCCCTCGTACCGGCCGGGGCCGTAGTACTGGTTGTAGATCGCCTCCGGCCCGTTCTCGGTGCCGGACTGGTTGTCGTGGTTGCCGGCGATCACGCCGTTCGGGATGCCCGCGTCGTCCAGCACCTTCTGCTGCCTGGAGGACACCTCCATCTCGCCGACGACCTGCTTCTGCGTGGCCTCGTCGGCGGGCTTGCGGATGTTGTTCTCGATGATGTCGCCGGTGTGGGCGACGTACGAGATCTTGCGCTGGTCCTTGTTGTCCTTGATCCAGTTGACGATGCCGGCGTAGGCGGACTCCCACACCGCGCGCTCCTCGGCCGTCTCCTGCTCCACCGCGCCCTCGGAGATGTACTGCGTGTCGGTGTAGTGGACGATCGAGAAGTCGTAGGTGGAGGGGTCGGCGAAGCCGTTGGGGTCACCGGGCTCGATGTCGTCGGCGAACGGGTCCTCGCCCGTCACCATGACGTGGACCTGGTTCCGGTCGATGTAGTCGTCGTCGACGACGGCCGACAGGACGGTCTTG
Organism: Nonomuraea sp. NPDC050153; assembly: GCF_044460125.1. Classification (NCBI taxonomy): domain Bacteria; kingdom Bacillati; phylum Actinomycetota; class Actinomycetes; order Streptosporangiales; family Streptosporangiaceae; genus Nonomuraea; species Nonomuraea sp. NPDC050153. Next base: position 15,749 of record NZ_JBITJQ010000009.1, read on the forward strand.
GCCTCGGCGACGCCGCGGGCGCTCGTCAGCAGGTCCCATGCCTTCGACTTGGTGTTCCACGCGCGCAGCCCCGCCAGGCGTTCGGGGTCGATGACGCCCTCCCAGCGCAGGACCGGGGAGTCCACGTGACCCTGTACCTCGACGTCGTAGCGCTGGTAGACGAGGTCCTGCCCGGAGGGCGCGTCCAGCGTCCTGCCGTCGGCGGGCTCGAGCTCGTCGGTCTTGACGCGCTTCTCGCCCGGCACCCGCAGGGTCGTCGGGAGAGACTGGACCGTGCCCTGGTACGCCTGGTCCGGGGTGAGGATCTTCGCCTCGTTGAACGTCGCCGTCACCTGGCCGCCGTCGGGCTCGGCCACCTTCGCCGAGAGCGTGACGGGGTCGGACACGTCGGTGCTCCCCCGCGCCGGGGTCAGCTCGGCCGGCACGTCCGGGATGCCCGCGGACTCGAACACGACCTCGCGGACCGTGGTGTTGCCGAGCCCGTCGGCGCCGGTCACGGCCAGGGTGTGCGTGCCGGCGCGCAGCCCCGGGCCCACCTGGGCACCCAGCTCGATCGGCCGGCCGTCGAGCTTGACGTCCGGCCCGGACACGACGCCGGAGGCGTCCTCCAGCTTGACGTCCAGCACGACCGTGGCGGTGATCTTCTCACCGTCGGCCGGGACGCTCCTGGCGACCTTGGGCGCCGAGTTGTCGGTGATCAGGGTGCGGGTGGCGACCTCGCCGGTGGCCGACTCGGCGGCGAGCTTGTGCTTGCCGTCCTTGACGGCGGTGGTGTCGAGGTCGGCGCGCAGGCCGCGGGCCGGGGCGTCCACCAGGAACTCGAGGTCGATCTCGGTGAGCGGGTTCACGTTGTCGCCGCAGTTGCCGTCGCCCATGCTGTACGAGGTCTTCAGCAGCTGGCCGGCCGCCGTGCCCTGCGCCGGGGTGAGCGCGATGTTGGAGATCGCGAAGTCGTCGCGGTTGTTGCCGCACGACGTCGGGAAGGTGCCGGCCACGAAGTCGATCGTGTTCCAGCCGGGCACCAGGAACTCGTTCGGGATCGTGAAGTCGACGCGCTTGCTCACGAAGTCGCCGTCGAGCACGACCTTCTGTCCGTTGACGAGCAGGAAGTTCTGGTAGCGCGCCTCGATCGAGTTGCTGCCCACGTTGAAGCTGAGGGTCGCGTTGCCCGAGCCGAGCGTATCGATGACGGCCACCGCCGGAGCGTCGATCTTGTAGCGCAGCTCGGCCTCGCGCAGGAGGGTCTGGACGCTGCCGCAGGTGCCGTCGCCCATCTCGTACGACGGCTTGACGTCCTGGCCGGTCACGGTGGCGCCGTCGAGGGTGAGCTCGAGGTTCGTGATCGTGAAGTCGTCGCGGTTGTTGCCGCAGGAGTCCTTGGCGTCGCCGGTGACGACCTTGATCGTGTTGTCGCCGGGCACCAGGAACTTGGCCGGGACCGCGACGCTCACGCGCCGGCTCGCCCAGGTGCCGCCCAGGTCGATGCGCTTGCCGTTGACCAGCAGGAAGTTGTCGTACCTGTCCTCGATCCCGTCCGCGCCCACGTCGAAACCGAGCATCGCGGCGCCGTTGCCGAGCGTGGCCTTCGTGACGGGCTTCTCGCCGTCGACGGTGAGGGACTTGACGCCGCCCGCGCTGTTCGCCGGGACATTCGCGAAGACCGGCTTGGTGCCCGCCACGAGCGTGCCGTCCGTGGGCAGCAGGCGCGGCGCCCCGGCCGGGGCGTTGTTCACGGTCACGGTGTTCTTGACGGTCACGCCGGCCGCGGTCGTGGCGGTGATGGTGTGCTCGCCGTTGGACAGCGTCGTGGTGTCCACGTCCGCGGCGAGGCCCGTGGTGGCCTGCGGGTCGCCCTGGACGAAGAACTTGAGCGTGGCGCGCGTCAGCAGCGTGGTGTTCGTGCCGCAGCTGCCGTCGCCGAAGGAGAGCGTGTACGGGTTGTCCTCGCCGTCCGCGACCTCGCCGAGGAGTTCGAGGCCGACGTCGGACAGCACGAAGTCGTCGTAGTTGGTGCCGCACGAGGACTGGACCGTGCCGACGACGATCTCGACGGTGTTCTCACCCTTGACGAGACGCTCGTTCGGGATGTCCATGGTGGCGCGCTCGTTCACGAAGTCGCCGATGTCGCTGCGGTACTCGCCGTTGACGAGCACGTAGCTGTGGTACTGCGCCTCCGTCGAGTTCGAGCCCACGTCGAAGCGGAGCTTGGAGACGCCCACCGTACGGGTGGCGTTGAGCGCGGTGTCGTCGATGGCGAGCTTCGCGACGCTGTCACCGGCCGCGGTCGGGACCGCCGCGACCTTCGCCGTGCCCTCCAGGTACGAGCCCCCGGCGGGGGTGAGCGCCGGAGGGCTCGGGGCGGCCGTGGCCGTCGGCGTCGGGCTGGGGCTGGGCCGTCCCCGATCCTGTTCCGCCGCCCCCGGGTCGGCGTACGCGGCGGTGACAAAGCTGCTCACCAGCACCGCCGCGATCGAGGCGGCCAGGGCGAGCCGCGCCCGGCCCCCTAAACCGCCCAGTGACTTTCGTGCTGCCATCGGCAGTCCTCTCTTATGTGCATAAGCCCCCCATAAGGCGGCTTGCTCTCGCGCGGACACATTGGAGCGCACGAGTGAACGTTGAGAAGAGAGGGGCTGAAGTGACGTCAAACTGTTGCCTGATTCTGGTCATCCGTCACAAATAGGTCCCAATGGGCGCGTACCGGAATATTGGGATGTCACACGGCGGCCCTCTCAGGGGCTCTTAAGAGCAGCAGTCACACGTATAGGGGGATCTGTGATGTCCGATGTCACCCAGGTGTTCGCCGACCATCGCGAGCTGCTGTTCTCCATCGTCTACAACATGCTGGGCAGCGTCGCCGACACCGAGGACGTGCTGCAGGAGACCTGGCTGGCCTGGGCGTCCAGGGATCCCGAGGAGATCGGCCATCCGCGCGCCTACCTCGTACGCGTCGCGGTGAACCAGGCGCTCGCCCACCAGACCGCCCTGCGCCGGCGCCGCGAGACCTACGTCGGGCCCTGGCTGCCCGAACCCCTCGTCACCTCCCCCGACGCCGCCGACCAGGCCGTCCGGGCGGACACGCTCTCGCTCGCGCTGCTGGTGGTGCTGGAGACGCTCACCCCGCTGGAGCGGGCGGTGTTCATCCTGCACGAGGTGTTCGCCTACGCCCACACCGAGATCGCCACCATGATCGACCGCAGCCCCGCCGCCGTGCGGCAGCTCGCCCACCGCGCCCGCGAGCACGTCCAGGCCCGCCGCCCCCGCATCCATGTCGACGCGCGCCTTCAGCGGCAGGTGACCGAGCGGTTCGTGGCTGCGGCCTTCGGCGGCGACCTGGAAGGGCTGATGGAGCTGCTGGCGCCGGACGTGACGCTGTGGACCGACGGCGGCGGAAAGTCGAACGCCGCCGGCCCGCGCCCCATCCGCGGCCGCGACAACGTCTCCCGCGTGCTCGTCACCCGCGCCGCCCAGCCCCTCGACGGGCTGGACATCCGGTACCAGGAGGTCAACGGCGACCCCTGCGCGGTGCTGTTCGTCAAAGACGCCCCGTACGTCGTCATGGTCGTGGACCTGACGCCCGACGGCTCCCAGGTACGCGACGTCTACGCCGTCAGCAACCCCGACAAGCTCACCAACGTCCCGGAGAGGTCCGCCGAATGATCCCGCCCGTCTCTCGAGCCGCCGATCACGGGAGCAGGGAGACCTGGTAGTGGCAGATCCGCCAGCCGTCATCGGTCCGCCGCACGATGACGCCGAGGTAGACGGCCAGGGTCGGCCGGTCGGTGAAGCCGAAGTCGACGCTCAGATAGCCGAGGACGAGGTCGTCGGCCGGACGCCGGGTCTCCCGGATCGTGTACGCGGCGGTCAGGCCGATCGGCTGCGCGGCGTAGTACTCGGCGACGCTGCCGGGACCGACTCCGTACGGGTGCAGCCCCTGGAAGATCGCGTCGTCGGTGAAGCAGGACGCGGCGCGCTCGGGATCGTGGGCGTCGACCGCGGCCTTCCACCGGTCCAGGACGGAGCGCAGGATGCGGGCCTCGGTGCTGGTCATGATGTCTCCTGTCGGTGGACGCGGCGGGGCAGCGGGCCGAGGTGGTGGGGGAAAGCGACAACCAGCGGCCGCCGAGGTGCGTGACCGACATCAGGGCCGGCGTCACGATCAGGATCGCCGGCGAGGGGCGCAGCGCCCGCCGGGAGGCGAAGAGCCCGGGGCCATGATCGCGGCGAGCGCCGCCGCGCCCTGCCCGACGGTCGGCCAGGGCCGATCCGCCTGGGCCGCCTCGCCGCCGTGCTCTCGTACGGAGGTCAACCTGCGCCTTTTCGTTCGGCCGGCGGGAGCGGCGCCCCCGGCGGCGGGGACTCTCAGTGACCGGCGCTCTGGCCGCCGTCGACGTGCAGGATCTCGCCGGTGACGAACGGGGCGGTCTCGAGATAGACGATCGCGTCGATGATGTCGCCGATCTCGCCCATCCGGCCGACGGGGTGCAGTCCGGCGAGGACGTCGTGCGTCTCGGCCGGGTGCATCGGCGTGCGGATGACGCCGGGCGCGACCGCGTTGACCCGGATCCCCCGGGAGGCGTACTCGATCGCCAGCGACCTGGTGACCGAGTTGAGGCCGCCCTTGGTCAGCGCCGCCAGCGCGGCCGGCACGCGGCTGTCGGCCTGTTCGGCCAGGGTGGTCGTGATGTTGACCACGTGCCCGCCGCCCTGGGCGAGCATGATCTCGACGGCACGCTGGGAGATCTCGAAGAACCCGCGCAGGTTGACGCCCGTCACCAGGTCGTAGTCCTCGTCGGTGTACTCGGTGAACGGCTTGGACACGAAGACGCCGGCGTTGTTGACCAGCGTGTCGACCCGGCCGAACGCGTCCATCGCCAGCTCGATGACGCGCCCGCCGACTGCCGGGGCGGAGATGTCACCGGCGATGGTCCGCACCATGGCGTCGTCGGAGGGCGCGATCGACCGGGAGGTCGCGACGACCGCGTAGCCGAGCTTGCGGTAGGCGGTCACCAGCCCGGCACCGATGCCCTGGGACGCGCCGGTGATCACAGCGACTTTATACGTGCTCAATGGTCTCTCTTTTCCTGGCGATCGAGGCCGTGCGTGGTCGAAGCCCTCGACACAGGATTTCGGCGGCACAGGCCCTCACTCAGCGCGGCCGGTCCAGCGACCGGCGCCGCGCGGTCATGGTTCAAGCCTGCGCCCGATGGGCGCCGTCCCGCCACGACCGGTTCACTCTCTGCTGTTAGGCCGGGCCTATCAGCGCACTACCCTGGGCGAATGGAGCTACGCCAGCTGCGATACTTCGTCGCGGTGGCCGAGGAGCTGCACTTCGGCCGTGCCGCGGCCCGGCTGCGCATCGCGGGTCCGTCGCTCTCCCAGCAGATCAAGGCGCTGGAGCGGGACTTGGGCGTGCGCCTGTTCGACCGGGACCGCCGCTCGGTCGCGCTCACCCCCTCGGGACAGGCGCTGCTCCCCCAGGCCCGGGCGCTGCTCGGCCAGGCCGACGAGCTGCGCCGCTCCGCGGCCGGGCTGGCCGCCACCGAGCCCGTCCGGCTCGGCTACGTCAGCTGGCTCCCGCCCGACCTGGCCACCCGCGTGTCCGGCGTCGCGCAGCTGCACGTCGACGCGTGGGTCATGCCGTCGCACACCCAGGCGGGACGGGTCGCCGACGGCAGCATCGACCTGGCCGTCTGCTGGGTGCGGGCCGACGATCTGGCCGCCCACGCCCTGGAGGCCCGGCTGATCGGCGCCGACCGGCTCTTCGCGATCTCCACCATGTCCTCCACCGGGTCCTCCACCGGGGGCGGCCCGTCCGCGGTCCCGGCGAAGGACACGGTGGTGCTGGTGGACGCCGACACCGCCACGTGGGACTCGTGGAATCGCTGGGCCGAGGAGTTCGCCCGCGACACCGGGGCCCGCGTCGTGCGCATCGACGACGGCGGCATCACCGGCCAGGCCTTCTTCGACCACGTACGTCGGCTGCGCCGTCCCGTCGTCAACTCGCCGAAGGGCCAGACCGCCCCGGTGCCGCCGGACCTCCTCCAGCGCCCGGTGATCGACCCGGCGCCGTACTGGACCTGGGCCCTGGTGTTCCGGCGCGACGAGACCCGCGAGGCCGTACGGGCCGCCGTCGAGGCGCTGACCCGTGACGTCGGCGGGCTCGGCCTGAGCGCCGACGCGGTCTGGCTGCCGGTCGGCGACCCGTTCCGCGCCACCCGATGACAAGCGACCGAAAAGTCCGACTTGTCGGACTTATGAGGGAATCTCCCTGAATTAGGGGTGAACGCACTCCATGTGATGTTCTGACTACCGGGGTGTGGAGTGATCAGACGGCTATGCCGGTCGCTGCGGTTGCGGCTGGCACTGTTCGCCAGCTTGGCCATGTTGCTGTTGAACGTCGTCGTCGGCGCGTTCGTGCTGTTCGGCGTCCGGAGCGAGGCCGCCGACATCCGGGCGTACGACGTGTCCAGCCAGGCCCTGCGCGTGCTGCTCATGGTCAAGCGGAACCAGCTGCCCCCCACGGTGCCCGCCGACGGGCTCGACGGCATCCAGGTGATCGACTCGGCGGGACGCGTCGTCTCCTCGACGCCGAACCTGGCCGGCCTGCCCCGGCTGACGACGGCGATCCCCCACCGGAACACGGCCAACGACGTCGCCGAGCTCTGCGACCTGCGCGGGTTCCCCGGCCGGTGCGAGCTGGTGATCGCCCTGCACGCCTACCAGCCGGACGGCGCGTGGGTCGTCTACGCCTTCGGCCCGGCCGTGCCCTGGTACGTCAGCCCGCAAGTGATCCTCTTCCAGATCGGCGTGGCGGCACTGCTGGTCGCGCTGACCTGGTTCGGGGTGTCACGCGTGGTGGCCCGGACGCTCGCGCCCGTCCACAACATCACGAAGAGGCTGGCCGAGATCACCGCGGGCGGGGGCGGGATACGCCTGCCCGTGCCGGAGAACGTGGACGACGAGATCAGAACGCTCGCCGAGACCGGAAACCAGATGCTGGAGCGGCTGGAATCCGCGATGAAGAAGCAGGAGGAGGCGGTCGAGCAGCAGCGCAGGTTCGCCGGCGACGCCTCGCACGACCTGCGCAGCCCGATCACGGCGATGCGCGCCCAGGTCGAGGACGCGCTGCTCAACCCCGGGGACGCCGACTGGCATGCGACGGGCGAGGCGCTGCTGGCCAGCCTGGACCGGCTCCAGGCCATCGTCGCCGACCTGCTCACGCTGACCAGGCTGGACGCGGGCGCGCCGAGCTCCCGGGAGCGGGTGGAGCTGAGCGAGCTGGTCACCGCCGAGACGGACAGGCCGCGGTCGAAGAACGTCGTCACCACGCTGGAGCCGGGCGTGGCCGTCACGGGCGACCGGCTCCAGCTGGCCCGCCTCATGACGAATCTGCTGGACAACGCCGAGCGGCACGCCGAGTCGCAGATCGTCGTCACCGTACGGCGGCAGGGCGAGGAAGCCGTGCTGGAGGTGCTCGACGACGGCGCGGGCATCACGCCCGAGCAGCGCGAGACGGTCTTCCAGCGCTTCACCCGCCTGGACGCCGCGCGCAACCGCGACGCCGGCGGCACCGGGCTCGGCCTGCCCATCGCCCGCGAGATCGCGCAGGCCCACCGCGGCACGCTCACGATCGAGGACTCCGAGCGAGGCGCCCGCTTCGTCGTGCGCCTCCCGATCCGAGCGGATTGACCGGCTCAGCCGGGGTTGAAGCAGGAGCCTCGCCGTCCGCACCACCAAGATTCGGCGACCCATCGCCCCGCCCGACCCGCCGGACCCGCCCGACCCACCCGACCCGCCGGACCGCTGACGGCTCTGGACAACGTGCCGCCGACGTGATCTGACGGAGTTGGAGCGCCGACGATCACGAACAGGAGCACCTGGACATGAGTGACACGCCGCGACTGCACACCGCCGGCAACACCCTGCTGGAGCGCGCCCGCGAACTGCGCCCGCTGATCGAGCGTGACGCGGACCAGGCCGAGGAACAGGGCAGACTCACCGCCCCCGTCGTGGATGCCCTACACGAGGCAGGACTTTTCGGCATATGGGTGCCAGCGCCGCTCGGCGGCGCCGAGCTGTCCCCCAAGGAGCTGTTAGCCGTCCTCGGCGAGCTCTCCTACGCCGACCCCTCGACGGGCTGGGTGGTCATGGCCACCACGCTGGAGAACGGCACGGCCGGCGCCTACCTGGGCGACGAGGCCGTCGCGCGCATCTTCGCGGGCCCCCGGATGCCGCTCTTCGCCGGCCAGGGCACCCGTCCGGGCGTCGCCGTACCCGAGGACGGGGGCTTCCGCCTGACCGGGCAGTGGAGCTTCGCCTCCGCCATGCCGCACGCCCAGTACGTCCACAGCCTGGGCGCCATCAAGGGCACCGACGAGGTCCGGATCTTCATCACCCCGATCGAGGACGCCAAGATGCTCGGCAACTGGGACGTCCTGGGCCTGCGCGCGACCGGCAGCATCGACTACTCGATGGACGACGTCTTCGTGCCGGAGTCGCAGTCGCACGTTTTCGCCACGAACGAGCCCCTGCGCGGCGGCGCCCTCTACCGGCTCGGCCTGGTCGACCAGGCGCTGATCTGCCACTCCGCCTGGGCGATGGGCGTCGGCCGCCGGCTGCTGGACGAGCTGAGCCGCTACGCCGTGGCACGGGCCGGGCGGACCGGGCAGATCGCCGGCAGCGACGCCTTCCACACCGACTTCGCCCGTGCCGAGGCGAAGTTCCGCGCCGCGACGGCCCTGGTGCGCGAGACCTGGGACGACGCCGAACGCACCCTGGACTCGGGCCGGACGCTCGACGTGCGCCAGGAGACGATGGTGCGGCTCGCGCTCAACCACATCACGTCGACGATCGCCGAGGTCTCCCGCTTCGTCTACGCCTCGGGCGGCACCTCGGCGCTGCGCGACGGGCTGATCCAGCGGCTGTTCAGGGACGTCCACGCCGGCTCCGCGCACATCACCTCGGGCCCGCAGCTGCTCAGGGAGTGCGGCCGCGAACTGGCCGGCCTGGCCGCGGGCGAGTCGTGGGCGCTGTTCGGCCTGGAGCCGTGAGCGGAGTGCTCTGACGGACCGGGATCTCTGAGATGTACGTGAGATGTGGGTGAAAGGGGCACCCGCCACCTTTGTCCGCATGGGGATGAACGCGCGCGTGCTACTGGCCGACGACGAGCACCTGGTCCGCGGCGCCCTCGCCGCGCTGCTGGGGTTGGAGCAGGACATCGAGGTGGTGGCGCAGGTCGCCCGGGGGGACGAGATCAGCGGGGCGGTGGCCGAGCACCGCCCCGACGTCGCGGTGATCGACATCGAGCTGCCCGGGATGGACGGGCTGGCCGCCGCCGAGGCGATCCGCCTGCAGTGCAAGGTGGTCATCCTCACGAGCCTTGTCCGGCCCGGCCATCTGCGGCGGGCGATGGCGGCGGGGGTGAGCGGGTTCCTCGGCACGCACGCGCGTGCCGAGGAACTGGGCGAGGCGATCCGCAAGGTTCACCGGGGCGGCCGGTACATCGACGCGGAACTGGTGGTGGACGCCATGGCGGTCGGCGACTGCCCGTTGACCCCCCGGGAGCGGGAGACGCTGCGCCTGGCCGATGACGGTGCGTCCATCGGCGGGATCGCCAGGACGCTGCACCTCACCGAGGGCACGGTCCGCAACTACATCTCCAACGCCATGTCCAAGCTGAACGCCCAGAACCGGCTGGAGGCGATCCGCACCGCCCAGCGGATGGGCTGGCTCTAAGCGTCACGCCGCTGGTTGACGACCATCGCGATAGCGAGCGGGACCACCGCCCAGGCCACCATCAGCCCGAGCGAGGGGAGCGGACCGACCACCGTGTCCGGTCGCACCTCCGACTGGGGTGCCGCGGCCCCGATGGTCAACATGCTGGGCAGGTAGTCCAGCTTGTCCCCCACCTGATCCGGGAGCATCGGCACCAGAAACATCGGCAGGTAGAAGATGGCGAGCACGACCATGATGGCGGCGGGCGTGTTCCGGACCAGCGAGCCCACCGCGAACGCCGCGACCCCCGCGAGCCCCACCGCGACCGCGCCGCGAACGAGGCCGACGAGCACGCCCGGCGCCGTGATCGTGGTTTCGAGATCATGTGTGGACAGGACGAGCTGGCCGACGACGAACCCCGCCACGCCCATCACCAGCCCGGTCACGGTTCCGGCCAGGAACACGGTCAGCGCCTTCGAGGTCAGCAGCACCGCCCGGTTCGGCACCGCGGCCAGCGTGGAGCGAATCTGGCCCGTGCCGTACTCGGAGGTGATGGTCAGCACCGAGAACACCAGGACCGCGCACAGCCCGAATCCGATCCCGAGCAGGGAGTAGGAGGCGGGGGTGAAGGTCGACTCGATCCGCGCGCGGTCGGCGAGGGAAGCCTCTTCCCATGCCACCAGCATGCTCGCCGCGCCCATCGCGCCGAGGGCGACGGAGACGAGCACGGCGGCGAACGCGTTCCAGTAGGTGGAGGCGATCGAGGACATCTTGCCCAGTTCGGACCGGAGCACGTAGATCATCGGTTACCCCCCTGGGCCTGGTATTCGACGCTGTCGGCGGTCAGTTCCATGAACACGCTCTCCAATGACGCGTGCACGGGCGTGAGTTCGTGCAGGGTGAGCGCGTGGGCGGCGGCCAGCTCCGCGATCCGCTCTGGGGTGGTGCCGGCCACCCGCAGGTCGCCGTCCCCCATGGTGACCTTCGCCCCCGCGTTCTCCAGCACGGTCGCCACCCGGGAGAGCTGTCGGCCCTTGACGCGGATGTGGTTGTTGGAGCCCTGCTCCAGCAGCTCCTGGGTGGTCATGTCGGCGATGAGCTTGCCGCGGCCGATGACGATGAGCCGGTCGGCCGTGTCGGCCATCTCGCTCATCAGATGGCTGGAGACCAGGACCGTCCGCCCCTCGGCCGCGAACCTCTTCATCAGGTTGCGGATCCAGCGCACCCCTTCGGGGTCGAGCCCGTTCACCGGCTCGTCGAAGATCAGCACCTCCGGATCGCCCAGCAGCGCCGCGGCGATGCCGAGCCGCTGGCTCATCCCCAGTGAGAACTTCTTGGGCTTGCGCCCGCCCACGTCGCTGAGCCCGGTGTGCTCCAGCACCTCGTCCACCCGGCTCCGGGCTATCGCGTTGCTGCGCGCCAGGCCCAGCAGGTGGCTGCGGGCGCTTCTTCCCCCGTGCACGGCCTTGGCCTCCAGCAGAGAGCCCACCCGGTGCAGGGGTCTGCTCAGGCTCCGGTACGGCCGGCCACCGATCGTGGCGGTGCCGCGCGTGGGGTGGTCGAGGCCGAGGATCATCCGCATCGTCGTGCTCTTGCCCGCCCCGTTCGGGCCCAGGAACCCGGTCACCACGCCGGGTCGTACCTGAAAGGACAGGCCCTCCACCGCGAACCTGCCCCCGTAGCGCTTGGTGAGGTCGGAAACCTCTATCACGCTGTCCCCCTTTGTCGTTGTTGCGATGCGTCAAGAGTGGCCAGGTCGCGTGGAGGGCAGTAGTGTGCGCGGTCATCAGCGCCTGTTGACTGGAGTCATCGTCGAGACGATGACTCCGGGCACGCCTCCCGCGGTGAGACTCCGGTGAAATGTCCGTGGAACGCCGTGCTTCCAGGCTGTACGTCATGCCAATGACTGACATGACCAGGAGCGTGGCCTGCGGGACGGCGCTCGTGCTCGCCCTTTCCGCCTGCGGACCGCTGGGGCGGCCGGCTCAGCCCTCGGCCTCGGTGAAGGCTCCGGACGCCCCGGCCCGGGATCAGCCCGAGGACCCCTCCCCGACGCAGGAGGACTCGCCCTCGCCGGAGGACACGCCCTCGCGGACCGAGGGCGTGGTCGCCGGGCCCACCTCGACCGCCCTGCCGGTCGAGGGCCGGAACCTGCGCCTGGTCAGGTCCGGCGAGAACGAGCTGGCGCTGCAGTTCGAGCTCTACAACGGCACGGACGACGAGATCTCGCTCGGCACGCTCGGCCTCGACAGCCGCGAGCAGCTGACCGCGCTGGTGGACCTGCCCCGCGGCACCGCGTACGGCCTGATCGGCAGCTCGGGCCCGGACGGGCGGATCAGCGAGGACGTCGACATCGAGCCGGGCCGGTCGGCCCCGGTGACGGCGGTCTTCGCGGCGCCGCCCAAGGAGGCCACCGAGATGCTCGTCGTGCTCAACGGCCTGCTTCCGGTGACCGTGCCGATCACGGACGCCGAACTGGCCGACGACCCCGCGCTGCGCGGCCCGCACGACAAGCTCCAGGTCGGTCCGCTGGTCTGCAAGACGACGGGCGGCACGCGTGAAGCGTTCCGGCTGCCCAGCGACGTGCTGTTCGAGTTCGGCAGCTCGAAGCTGTCGCCGTCGGCCAGGTCCGCCATCGAGGCGCTGCGCGGCCGGGTCTCCGCCCCGGCCGGATCGGTGACCGTGGACGGGCACACCGACGCGATCGGGGGCACCACCGACAACCAGACGCTGTCGGAGGAACGTGCCGCGGCCGTCAGCCAGGTGCTGCGTCCCTCTCTCGGTGACGGCTTCGCCTACCGGACGAAGGGGCACGGCGAGGGCGAGCCCGTGGCGCCCAACGCCAAGCCCGACGGCAGCGACGACCCGGACGGGCGGGCGCAGAACCGGCGGGTCGAGGTGCAGATCGACAGCGACACCAACGTGCCGGCCCCGGAGACGGGCACCGACCTGACCGACGCGGGGCTCCAGATGCGGGTGGAGAGCGTACGGCGGCTGTCCGGCTACCTGCTGGCGAGCGTCAAGGTCACCAACCCCGGCTCGCAGGCCGCGTCCCTCGAGTACGAGAACCACTTCACGCCGAAGGAGCTCACCTCGGGCCAGCTGTCGATCGCGGCTCAGAACGGCCGTCAGGACCTGTGCGGCTTCGCCGAGCCCACGTACTTCGACTTCGTCGGGACGATGAGCTCCTCCTTCGCGCCGGGCAAGCTCGACACGGTGCCCGCGGGCGCCGAGGTCACGCTGTGGGGGCTCTTCCCGGCACCGAGCGCGAGCGTGACGTCGGTGAAGGTCCAGGTCGGCGGGTACGACGACGCGCTCCCGGCCGAGGTCACGGCGAGCTGACCCCCTGCGGTGGCAGACCGGTCCCGCTTCCGGCTGGGAGCGCGACGGGCCGGGCGCCGCGTGTCCCGGCCGGGTCACCGTGCGGAGAGGGCGGCTCTCACCTCGTCCAGGCGGGCGGCGTAGCGGGGCCAGGCGAAGCCCGAGGCGGCGTAGTCGGCGGCCGTCGCCTCCGCCAACTCCCCGGCCCGCGCCCGCGCCCCGGTCGCGAGCGTCAGCGCCGCCGAGACGGCCCGGGCCGCGAGCCAGGGCGTGCTGTGCTCGGCCGACTCGGCGTAGACCTCGTCCAGCAGCGCCGCGGCCTCGCCCAGCTCCCCGCGCCGGATGAGCACGTCGGCGAGGTCGATGTGGGCCATGCTCGCTCCGGAGCCGTCGGTGACCGCGTAGCCGACGGCCGTGCGCATGTGGCCTTCCGCCCGGACCAGATCGCCTTCGGCCACGGCGGCGGCGCCCCTGATCAGCTCGTTGAGGGGGAGGATCTGCCGGTCGTCCAGCCGCTCGGCGTAGTGGTCGGACTCGGCGGCGCACGCCAGCGCCTCCTTGAGGTGCCCCATGCCCAGCAGCGCCTGCGCCTGGTTGCTGAGGCCGCGCGCCAGCCCGTGCTCGTCGCCGGTCTGCAGGTCGAAGGCGTTGGCGGTGACGTAACGCTGGAGCGCCTGCTCGGGATCGCCCGAGTAGAGGTGGAGCGTGCCGAGCGCGTCGGCGAACGCGGACACCCGCTGCGTGCGGGAGATCCGCTCGGCATGCTCCAGGCCCTGGAGCAGCGGCGGGAACGCGTCGCGCAGGCGGCCGCGCTCGATCTCCACGATGCCGCGGTAGTAGAGGACGTTCATGGTCACCATGTCGTCCGACGCGATCTCGGCCAGCTCGGCGGCCCTGGCCAGGAGGTCGGCCGCCGCGTCGAACTTGCCGACCATGGTCGAGACGAAGGCGTGGTCGCACAGCGCGGACGCCTGCTCGGTCGGCGTGCTGCCCGGCGCGTCGGCCAGGGCCGAGAAATGCCGCTCGGCCTCGCCGTACCAGCCGCGGATCAGCCACGGCGTGTGCAGTTCGAGCGCCAGCCGCAGGCCGTCGGCCGCCCGCTCGGTGCCGGGGGCGCGCTCCAGCGCGTCGAGCAGGTTGGGCCACTCCGCGAACACGGCCGACACCTCCTCCGCCGCCGCGAAGTCGGTCGGCTCGCCGATCCGGCGGACGAACGCCACGCACCAGCCCAGATGGGCGGCCAGCGCGCCCTCCGTCTCCCCGCCGGCGGCCAGCTTGGCCCGCGCGTAGTCGCGCACGGTCTCCAGCAGCCTGAACCGCCGCCCGCCGCCGGACGTCTCCACGGTGACCAGGCTCCGGTCGGCCAGGTCGGCCAGCGCGGGCGCGACGTCCCCGAGGGTCACGGCCTCCTCCTCGCCGTCGGCCGTCGTGGAAGCGGCCGGGACGACGTGTTCTGCGGCCTCCAGGTCGAAGCCGCCGCTGAACACCGACACCCGCCGCAGCACCAGCCGCTCCCGCTCGGTCAGCAGGTCGTGGCTCCAGTCGAGGGCGGCGCGCAGGCTCGTGTGCCTGCCGCCCGCGTTGCGGCCGCCGCCCACCAGCAGGCGCAGCCGGTCCTCGACGCGTGCGGCCAGCTGCGCCACCGTGAGCGTGCGGGTCAGACCGGCGGCCAGCTCGATCCCCAGCGGCAGCCGGTCCACGGCGGCGCAGATCGCCGCGACGGCGGCCGGATCGGCGCCCGCCTGGTCGGGAGCGCACCGCTGGGTGAACAGCGTCGCCGCCGCGCGCGCGGGCAGCGGCCCGACCCGGTTGAGCTCCTCCCCCGCCGCCAGCAGCGGGAGCTGCGAGGTGACCAGGACGGCCAGCCCGTCGGTACGGCTCAGCAGCCCGATGGCCAGCTCGGCCACCTGGTCGATGAGGTGCTCGGCGTTGTCGAGCACCAGCAGCCCGCCCTCCAGCCGCGCGGCCAGCTCCGGCAGGGGATCGTCGGACTCCGACTCCAGCCCCGCGGCCGCCGCCACCGCCGCGCGCACCGCCCCTTCCCGGCTCAACGGCGCCAGCTCCACCAGCGTCACCGTCGTGGACTCAGCGGCCGGGGCCTGGGTCACTGCCTTAGCGGCCTCGATCGCGAGCCGCGACTTGCCGCTGCCCGGCCCGCCCGTGAGCGTGACGAGCCCCGGCCGCGCGAGCCGCCTCACCAGCGCCGCCAGCTCACCGTCCCGGCCGACGAAGCTCGTCGCGGGGCCGGGCAGGCGTACCGGAGGGCGAGGCTGATCCGCGACGGGCGATGCGGCGGGTGACTCGTCGGGTGACTCGTCGGGGAACGGAGACGCCTCCGGAGCGGGCGATGCAGCGGGCGAACCGACCGGGAACGGGGACGGCCCGGGGGCGAGCGGTTCGGCGGGGAGTGAGGACGGCTCCGGCCTGGGCGCGATCTCGGCTTCCGCCGTTACGGCGCGCGTGAGCTGCAAGGACGGGTCCTGACGGAGGATCCGCAGCTCCAGCGCGGCCGTCTCCGGGACCGGGTCGACGCCGAGCGCGTCGGCCAGCCTGCGGCGGAGCCTGGCCAGCCGGTCGAGCGCGTCGGCCTGCCGGCCGGTGCGGTAGAGGGCCAGCGCCAGCAGGCAGGACAGGCGCTCGTGCAGCGGCTGCTCGTCCGCCAGCCGCTCCAGCTCCGCGCTCACCTCGGCCGCCGCGCCCAGGGCGAGGTCGGCGGTGAGGCGCTGCACCAGCAGGTCCAGCCGCCACGCCTCCAGCCGCTCCCCCTCCAGCTCGGCGTAGGGGATCGCCCGCAGGTCCGTCAGCGCGGCCCCGCGCCAGAGCCCGAGGGCCTGCGCCGCCGCGCCCCGGGCGCCCGCCTGGTCGCCGGACCTGGCCGCCGCGTGCGCTCGCTCGGCGGCGGCACGGGCCTTGACCAGGTCGGGGGCGTGCGCGTCGAGCGCGTAGCCACCGGGCGTCCGGACCAGGAACGACGCCTGCCGCGACCGGCCCGCGCCCGCCCCGGCCCGCTCGGGCCCGGCGGGGCCGACGGGGCCGGAGAGGAGAGCGGAGCCGGCCGGGAGGACGGGGTCAGGGGGGACGGCGGGGAGGGCGGCGCGCAGGCGGGAGGCGAGGACCCGCAGGCGCTCGGTGGGACGGGCCAGCTCGGCCTCCCCCCACAGATCGGCGGCCAGCCGCGCGTCGGGAACCGGAGACCCGCCCGCGAGCGCCAGCCGGGTCAGCAGCGCGCGCTCAAGGAGACGGTCGACCACGATCGTCGCGTCTCCGGCACGGACAGTGACCGGTCCGAGCACGAGAACGTCCAGGCCGGGGAGGGAGGGCATAAGGGAATTATCTCAGTGGATTCCGTGAGACGTCCGTGAAATGGGGGTGCAAGGTCATCCGCTCAGGCTGGTCTCATGACACAAGACATCACGGACCTGCGATCCACCGTACGAGGAGAGGTCCTCACCCCGCAGGACGCCGGCTACGAGGATGCCCGCGCCCTGCACAACGGCATGATCAGCCGCAGGCCTGCCGCCATCGTGCGGGTCAGCGGCACCGCCGACGTCGTCGGCGCGCTGTCCTACGCACGCGAGCACGCCCTGGAGGTCAGCGTGCGCGGCGGCGGGCACGGGGTGGCCGGGCACGCGCTCGGCGGCGACCTCGTGATCGACCTGTCGGCGCTGCGCGGCGTCACCGTCGACGCGGCCGGCCGCACGGCCGTCGTCCAGGGCGGCGCGATCTGGGACGACGTCGACCAGGCCACGCAGGCGCACGGCCTGGCCGTGCCCGGCGGCCGGATCAGCCACACCGGAGTCGCGGGGCTCACCCTCGGCGGCGGTGAGGGCTGGCTGTCCGCGAAGTACGGGCTGAGCTGCGACAACCTGATCGCCGTCGAGCTCGTCACCGCCGACGGGCGAGTGGTCGTCGCCGACGACGAGCGCGAGCCCGAGCTGATGTGGGCGCTGCGCGGCGGGGGCGGCAACTTCGGCGTGGTCACGTCGTTCACCTTCCGCCTGCACCCGGTGGGCCCGCTCGTGCTCGGCGGCATGATCGGCTACCGGGTGTCCGACGCGCCCGCCGTACTGGATGCCCTGGCCCGGCTGGAGTCGGCCGGACACGACGACTTCGCCCCCGCGGCGGTCTTCCTGACGGCGCCGCCGGCGCCGTTCGTACCCGGGCACGTGGTGGGGCGGCCGATCCTCGCCATCGCGCCCGTCTGGGTCGGCGACCCGGAGGCCGGTGCCGAGGTGATCCGGCCGCTGCGCGAGGCGGCGACGCCGCTGTTCGACGCCGCCCAGCCGATGCCGTATCTGGCGCTGCAGTCGATGCTGGACGAAGGCGCGCTGCCGGGGCGGCGTAACAGGTGGTCGGCCGAGTTCGTACCCGGTCTCCCCCCGAGCCTGATCACCGCCCTGCAGGACGCCGCGATCGCCGCGCCGAGCCCGCTGTCCCAGCTGATCATCTCGCCGCTGCCGGAGGCGGTCAGGACGGCGCCGGACTCCGCGTTCCCCAGCCGCCACGGCGGGCGCTGGCTGGTGCATCCGGTCGGCATCTGGACGGATCCCGGCGGCGACGCGGCCAACCTCGCCTGGGTGGAGGAGGTGACCACGGCGATCAGGAAGCACGGCGTCACCGGCAGCTACCTGAACCTGGAGCAGGCCGACGACGACCGGGTGCGCTGGGCGATGGGCGTCAGCAGGTATCGCAGGCTGCAACAGGTGAAGGCGGTCTGGGACCCGGACGACGTGTTCCGCCACTGCGCCCACGTCCGGCCGTGAGGCTCAGACCCAGCCGCGGCGGATCGCCTCGACGCCCGCGTGGAAGCGGCTCTTGGCGTTCAACGCGACCAGCACCGCCTGCACGCGCCGGCGCACCGTGCGCGTGGTGATGTCGAGCTGACGGGCGATGGCCTCGTCCTTCAGCCCGGCGGCCAGCAGGGTCAGCACCTCGCGTTCCGGCTCGTCGAGTCCGCCGGGCCGGCCCGTCATCGGCACGGCCCGGCTCCAGCAGGTGTCGAAGAGCATGATCAGGCCGTCGAGGAGCGGCGACGGCCGGACGAGCAGCGCCCTGGCGTTCTGCGACTCGCGGTCCATCGTGATGACGCAGAGCCGGCGGTCGGCGATGGCGCCGCGGAAGGGCAGGTCGGGGTGGAGCCTGGCCCGCAGGCCACGGAGCACGGCGAACTCCTCGGCCAGCTCGGCGGGCAGGTCCCGCGGATCGCACAGCACGTGGAAGCGCACTCCGCGGTCCAGCGCGGAGTGCTCCTTGGGCGCGTTCGCCCCGACGATGTACGGCGCGTGGTCCCACATCAGCACCTCCTGCCGCGCCTCCGCCAGCAGTTGGTGGTAGCGGTTGCCGATGTCCTCCCAGCTGTCCAGGCTCTCCAGTGCTCCCCCGGCCTCGTCGTCCTGCCGTGATCGGTGGAACCGTTCACGGAGGTCGGGGAGGACGCCGCGGATCCGGTGCAGTTCGTCCTCGCGCCGGCGGACGAGCTCGTGCAGCGCGTGCGCGGGGTCGGCCGCCGCCCAGACGTCGGCCCCGCCGGAGACGGCCAGGCCGTTGGCCCGCAGCACCAGCCCCCTCGCCCGCAGCCAGGCGAGCAGGTCCGACACCTCCTCCGCGGTCCTGCCGGTCTCGGCCGCCAGGTCGGCCGTCGCGGCGGTGTGCCGCTCCAGCAAGGACAGGTAGATCGCCTCGGCGCCCTCGGGCATGCCGAGTCCGAAGAGTGCAGGAGACACATCACGATCTTTCCTATTGCGGACACAGTCCACAAGGGGACGGATCTTACTTATTGTCCTAAACCGGTCCCGCCGCGAGCCTTCTATGCATCGAGCCTGAAGAGGTCCCCCACCCCCCGAGGACACGATGCGAAAACTGATCTCTCTCGCGACGGTGGCCACCGCCACCGCGGCACTGCTGGTGGTGAGCGTACCGAGCCACGCCGAGCCGTCGCCCACCCCGCCGAGCCAGTCCGGTCAGCCGGTGTCGACCCACCGGCTGACGCTGCTCACCGGCGACGTCATCACGGTGCGGACCTTCGCCGACGGGCAGCGCGGCGTCACCGCCGACCCGGCCGGGCCGTCACGCGGCGGCGTGTCGGTCTACCGCTGGGAGGGCGACCTGTACGCCGTCCCGCTGGCCGCCCAGGAGGAGCTGAACAGCGGCGCGGTCGACGAGGCCGTCTTCGACGTGGACGAACTGATCCGCAGCGGGTACGACGACGCCTCCGCGTCCTCGATCCCCGTCGTGCTCGGCAACAGCGGAAAGGGCGACGCCCCCGCCGAGCCCGCGAAGGCACGCGCCCGCCACACGCTGGAGAGCATCGACGCGCTGGCCGTGACAGTACGGAAGTCCGACACGCGAAGCTTCTGGAAGAGCCACGACACCCCCGCCGAGCGCCGCTCCGCCGGCATCGGCAAGATCTGGCTCGACCGCAGGATCACCGTGGACCTGGCGGAGTCCGTGCCGCAGATCGGCGCCCCGGCCGCCTGGTCGGCGGGCTTCGACGGCAAGGGCGTGAAGGTCGCCGTCCTGGACACCGGCGTCGACGACACCCACCCCGACCTGGCCGGCCGCGTCACCGCCGAGCGCAACTTCACCACCGCCGCCGACGCCAAGGACCATTTCGGCCACGGCACCCACGTGGCGGCGACGATCGGCGGCAGCGGCACGGGCAACGGCGCCAAGGGCGTCGCCCCGGGCGCCGAGCTGATCAACGGCAAGGTGCTCGACGACACCGGCTCCGGCCAGATGTCCGACATCATCGACGGGATGGAGTGGGCGGTCGGGAGCGGCGCGGCCGTGGTCAACATGAGCCTCGGCAGCGACGCCCAGGACGACGGCAAGGGCCCGCTCAGCGTCGCCGTCAACACCCTCACCCAGCGCACCGGCGCGCTGTTCGTCGTGGCCGCCGGCAACGCGGGACGTCCGGCGATCGGCAGCCCCGCCTCGGCCGACGAGGCGCTCACCGTGGGCGCGGTCGACCGGGCCGAGGCGCTCGCGCCGTTCTCCACCAGGGGCCCGAGGATCGGCGACTTCGGGGTGAAACCGGAGCTGTCCGCCCCCGGCGTCAACATCGTCGCCGCCCGCGCCGCGGGCACCAGCATGGGCACTCCGGTCGACGAGCGCTACACGAAGGCGAGCGGCACGTCGATGGCCACGCCGCACGTCGCGGGCGCGGTCGCCCTCCTCAAGCAGCAGCACCCGGACTGGACGGCGCGGCAGCTCAAGGCGGCGCTGGTCACCAGCGCGACGGCGGGCGCCTACCAGGTCGCCCAGGGCGGCGTGGGCCGGGTGGACGTGGCCCGCGCGGTCAGCCAGCAGGCGTACGGCACGCCGCCGTCGCTGAACCTGGGCGCGGTCAGGTTCGCCGAGACCTACCAGCCGGTCACCCGTGAGGTGACGATCCACAACGACGCCGACCAGGCCAGGACGTTCGCGCTCGAAGCCGCCTGGGCGAACGCCGCGGGCACCGCCATGCCGCAGAGCGCGGTCTCCTTCGACGATCCCTCGGTGACCGTGCCCGCGAAGGGCACCGCGACGTTCACCGTGAGCGTGGACCCCAACGGGTTGACCAAGGACACCTACTACAGCGGCCGGGTCACGGCCACGGCCCAGGACGTCGTGCTCCGCTTCCCGTTCTCCTTCCAGATGGAGCCGTTGCTGTACGACGTGGCGGTGACCGGGATCGGCCGGGACGGCGTCGCCGCCGGCGGCCCGAGCCAGGTGATCCTCTTCTCCGAGACGCAGAGCACCCTGCTGTCCTACCGGGTGAGCTTCGGCGACGGCGTCGCGCGGGCACGGGTCCGGCCGGGCACGTACACGATGCAGAGCATGATCTACACCCCCGACGCGGCCAGGAACTGGATCGACGACGTCACCGCGGCCTACCGGCCCTCGATCGTCGTAGACCGCGACGTGGCGATCACTCTCGACGCGCGGCAGGCCCGCGAGGTCACCGTGGACGCCGGCAGGCCGGTCGAGCGGATGGGCGGCGCACTGGCGTACTACCGCACCTGGCAGCAGAACGGCCGCGGCCTCACGTGGGACTGGACCACGCTCATCTCCCCCGACGTGAAGCACTGGTACGCCTTCCCCGCACCCGCCGCCGCCAACGGCTCCCAGGAGATCGCGATCCAGTCCACGCTGACGGCGCCGCCGCTCACCGCGACCGTCGAGGGCCGCAGGCCGATCCGCCTCAACCCGACCCGGCTGGACGGCGCCAAGCCCTTCGAGGGACGCCGCACGCTGGAGGTCCTCTACGCGGGCACCGGCGCCGACTACCCCGCCAGACGGGCCCACGGCAGGCTGGTGCTGGTCAAGCACTCCTCCGACGTCCCGATCTCCGAGGTCATCGACAGGGCCGCGGCCAGGGGCGCGGCGGCCGTCGCCGTCATGAACGAGGAGCCCGGTAGGCTCGTCGCCACCGCGGGCTCCACGGCGCTGCCCGCCTTCGCGCTCACCGGCGAAGAGGGTGCCCGGCTGGCCGCGCTGGCGGGCCGCGGCGAGGCCGAGGTCGCGCTGTACGGCGTGCCGTACAGCCCCTACCAGTACGACCTGGTCAACTCCTTCACGGGCACGGTCCCGGAGGGCGACCTGAAGTTCGCGGTCGACGCCACCAACACCGCGAAGATCACCGCCGGCCACTACGCCCACGCCCAGCCCACCGGCAGGCTGCTGCAGGCCAGCAAGCGCTCCTGGGCCTACATCTACGCCGCGACGGAGACCCCGATCCGGTTCGGCAGCTCCCACGAGGAGTGGGTCAGCGCCGACCCGAACACCAGATACCAGACCGGCGTGGCCTTCGACGGCTCGGGATACGCGATGTTCGAAAGAACCTGGCACTCCTTCACCCCCGGCGCCCGGCTCACGACCGAGTGGTTCAAGCAGGTGACCACGCCCAGGGACTACGGGATCACGCAGTCGTACTCGTCGGTGCGCGGGGACTACCTGTCGCTCGGGGCGCAGCCCTGGCCCGACATCGACCCGACGCACCTGTCGCTGGGCGACTACACCGACAGGTCCTCGGTCGTGCTGTACCAGGGGGACACCGAGGTGGGCCGCTGGCCGTACTCGTACGTGAGCCCCGGCATCGGCGCCGACCCCGCCTCCTACCGCGCGGTCCTCACGGCCGAGCGGACCGTGCCCGGGTGGACGTTCTCCGCGAGATCGACGACGACGTGGAGGTTCGCCACCACCGGCAGGAAGACGAGCTCGACGCGGATCTCGATGCCGCAGATCTCCTATGACGTCGCCGTCGGCCTGGACAACCGGGTCAGAGCCGGACGCCGGCTGGCCATCACCGTTCACGCAACCGACAGCACCCAGGCGAGCACGTGGGTCTCGGTCGACGACGGCGGCTCGTGGCAGCCGGTACGGCTCACGCCGACCGGCACGGCCGGCGTCTTCACCACGACCGTGGAGCTGCCCAGGGCCGAGCGCACGTCGGGTTACGTGAGCCTGCGGACCCAGGCCGCCGACGCCTCCGGCCATCAGGTCGACCAGACCGTCGAGCGGGCCTTCGGGCTGAAGTGAGGCACCCGGCACCCGCCCGGACCACGGGCGGGTGCCGGCCGCGCCAGGCCGGCGGGCTAGGACGGTTGCTTGCCCGAGCGCCACTCGGGCGCGAGCACCGACCAGATCTCCACGTCGTACCGCTCGCCCCGGTGCGCGCGGTACTCCCGGAGCACGCCTTCCTTGGTCATCCCCAGCCGCCGGGCCACGGCGATGCTGGCCGCGTTCTCCGCCGCGACCTGCCACTCCACGCGGTGGATGCCCCGTTCCTCGACGGCCCAGTCGATGATCACCCGTGCGGCCCTGGTCACCAGGCCCTTGCCCGCCGCCGACGGCTCCAGCCAGCAGCCCACCTCCGCGACGCCGATCTCGACGTCCATCGTGCGGAAGAGCACCCCGCCGACCAGGGTGCCGTCCGTCCAGATGCCGTAGAGCCGCCCGGTGTCGGCCGCGGCCTTGTCCGCGTACGACCGGAGATAGGACCGGCTCGACTCCAGGTCCGCGACGGCGTCCGCCAGCCCGATGAACCGCCCGACGAACTCCCGGCCCCGATCCATGTGGGCCAGGAGTTCCTCGGCGTGCCACGGCTCCAGCGGCCGCAGCTCCGCGCCGTCCTCGCCCAGGGATATTACGAACATCGTCCCCCCAACGATCAAAAACCAGGCCATATCGCCAGGCGATCCTCCCACGCGGCCCATCCGGTCGGGCGGCGAGGGCGGGCAGGTTGGCGATCTTCCCGAACAGCCCAAGACTGTGCATCGTCCCGCACGCCGACCGGCCGGGCCCGGCGGACGCCCGGCGACACTGCTGCCATGGACACGCGTGACACCGATGGAGAGCCGGAGCAGACCGGGTTCGCGGGGGCCGTGTACGGCTCGCTGCTGGCGGCCTCGGTCGTGGCCGGCACCGTCGTCGACGGCACGCCCATCTCGGCGGGCGACCTGGTGATCGTGCTGATCTGCACGGGTGTGGTGTTCTGGCTCGCCCACGTCTACGCCCTGGTGGTGTCCAGCAGGACCCAGCCCCTGACCTGGCAGCGGCTCCGCGCGGCCGGCCGGCACGACTGGCCGGTGGCGCAGGCCTCGTTCCCTCCCGCCATCTGCGCCGCCTTCGCCTCGGCGCTGGGCCTGTCCGACAGGGCGGCGACCTGGGTGGCGCTGGTGGTCGCCGTGGCGGGCCAGGCGGCCTGGGCCGTCGCGGCGGCCGTCACGGCCCGGGCCCCCGCGCGGGTCGTGGTCCTGTCCGGGGTCGTCAACCTCGCGCTGGGACTGGTCATCATCGCGCTCAAGACGCTGGCGGGCTCGCATTGAGGTCTTGACAGGGAGCCGCGTATTTGAAAACTTCCTTAACAGATCGGGGTTGACAACGTTGTCATCACTCCTCCTGGGAGACCGCTGTGAGCACCCTCTGGCCTTCCCCGTCCCGTACTAGACGATCTCTTATGATGGCGGTCTTATGCGCCGTGATCCCGCTCGTCCTCGCCGCACCCGCCGCCGCGCTGACCGGCTCGGCCGGTCCTGACCCCGTGCCCAATCCCGGCCCTTCGGGCACTCCCGCACCGAACCCGTCCTACAGCCCGCCCCCCGGCCCGCAGACCGCCGAGCCCGCTCCGCCGGCGGCGGAGACGCAGCGGGCGGCGCGGGACGGGCAGGCCCTGGCCCGGGCCGAGGGGGCGGCCTTCGCCTCCTCCTTCGAGCCCGGCGACCCGCAGCCGACGTGGGCCGACACGACCGAGACCGACGCCCGCGGCGTCAAGAAGGCCGCGAACGTCACCGGCACCCTGCCCGGAGGCATCGAGGGCAGCATCTGGGACAGGATCGCCCAGGTCGGCGCCAGCGGCGAGAACGCCTCCGGTGGCGAGGGGAAGGAGAACCTGGCCGACAGCGACGCGAACACCAAGTGGCTGGTGTTCGCCGGCACCGGCTGGGCGCGGTACGACCTGTCCGGCCCGGTCGCGGTCGTGCACTACGCGCTGACCTCCGCCAACGACGCGCCCGAGCGCGACCCGCGCGACTGGCAGCTGCAGGGCTCGCAGGACGGGCAGAGCTGGACGACCCTGGACACCCGGACCGGCGAGACGTTCACGGCGCGCTTCCAGCGCAAGGAGTACCGCTTCGCCAACCCGACCGCCTACGCCCACTACCGGCTCAACGTGACCCGCGTCGGCAGCGGCTCGATCCTGCAGCTGGCCGAGTGGGAGCTGTCGGACGGCCGGAGCGGCCCCAGGCCGCCCAGCGACATGCGCAGCCAGATCGGCGCGGGGCCGAACGGCGGGTTCGTCTCCAAGCCGCGCGCCGGCTTCTCCGGGCTGCGGGCCTTCCAGTACGCGGGCAGCACCACGTCGCCGACCGGCGGCCACTCCACCAACAAGGTGTTCGAGGTGGACATCCCGGTCACGGCCACGACTGAGCTGTCCTACCTGGTCTTCCCCGAGTTCACCGCGGCCGACCTGCGCTACCCCAGCACGTACGTCTCGGTGGACCTGGCCTTCCGCGACGGCACGTACCTCAGCGACCTGAAGGCCGTCGACCAGCACGGCGTCCGGCTGGCGCCGCGCGAGCAGGGCGAGTCCAAGACCCTGTACGCCGACCAGTGGAACTACAAGCGCGCCCACCTCGGCGAGGTGGCCAGGGGCAAGCGGATCAGCCGCATCCTGGTGGCCTACGACAGCCCCGCGGGGCCCGCCGGGTTCCGCGGGTGGGTGGACGACATCAAGATCGTCTCCGAGCGGAAGCGGCAGCCGTACGAGGGCCGCCCCTCGCGTGACGACCGGGGCTTCACCCAGTACGTGACGACCACCCGGGGCACGCACTCCACCGGCGGCTTCTCGCGCGGGAACAACTTCCCGGCCACCGCGGTGCCGCACGGGTTCAACTTCTGGACGCCGATGACCGACGCCGGCTCGACGAGCTGGCTGTACGAGTACCACCGGGACAACAACGCCGCCAACCTGCCCGAGATCCAGGCGTTCGCCGCCAGCCACGAGCCCAGCCCGTGGATGGGTGACCGGCAGACGTTCCAGTTCATGCCCTCGGCCGCCGAAGGGGTGCCGAACCCGTCCCGCACCGCCCGCGCGCTCGCCTTCCGCCACGAGCGGGAGCTCGCCCAGCCGCACCTGTACGCGGTCACCTTCGACAACGGGCTCAAGACCGAGATCGCCCCGTCGGACCACGCGGCGCTGGCCCGCTTCACCTTCCCCGGCTCCGAGGCCAAGCTCATCTTCGACAACGTCGGCGACAGCGGCGGCCTGACCCTGGACACGACCGGTGGCGTGGTGACCGGCTACTCCGACGTGCGCAGCGACCTGTCCACCGGGGCCACCCGGATGTTCTACTACGCCGTCTTCGACCGCCCGGTCACCGGCGGCGGCAAGCTGACCGGCCAGGGCCGCGACAACGTGCTCGGCTACCTGTCCTTCGACCCGGGCGAGCCACGCACGGTCACCATGCGCATCGCGTCCTCGCTGATCAGCGTCGACCAGGCCAGGCGCAACCTGGAGCTGGAGATCGCCCCCTCGGACACGCTGGAGACGGTCAGCGAGCGGGCGCGGCGGGCGTGGGACGCCAAGCTGGGCGTCATCGAGGTCGAGGGGGCGAGCCGCGACCAGCTGGTCACGCTGTACTCCAACCTGTACCGGCTGTTCCTGTATCCCAACTCCGGCTTCGAGAACACCGGCACCGCCGCCGCGCCGGTCTACAAGCACGCCGTGCAGTCGGCGACCGGCACCCCGCCCAGCACGCCCACCCAGACCGGGGCGCCGGTGGCCGACGGGAAGGTGTACGTCAACAACGGCTTCTGGGACACCTACCGGACCACCTGGCCCGCGTACGCGCTGCTCACGCCGAAGGCGGCCGGGGAGATGGTCGACGGGTTCGTGCGGCAGTACCTGGACGGCGGCTGGATCGCCCGGTGGTCCTCGCCCGGGTACGCCGATCTGATGGTCGGCACCAGCTCCGACGTCGCCTTCGCGGACGCGTACCTGAAGGGGGTGACGGGCTTCGACGCCGTGGCCGCCTACCAGGCCGCGGTCAAGAACGCCACCGTCTCCCCGCCCACCCGCCACGTGGGCCGCAAGGGCCTGTCCACCTCCGTCTTCCTCGGGTACACGAGCGTCCAGTCGACGGGCGAGGCCATGTCGTGGGCGATGGACGGGTACATCAACGACTTCGGGATCGCGAACATGGCCAAGGCACTGGCCGAGCGGTCCACGGGGGCGCAGCGTGCCCGCTACCTGGAAGAATCCGAATATTTCCGGAATCGGGCGCGTAACTACGTGCACCTGTTCGACCCTGCGGCGCGCTTCTTCCAGGGCAGGAACGCCGACGGCTCCTTCCGGCTCAAGCCGAGCGCGTACGACCCGCGTACGTGGGGCTTCGACTACACCGAGACCGACGGCTGGAACATGGCCTTCCACGTCCCGCAGGACGGCCGCGGCCTGGCCAACCTGTACGGCGGCGCGGACAAGCTGGCCGCCAAGCTGGACGCGTTCTTCGCCACCCAGGAGACGGCCACGTTCCCCGGCTCGTACGGGGGGATCATCCACGAGATGCGCGAGGCCCGGGACATCCGGATGGGCCAGTACGGGCACAGCAACCAGCCCTCGCACCACATCGCCTACATGTACGACTACGCCGGGCAACCGTGGAAGACGCAGGCCAAGGTGCGCGAAGCGCTCTCGCGGCTCTACCTGGGCAGCGAGATCGGCCAGGGCTACCCCGGCGACGAGGACAACGGGGAGATGTCGGCCTGGCAGGTCTTCGGGGCGCTGGGCTTCTACCCGCTGCAGATGGGCAGCCCCAACTACGCGATCGGCTCGCCGCTGTTCGAGAAGGCGACGCTGCGGCTGGAGGGCGGCAGGAAGCTGGTGATCAAGGCGCCCGGCAACAGCCCGCGCAACGTCTACGTGCAGGGGCTGAAGGTCAACGGCAGGGCGTACGACAAGACGTACCTGCCGCACGACCTGATCGCCAAGGGCGGCGAGCTGGTGTTCGAGATGGGGCCGAAGCCGTCGCGCTGGGGCACCGGCAGGAACGCCGCCCCGCCCTCGATCACCGACGACGACCGGATCCCCGCCCCGCTGCACGACGCCACGGGGCCGGGACGGGGCACTGCCTCGGCGGCCGGCGGCGCCGACGTGAGCGCGCTGTTCGACGACGACTCGGCCACCCGGGCGACGCTGCCCGAATGGGTCCGGTACACCTTCGACGGCGACCGGACGGCGCGCTACTACACGCTCACCTCCGGCGCCGGCCAGCCGTCCGAGGATCCGTCCGGATGGGTCCTGGAGGGCTCCGCCGACGGCAGCTCGTGGAAGGTGCTCGACGAGCGGGCCGGCGAGAGCTTCCAGTGGCGGCTCCAGACCCGCCCGTTCAAGATCGCGCATCCTGGCGCGTACGCCCACTACCGGATCAGGTTCACCGGCGGCACGTCACTCGCGGAGATCGAGCTGCTCGCGCCCGCGCCGCCCGCCACGTCACCGCTGGTCATCGAGGCCGCCGGGGTCTTCGCCGCACCAGGCGAGACCGTGACGCTCCCGGTGACCGTGTCCGACCACGCCGACCGGCCCGCCACCGGACAGCTGACCGCGACCGCCCCCTCCGGCTGGACCGTCCAGCCTTCGGGGGCGGTGGCCTTCGGCCCCGTCGCGCCGGGCGCGTCCCAGACCGTGACGTTCCAGGTGACGGTGCCGGAGACGGCGGGTCCCGGCAGCCACCCGATCCGGCTCGCCGCGACCTCCGACCAGGGGCCGGCCGTCGAGCAGGTGGCGGTCACGGTGATCGGCGACACCGTGGAGTTCACGCCCGGCACGGCCGCCGAGGAGCCCTGGCTGCTGGAGGCCGACGGGTCCCAGCTCGACGGCGAGGTGTTCGACGGGCGCGCCCGGTTCACCGACGGCGACAGCCACGCCACCTACCGGTTCGAGCTGCCGGCCCAGGTGACCGGGGGCTCGGTGACGCTGGACATCGGCAACCAGTTCCTGGTGCAGGTCTCGGCCGACAACCGGACCTGGCGGACGGTGCTGCGGGAGAGCTCCGACGTGCGCGACCTGTCCAACCGCTCGGCGCGCACGCTCGACCTCAACGAGCTGCGGGGCGAGGCCCGCACGCTCTACCTGCGCATCGGCGACAGCCGGCCGGAGAACGGCTGGGGGTCCTGGCTGGCCCGGGTGCGGCTGGACCTGCGGCGCTAGGAGTTGCGGAAGATCACTTCTCCCTGAGGAGGTTTCCAGGCGAAGCCCGCGGCCAGCGCCCAGCCGGTACGCGGCACGGCGACGAGGTCCGCCCATTCGAAACCGGTCGCCGGCGGAGTGACGCTCTGCCGGGTCAGCACGCCGCCGGCGTACCGGAGCGCGTCGACGGACAGGGTGGTGTAGGCGTAGGGGTCCTGGCCGTCCGGGGTCGCGGTGATCGACTCCCGGGTGGTCGCCGCGTAGACGCCGCCCGAGCCGTCGCCTGACAGGGTCGTGACGCGGTCGCCGGGCAGCCGGAGCTGCTCCCACGTCCCGCCGCGCCGGTGCAGCAGGACGGCCCCGGGCTGCGTCCAGTCGCCCTGCTGGAACCCGGCGGCGATCCACACGTCCCCGTTCGCGGCGGCGAGCACCGCGTCGTAGCGGACCCGTACCGGTCCGAACGCGGGTTCGGCCGCCGCGGGCACCGCGACGGCGGGCAGCACCACCGGCTGCCATGACCTGCCGTCCCAGCGCATGACGGCGGACGGGCCCCGGCCCCAGATGTCTTCAGGCGTGCGGACGCTGATCTCCCTCAGGGACGCGGGGGCGGGCAGGCTCGTCCAGCGACCGCGGTGGTAGCGCTTGAAGAACGCTCCCCCCGTCCGGTCGTCGCGGCCCACGATCCACGTGCGCCCGCCGGCCGAGACGTCCAGATCGGTGATCGTGGTCCGTCCCGACCCCATGAGCCGCCAGCGCCTGCCGTCCCAGCGGGACAGCACCGAACGGTCGGCGCCGGAGCCCGCGATCCACACGTTGGCCGGAGAGGACGCCTCGATCAGGGAGATCTCCCGCAGGGGGCCGCCCGGGCTCGCGAACTCCGTCCATCTCCTGCCGTTCCAGTGCCTGACCAGGGGTGCCATGACGGGCGAGCCGGTCCGCGGATCGCGCCGCCTCGTCTCGCGCCGGCCTGCGGCCCAGGCGTCGGCCGGTCCCGTGGCGGCGAGATCCGCGATGCGCGTGCGGGCCCCGCCGCGGAAGCTGACCTCCCAGCCGGAGGCGGCCTCCACCGGCGTGGCCGTGGTGGTGACCATCGTGAGCGCCGCCAGCACCACGGCCACCGGGATGCGGTACACAGAGGCATGATGGCGCCTGCCGGGGATCCGGCCGACTGCGCGGAGCTGAACGGTTGACGAACTTCCGCCCGGCCGTCCCTCCAGCCGGGAGGTCAGGGCGCGCAGCCCCGCCAGGACCTCCGCCCCGGTCGGAGCCTGATCGGGGTCGTTGAGCCACTGCGCCATGACGCCCAGCAGCAGCAGCGCGAGGTGCACCGAGCCCACGGTGGACTACGCCTGAGACCGGCGTTCGCGCTCAGCTGGTGCCGCGGTGTTCCGGTCAGAGCCAGCCGGCCTCGGAGGCGGCTTGCCACCTGGGCCACCACGTCGATGCCCTCGTGGAGGCGGAGCAGCTCAACCAGCGCCTCGCGCAGGAGCAGCATGTCCTTCGCGATGAGAACCCGGAGCACGCCATCCCTACTCATGTGCGGGCCGCACCGCCGCCGCTATCCGAGGTCCGCGAGGTCTTCGGGGCTCAGTTTCAGCTCACCGGCGGCGATGTTCTCCTCAAGGTGGGCCGGTGTGCCGGTGCCGGGGATCGCCAGGATGTTCGGGGACCGGGCCAGCAGCCAGGCCAGGGCCACCTGGGACACACTCGCGCCGTGGCGGGCGGCGACGGTGTCCAGACGCCCGGCCGTGATCGGCTGGAACCCGCCGACCGGGAAGTAGGGGACGTAGGCGATGCCCGCCTCCGCGCAGGCGTCGACGAGAGGGTCGTCGTCGCGCCGGGAGAGGTTGTAGAGGTTCTGGACGCAGGCGATCGGCGCGATCGCGCGAGCCTCGGCGAGTTCGGCGGCGGTGACGTTGGAGACGCCGAGGTGGCGGATCAGGCCCTCGTCGCGCAGCGCGAGCAGCGTCTCCAAGGGCCCGGCCAGAGAGGTGGCGGAGCGGTCGAGGTCGCCCATCCGCAGGTTCACCACGTCCAGGCGGTCCACGCCGAGCGAGCGCAGGTTGGCCTCGACGCCGCGGCGCAGGCCGTCGGGGGTGAGGCCCGTCTTCTCCGCCGCGGGCAGGGGGAGGTCGGAGCCCTCGACGAGCGCCCCCACCTTGGTCACGATCACCAGGCCGTCCGGGTACGGGTGCAGCGCCTCCCGGATCAGCTCGTTGGCCGCCACTCCGTCGCGCGCGTAGTAGTGCGAGGTGTCGATGTGGTCGACTCCGAGCTCGACGGCCCGGCGCAGGATGGCCAGGGCCGTCTCCCGGGCGGGCCGCTCACCTCTCGGCCAGCCGGTCAGCTTCATCGCGCCGTAGCCGATCCTCGCGACGCTCAGATCGCCGCCCAGCGCCCATCGTTCCGTCGTCACGATCACTCAGCTTAGAGGTCCCGTTTCAGAGCGTCTCCTCCGCGGCCTCGCCCGCGGCGGCGACCACGCTGACGAGCCGCTCCACCTCGGCGGCGGTCGTGTTCGGGTTGAGCAGGGTGAGCTTGAGCCGCACGCGACCCGGCCCCTCTCCCGGGAGCTCGGTACGGCCGACGACCGCGCGTCCCTCGCGGAGCAGGCGGCGGCGCAGCCCGGCGTTCACCCGGTCCGCCAGGGCGGGATCCGCGGGGAGATACCGGAAGAGGAACGCCGTCAGCACCGGGTCGGCGTGCAGTTCCAGCCGGGGATGGGCGCGGACGGCCGCCGCTCCGGCGCGCGCCAGGTCATGGCAGGCGTCCACGAGGCGGCCCAGGCCGTCCCTGCCGAAGGTCGCCAGCGTGACGGCGATCTTGAAGCCGTCGGGGCGGCGGGTGGTGCGCAGCGAGTGCCCGAGCAGGCTGGTGTAGCCGGCCTCCTCGTCGTCGGCCGGGTTGAGGTAGACCGCGCGCCGCTCCAGCGACTCGTACGTCTCAGCCCGCCGTACCAGGAAGACGCCGGCCGCGATGGGCTGCCAGCCCAGCTTGTGCCAGTCCAGGGACACCGAGTCGGCCCGCTCGACGCCCGCCAGCAGCGGGGCCAGCCGGTCGGACAGCAGGGCGCCACCGCCGTAGGCGGCGTCCACGTGCAGCCAGGCCCCGTGCTCGACGGCCAGGGCCGCGCAGTCCCCCAGCGGGTCGATCGCGCCCGTGTCAGTGGTGCCGGCCGTGGCGACCACGGCCATCGGCAGCTCGCCCCGCCGCACGCACTCCCGCAGCGCGGCGGCCAGCCCCTCCGGCTTCATCCGCAGCTCGCGGTCCACGGGTACGGTCACGACCGCGTCCTCGCCCAGGCCCAGCAGGGCCGCGGCGCGCCGTACCGAGAAGTGGGCGGCGGCGGAGGCGAAGATCCTCGCCTGCGGCGCGTTCGCCGGCAGCCCGCTCCGCTCGATCCGCTGCCCGGTCGCGCGACCGAGCACCCGGTCCCTGGCCAGCATCAGGCCCATGAAGTTGGACTCGGTGCCGCCGGAGGTGAGCACACCCGCGGCCGAGTCCGGGTAGCCCACGATCCCGGCCAGCTCACCCAGCAGGAGGGTCTCCAGGGCGGTGGTCGCGGGGGCCTGGTCCCAGGAGTCCTGCGACGGGTTGAGCGCGGACATCGCCAGGTCGGCGGCCACGGCGACGGCGAGCGGCGGGCCGTGCAGGTGCGCGGCGCAGGCCGGGTCGGCCGGGTCGGCGCTGCCTGCGGCCACCAGCTCGGTCAACCGCCGCAGGGCGGCACCGCCCGGCGCGGCGAAGCCCTGGGCGACTCCCGCGAAGAGCTCGCCGGGCGTGCCGGCGGGAATCGGCCCGTCGCGCCGTGCCGCGCCTTCCGAGAGGGCGGCCAGCACCGTACGCAGCAGAGGTTCCAGGGCGGCGGCGCCGGAGACGCCGCCGGACAGGTCGGGCGCGGCGGTCATGCCCGCCGCCCCCCGATCAGGCACGCGTCGGTGCGAAGGGCGAGGTCTGTCGGCTGCAAAGGCACGCGGGGCTCCGGATGGCGTGGATGGACGGTGGGCGACTTCGTATGGTTTCTCCGCCTCGAACGCTACTTGGACGGGTGACTCGCCTCTCGGGCGGCCTGGGTGGGATCCGCGCGGAACTCGGCGAGCACCTCGGGACCCGCCACCGGACCGTGCTCGTCCTGGAGGTACCGGCCGCGGAATGCCGAGATCAGCTTCTCGTCCACGCCGAGCCGGTCCGTGACGTAGTCCCGTACGGATCCGTGCGCCGCCGCCAGGTCGGCCAGGAAGAGCCGCATGATCTCGGCGGGGGCTCGCCCGTACCCGGGCCACTTCAGTTCGCGGCCCGGGTGGGCGGCCCGCCAGTCGGCGATCAGCCGGTCGGTGGCCAGCTCGGTCAGCGCGAAGTCCCGCACGATGTCGTCCTCCGGCACCCCCAGCAGGGACAGCACGAGCGCGGCCACCAGCCCGGTGCGGTCCTTGCCGGAGGCGCAGTGGAACACCAGCGGCTCGTCCGCCGAGGCGATGACCTCCAGGGTCTGCCGCAGCTCCGCGACCCCGTCGAGGGCGACCTCGGCGTAGCGGTCGGCGAGGAAGCGCCACGGGTCGGCGTCCGGATCGATCTCCGCCTGGTCGTAGGGCCGGTGCTCGATGCTGAGGTTGTGATAGGCCATCTCGTCGTGGTGCGGCACCCGCCCCTTGGCCTCGATCTCCCAGGGATACCGCAGGTCGATCACCGTACGAACGCCCAGGGACAGGAAACGGTCCCAGTCCTCGCCGCGCAGCTTGGCCAGCGAATCGGACCTGAACAGCCGTCCCCACCGCACCACGCTCCCGTCGGCGGTCCGGTAGCCGCCAAGGTCCCGGAAGTTGTGCAGGCGCTCGAACGCGATATGTCTTCTCACGCGGATCACCCTACGGCCGCCCCCTCGGGAGTCGTCAGGCGACGGTGCCCGCGTAGTGCTCGGCGATCTCGTCGCTGGTCGTCAGCCAGCCGTGCATCGTGAAGATGCCCAGGTCGTTGAGTTCGAGCGAGTACGGCACGCTCAGCATCCCCGGGACGCTCAGCCGGTACGGCTGGTCGTCGTTGGTCCAGTCGATGACCCGCGGGCGCTGCGGCGGGCCATCCGCCACTGGTACGGCCACGGCCCCGCCGCCGTCCGGACAAGCGGCCCGACATAGTCGGGCCTGCGAGATCTCCTCCCGCTCGGTCGCGTCCCCGCGTTGACCGGTGTCGCCGATCAACGGCTCGGGCCACTGGACAACGTCACCGCCTGGCTGGTCAACGACGGGCGCCGTAGTCAGGGATCGCTGGAAGACGTCCAGCACTCGAGAGGAGAACGACGTGAGATCACCTTCGAGGCTGCGCCGTGCGGCGGTCGTGCTGGCCGTGAGCGGCGCGGTCGTCGCGAGCGGGCTGACCGCCGACGCGGCCGTCGCCGACACAGGGATCGGCGGCCTGCCCACGGGGTTCGACCCCGGCACCGGATTCCTGCCCTCGGACGGTCTGGGCAGCGGTCCGAACATTCCCGGCTTCCCCGGCTTCCCCGGCATCACCAACATTCCCGGCATCGGGAACACCGGGTCCGGGCCCAGCCTCG
Source organism: Nonomuraea sp. NPDC050153 (assembly GCF_044460125.1). NCBI lineage: Bacteria > Bacillati > Actinomycetota > Actinomycetes > Streptosporangiales > Streptosporangiaceae > Nonomuraea > Nonomuraea sp. NPDC050153. Next base: position 50,002 of record NZ_JBITJQ010000009.1, read on the forward strand.
GCTCCGGCAACGACAGCGGCGCCTTGTCCCTGGAGGAGCCCGACAGCACCGAAGACGGTCAGAGCGGGTCCCAGCAGACGCCTTCCACCGGCGGCACCAACCCGGGGCAGTCCGGTCCGGCCACGCCGAAGACCGTCCCACAGCCCAATGGGGGCGCCAAGCTGCCCACCTGGCTGGAGCGGGTCCTGGAGAGAGGCGCGAACGCCGCCATCGACAGGTTCATCGTCGGCCGGCCGGGGAGTCCTCAGCAGCAGCAACAGCGTCCGTCCCAGGGCTCCGCGACGCCGTCCCAGCGGGGCGCGCAGGGCCAGCCGGCGCAGCAGGCCCCCCAGGGCCGGCAAGGTTCGTACGGCCAGAACGGCTCGGCCGGGCGGCAGGACTCGTACGGACAGAACACATACGGGCAGGACTCGTATGGGCAGGGCTCATACGGGCGCCAGAGCCCGCGCAGCCGCCAGGACTCGCGGCGTCAGAAAGACGGCTACGGCCGCCGGCTGACGGGGTTGCGGCCGATCCTGCAGCCGCAGACCTGCCGCGTCCCCGCCTACGTCCGGCTGTACGGGACGACGGCCCGCACGGGCAGGTTCACCCCGAGGTTCTACATCGGCGGCGACAACCTCGGCAAGACGCTCGTCATCCCCGGCAACGCCTACCTGGCGCCCTTCGGCGACAAGCTCGCGAAGAGCAGCACCGCCGAGTACGCCTTCCTGTCCGAGTCGGGCGACCAGTTCCTGACCCGCCAGCCCACGGTGGCCAGGAACACCGTCCTGGAGGACCGCACCAGATACGCCACCTCCTTCCTGACCAGGGGCGTCCGCTACATCGTGATCGTCCGGTACGTGAACACGTGCGGCGAGCAGATCATCGACATCCTCGGGAAGGTCAGGGTGAGCTGACGATGAGACCCATACGCCCGCGCCGCCTGCTGCCCGTCCTCGCCGCGCTCGCGCTGATCACCGGAGGCGGCACCCTGGTGATCGGCCCGGCCCGCGCCGAGGTCATCGACCTGCTGCCGGACCCTGAGGAGCCCGCCTGGTACGAGGACCTCTACGACGAGTACGGCGACGACGAGCCCACCACAGACGAGAACGCGACGGACGAGAACGCGACGGACGAAGGCGTGGCGGAAGGGGACGTGGCGGAAGGGGACGCGGCGGACGAGGACACGCAGCGGCCCTCCCCCGGGCCGACCCCGTTGCAGCCGCCGCCCCCGCCCGACCCCGCGACGGCCAACACGGAGTTCCACCTGGCCGTGAACACCGCGCTGGACAGGCTTGAGCGTTACCCCCGTTGCAACTCTTTCGTCACCGGTCTGGACAGCCCCGGCGGCGAGGACGCCCTGTCGATCCTGCGGGCGATCTGGAAGGCGCCCAGGCTGTTCGACATGTACTCCAAGCACGGCACGCCCGCGCCGGACGGGCGCCTGCCGTACGCGGAGGCGACGCAGGGCCGTGGCTCGGCCGGCACGATCCGCCTCTACCAGGAGTGGCACCAGTCGAAGCCGCAACCGGTGCAGTACAACAACGACGACGGCGGCAAGCCGCTCGACCCCAACGAGTGGCGCACGTTGATCCTGCTCCACGAGGTCGGGCACCTCACCGGCGCCATGGCCAGCCACAGGACCGAGGCGGGCAACACGAAGAACACCTACACGATGAACGAAGGCATCTTGCTGACCTGCCTGCGCGGCAAGGGCAGAGGGTAGGCGACCCGAGCCGGGCGCCCGGCGGGAGCGGACGCGCTCCCGCCGGGCGCCCGCTCTTGACACCGTTGACCGGACGTGCAGTCCGCCGGCCGTGTGCCCACGAATAGGGGGCGACACTTCATGGCAGGGGGCACGATGACACAGGACCACACCACGACACGTGGGCGGCGGGAGCGGCCGGTGCCGCCCGGCCCGCTCCGGGACTTCGCCCAAGGGTTGCGCGACCTCCGGGGGGCGGCGGGCAATCCGAGTTACCGGGCGATGGAGCGCAAGGCGGGCTACTCGGCCTCCGCGCTGTCCGCGGCGGCGGCGGGAGACCGGCTGCCGAGCCTGGCGGTCACACAGGCGTACGTCGGCGCGTGCGGTGGCGATCAGGACGAATGGACCCGGGCCTGGTACGCGATCAGAGCGGGGCTGGACACCACGCCGGCGCAGCCGCCGCTCCGCCCGCGCCGCCGCCTGGCGCTGCTCTGGCTGATCCTCGTGGCGCTCGCGCTGATCGGCCTGGTCGCGGCCGGCACGCTCCCCAAGATCCGCATGTCGGCCCTCGGCTCGTCACAGGCCAGTGCGGCCCCGCCCGACCTGGCCTTCACGGCGGTCGCCGGGCCCAGTTGCCCGCGCGACGCCACCCGGAGCGTCAGGATCGACGGTGTGCCGGGCAAAGACGGCTGGAAGGACGCCGGCTCCGGCGGCTGGACGGGCGCGGGCTGCGGGGCCGGTTTCCTGTTCTCGGAGCTGACGTCCGACCGCCGGACCGCCAGGCAGAACACCTTCCAGTGGAGGTTCACCACCGGCCTGCGCGGCCAGCGCCAATGCTTCGTGGCCGTCTACGTGCCCAAGTCCCCCCTCGCCGGCCAGCGCGTCTGGTACACCGTCAAGGACGGGTTCGGCGACGACGCTCGCACCGTCGCCGAGTTCACCCTCGACCAGCACATGCGGCAGGGGACCTGGGCTCCCGCTCCGGTCCCCGTCGTCATCGCCGGCGGCCAGGTCATGGTGGAGATCACGGACACCGGCAAGGGCAACACGACGGGCGACCAGTCCATGGCGGCCGGCCCGGTCCGCCTTTCGTGCGTGTGAGCCACGAAGCCGAACAATTCGGCCGCACGCGGTAATCCAGGAGCGTTCGGAGGGACTACTGGGTGTGGATGATCCCGAGGAACGATTCACCGACCTCTACGACCGGCACTATCGCAGCGTCCTGGGCTACGCCCTGCTGCGGGCCGAGCGTGACCTGGCCGAGGACGTCTCCAGCGAGACGTTCCTGGTGGCGTGGCGGCGGCTCGACGACCTGCCCGAGCCGCCGCTGCCGTGGCTGCTCGGGGTGGCGCGCAACCTGCTGGCCAAGCAGCGCGACTCGCGCCACCGGCGGCAGGCCCTGGTCGACCGGATCGCGGCCCTGACCACCCCGCGCGACCAGGTGGCCTGGGACGTGGCCGAGCACGTCATCGACAGGGAGACCGCGCTGGCCGCGCTGTCGGCCCTGCCGGAGCACGACGTGGAGGCCATGATCTTCGCCACCTGGTACGGCCTGCCGCCCGAGCAGGCGGCCTCCGTCGTGGGCTGCTCGGTCCGCACGTACAACGTCCGGCTCCACCGTGCGCGCAAGCGCCTCGTCCAGGCCCTGCGCCTGAGCGGCGCCAGCCCGGCTCGCAGCCTCGACTCCTGATCACACCCTTGGAGGACCCTGATGACCGACCGACTCTTCGCCGAGCTCAAGCCCGACGGGCTGGACGAGCTGGCCGAGGACGGCTACCGGCGGCGCCGCTCGGCCGACCTGGCCCGCGCCTTCGCCACGCCGCGCGTCAGGCGGCGCACGCGGCGGCCGTTCCTGCTGGTGGTGACCACGGCGGCGGCCGGACTCGCGGCCGCCACCGTGGTCGTCGCCTCCCGCGAGGCCCCGGACACGCGGATACAGCCGGCGGTCGCGACCACGCCGCTGAGCGCCCGCTCCTTCCTGCTCGCGGCCGCCTCGACGGCGCAGCGCGAGCCGGCCGGGTCCGGCCGCTACTGGTACGTCCGGGAGCGCACGTTCGCGAAGGTACGGAACGTGCCGGGCGAGTACGTGGCCAAGCTCAACGCCCTGCGCGAAGCGCAGAAGGACGTGGAGGCGGGGCTCAAGGGCGCCCCGGAGCGGCTGGCCGCCGCGAAGAAGGAGTTCGATCGGAAGGTCACGGAGCTGAAGAGCGGCGAGTCGAAGAACGCCGAGCTGCCGTACACGGCCTTCGCCGCCGACACCCGTGAGACCTGGCGCCCGATGAAAGCGGGCGAGACGGGCCGCAACGTGGGCAACCAGGACGTCGAGGTCACCTTCGGCTCCCCGCAGGACGAGGCCGGCTGGCGGGCGGCCGGCTCCCCCGAGCTGGTCGAGAAGAAGCCGACGACCTACGACGACACCGAGCGGATCCTGTCGATCGACAACCCGAGCCTGAACCTGCGCAACATCGCGGACCTGCCCACCGACCAGGACGCGCTGCGCCGCCGCCTGGACGACCTCTGGAAGCGCAGCCCGAACAGCGCGAGAACCGACAAGACCGGCTATCTCTGGCAGACCGGCGTGGACCTGATGACCGCGCCGCTCACGCCGGGGACCCGCTCGGCCCTGTTCCGCGTCCTGGCCGACCAGCCGGTCATGACGCTTGAGGGCAGGACCTCTGACGCGCTGGGGCGTACGGGGGTCGCCCTTTCCGCGCCGGCGGCCCACGTGCTCACGGTGCGGCTGATCGTGGACGAGCAGTCGGCGGAGCTGCTGCAGTACGAGCTGGCCGAGAAGGGCAAGCCCCTGCTGCGGGTGGCGCTGGAGGAGATGGGCTGGTCCGACCAGCTCGGCAAGCGCCCGGGCGGCTGACACCACGCGGGCCCCCGGTCGCGGGGACCCGCACGGGGGCCTCAGCGGCGCCAGATCACCGCGGAGGGGGTGCCGGCGTCGACGGTGACGTCGCCGCTCCAGGTGAGGAGGGACTGCTGCGGCAGGTAGTCCTGCCCCAGGAAGAAGCCGCGCTTGATGCCGGTGACGTGCACGACGGCGCCGTTGTCGGTGCCGACCACGACGCGGTTGGCGGTGATCTCCTGGATGTCGTCGGCCGTCGTGCCGGGCGGCAGCTCAATCGTGGTCGCGGCCGGGTCGTCCCGCTGGATGGACCAGGTCGGGTCCACGTGGTTCGACAGGTAGACGGTGGCGCCGCTCCTGAGGCGGGCGCCGAGCGAGACTCCGACCCAGGACGAGCCGGAGTTGGGCCGGTCGGTCGTCTTCTTGACCACCGCGTACAGGTAGTTGCGCTGGTCGCTCACCTCAGGCGTGGCGGGAGTCGTGTCCGAGGCGGCCTCGATCTTGCCCTCCCGGATCATCTCCTTGGACATGATCTGGTAGGTCCACGAGTTGGTGTCCATCATGTACTCGCGAGCCTCGGTGGCCGGGCGGGTCTGCAGCGCCGACAGGAAGAACCGCATGGGATCGGTGATCTTGTCGCACATGTTGTTGTTGTTCGTGCAGGTCTCCAGCTGGGCGTGGTCGCCCTCGTACGTCCCGGCGAACCGCAGCGTCTGGTGGTTGGCGGCCTGGTAGGTGTCGCTGCCCGCGACGCGGTTGCCGCGCTCGTCGACCTCCACCGCGTAGACCCACTCGATGTCCGTGGTGCGGCCCCAGCGCGCCATCAGCGCCGGCGTGTTGGTCCCGCCGTCCTCGTTGCTCCACACGATCGAGTACGTGAGCTTCGTCCGGCCGGGCGCCGACCCGGGACCGACCTCGTGCCAGGCGATGAGGGGCGTGTCGGTCGTCGCGTTCTGGTACGGGCTGCCGAGCTCGGAGAGGTTGCGGCCGTAGACGATCGGCGCGTGGCGCAGCGCCAGGTACTCGGCGCTGCCCGGCGCGTACGTGGTCACCTTCACCCGGTCGAGCAGGACGGACCTGCTCCCGGCGGCGGACCGGTCACCGGCGAAGCGCAGGCGCAGCTGGTGCGGCCCCGGCCGCAGCGAGCCGAGCGCGAGCTGCCGGGGCAGCCGCTGGTCCCCGGAGACGACGAGGTCGGTGGCGTAGCGGTTGTCGACGTAGATCGACACGACGGCCGACTCGCCGCCCTTCACGCCCCAGTCCGTGCCGGGCGCGGCGGCGGTCAGGTCGACGACCGCCTCGCCGGCCCGCTTCACGAGGAACGGGACCCGTACGTCGGAGTGGTCGCGGCGAACCTGGATCTGGCGGCCATGGTCAGCCTGCGCCACGGCCTGCGCCACGGCCGGTGTGGCCAGTGCGGCCACCGTGGCGAAGACCGCGGCCGAGGCGGTGAGCAATTGGACGACTCGCATCAGAGTTCCTCCGTGAGGGGAAAGCACCGCGAACCCGCGGTCAGAGAGATTGTCAGACCTATCGGCCAACTCCGAGAGAGCAATCGCTGAAGATCCGGACAACGCCCAGGTCCCGGAACGGTGAACAGCCACGCCTATTTCGCTGAACAAAAAATTGTGCAGCGGTGAACAACTGATTTCCTCGCACTTGTTCGCGACACCGTTCCCGGCAAGTCCGAAAAAGCCGTTGACTCGGGTTATCTCCTCTGACAGAAACCCCTATAAGGTTGGGCCCGGCATGCGGGCAGGCACGGCAGCCTGCCGCAATTTCTGACCCAATGTTAGGTCGAGGAGATACTGGTGGGTGTCGATACTCTCCGTGAAGAACAGGCAATAAGCCGGGCTGCCGACCGCCTTGTCCAGCTCTATGCCGACACTCACTCAGCCGAGCACGTCAGGGGCGTTGTCGAGGCCACGCATAAGCGTTTCGACGGCTTTCCCATCAGAGACTTCGTGCCCATTCTGGTCGAACGCATGGTGCACGCAGAGTTGACGGCGGAAGCGCGGGCCGATCAGGCGGCGAGTCCCGGTGCGGCCGTGGACGTTCAGCCGGAGACCACCGCGGACACGGTAGACGACGCCCCCGATTCACCCGAAATTCACTCGCCGGAAAACGATCGGCCATCGCGAAAGCCGGCCGCCCTCATTCACAATAAGGGATTTCTCTCGCTCGTCGCGGCCGCGGTCGTCGTGGCCGCCGTCGTCGTGGTCGTGAACACCGGTCAGGACGAGCCCCCGCCGACGCCCGCCCCGCTCACCATCGTGCGCGGTGTGATCGGCTCCGAGAAGAAGGCGTTCTTCGAGGACCCGCGCGTGCAACAGACCCTGGCCGGCAAAGGCGTGAAAGTGGAGGTCGAGTCGGCGGGCTCCCGCCAGATCGCCACCTCGATCGACCTGCGGAAGTACGACTTCGCGTTCCCGTCGAGCGCGCCCGCGGCCGAGTCGATCCAGCGGCGGCGTCACGTGAACACGAAGTACACGCCGTTCTCCTCGCCGATGGCGATCGCGACGTTCCAGCCGATCGTGGACCTGCTGACCAAGGCCGGCGTCGTGAAGGAGAAGGGGACGGTCCCGACCTTCAGCGTCGACCGCTACCTCGGGCTGGTCACGGCGGGCACGAAGTGGGAGCAGCTCTCGCGCAACGACGCCTATCCCGTCGACAAGAACATCCTGGTCTCCACGACGGACCCGCGCACGTCGAACTCCGCGGCCATGTACCTGGCGATCGCCAGCTATGTCGCGAACGGCAACGCGGTCGTGCACGGCGCCACCGCCGAGAAGAGCGTGCTGCCCCTGATGACCCGGCTCTTCACCAGCCAGGGCTACACCGACAACACCTCCGAGGGCCCGTTCAACGAATACCTCACGGTGGGCATGGGCCCGACCCCGATGGTCTGGATCTACGAGGCGCAGTACGTGGACGCCGCCGCGCGGGGGCAGCTCAAACCGGGCATGGTGATGATGTACCCGTCGCCGACCGTGCTGTCCCAGCACACGCTCGTGCCGCTCACCCCGTCGGGCGACCGGATCGGGCAGCTGCTGAGCACCGATCCGGAGCTGCGGGGGCTGGCCGCCGAGCACGGGCTGCGCTCGGGCGACGCCGCCCGCTTCGCCAAGGTCGCCACGGATCACAACGTGCCCGTCGCGAAGGACCTCATCGACGTGGTCGACATCCCGTCGTACGACACGCTTGAGCACCTGCTCGACGGCGTCGCCAAGTCGTACGGCTAGACCTCCCCCGTGACGACCTCCCTCGCGACGACCTCCACCCGTTGACGCGCTCCCCGGCGTGAACGCCGGGGATTCAGCCTGTGCCATGTGGTGTCACGCGGCACTTCTGTGGCTTCCTGTTTCATCGACCGTGCCCCCGCGCTCGCCCCGAGGAGCGGGCGCAGGGGACTTACCAGTCTCCGCAGGCGTTTTCCGTCTCCGCTTCCCGCCCATCTCAGGCACGGGTTTCCGTCCAGCGGCGACGATCCGGCGTCCTTCGGCCCGGATGTTGATCTCGGCGTTGACATCCCGGTCATGGGTGACCCCACACGGGCAGGTCCACTCCCGTACCGTCAGCGGCATCTGCCCGGCCGGCGCCCCGCAGGCCGAACAGAGCTTGGAGGAGGGAAAGAACCTGCCGATCTTCACGAACGTCCGGCCGTACAGCTTCGCCTTGTACTCCACCATGCCGATGAACGATGCCCAGCCTGAGTCGTGCACGCTCTTGGCCAGTCCGGTGCGTGCCAGTCCCTTGACCGCCAGATCCTCCACATAGATCGCTTGGTTTTCGCGGATCAGCTTCGTGGACAACTGGTGGTGGAACTCGCGGCGCGCGTCGGTGACCCTGGCATGCCGGCGGGCGACCTTCACCCGGGCCTTGGCCCGGTTCTTGCTGCCGTTCTCCTTACGTGCCAGGGCTTTTTGCGCCCGCTTGAGTTTCTTCTCCGCTCGGCGCAGGAACCGCGGGCTGTCGATCTTCCGTCCGCCCGACAACACTGCGAAGTGCGTCAGACCGAGGTCGATCCCGGTCTCGGCCTCGACCGCAGGCAAGGAGGTTTCGCCGGCTTCGACCACGAACGAGGCGAAATACCTCCCGGCGGCATCCTTCACTATGGTGACGGACGAGGGCTGGGACGGCAGGCTCCGTGACCAGCGCACCGCCACATCGCCGATCTTCGGCAGCCGCAACCTGCCGGCCGCGGTGAGGGCGAAACGGGCGTTGCGGGTGAAGCGGATCGCCTGCCGGTTGTCCTTGCGGGACCGCAAACGCGGCGGCCCCAGCTTGGGCCCCTTGCGGGTTCCGGCCCTGGAGGCGAAGAAGTTCCGAAACGCCGTGCAGGCGTCGGCCAGCGCCTGCTGGAGCACCACCGCCGACACCTCGCCCAGCCAGGAGCGCTGCGGTGTCTGTTTCGCCTGGGTGATCACCAGGCGGGACAGTTCCGCGTCGGTGAGGAACGGCAAGCCCTGCTGGTGGGCGTGGTTGCGCAGTGCGATCGCGTCGTTGAACACCACCCGGGCGCATCCGAACGCCCGCGCGAGCGCGATGCGCTGGCCGGGGGTCGGGTCGATCCGGAAGGAGTACCGCAACTGCACACGATCATCCTACAGTTGGGTTATGGCCGACGACGGCGATATCAGAACCGGCAGGCATTGCGTTTTCGTGCTGCACGCGCATTTGGTTTTCGTGACGAAGTTCCGGCATCGCGTGTTCACCGGCACCCACCTGACCCGCATGGAAGAGATCATGAGATCCGTGTGCGCTGACTTCGAAACCGAGCTGCGCGAGTTCAACGGCGAAGACAACCACGTCCACCTGCTGGTCAGCTTCCCACCCAAGGTGGCCCTGTCCAAGCTGGTCAACAGCCTCAAGGGCGTGTCCTCGCGCCGGATGCGTCAGGAGTTCCCCGAACTGGCCCGCCACTACTACCGGGCGAACAAACTGTGGTCGGGCTCCTACTTCGCCGGATCGGTGGGCGGCGCTCCGATCAGTGTCCTGCGCCAGTACATCGAGCAGCAGAACCGGCCGGTCTGAGCTGGGTGGACGCCGGTCCGCCTGGCGGCGAAACGGCTGTTCCTGCCCCGCTACGCGGGCTGGTCGGCTTCACCCCCGGCCTGAAGGCCGGAGCACTGCCGACGATTCCGGTAGCGGTGGTGGTCCTCAAGGCGTCGCAGCGCGGCGAAGAAGGGCGGGAGGATCTTCTCGGCATACTGCTCGGCGGCGTAGGCGATGCGCCCGGCGATGAACTGCGGGGTGTCCTCCAGCGGGAAGACGAAGCCCTGGATGACCTCGTACGCCCACAGCGGCAGCTCTTGCTCCTGCGTCATCAGGAACACGGGCAGGCCGCGAAACCGCCTGGACACCGCGCCCAGCAACTCCTCGGCCCCCGGCGCGTCCCACGACACCAGCACCGCCGACAGCGACGCGTCCGACCCGACCACCGCCAGGGCGTCCTCGGCCCGGTGCGTCCAGCGCACCTCCAGCCCGAGCTCGCCCATCGCCGCGCACACGCGGCGCAGTTGCTCGGCGAGCGCCGAATCGGCGTCGGGACGTTCGGTGACGGCGGCCAGAACCGTTCGCTCCATGCGGCACTCCGTGGTCCGGGGCGGATCCTCAGGGTCTCCCGCAATGGTAACCGTATGGAGTCGAATGGCAACGTCTCGTGATGATCGCGGCAAGTGATCGTCAAGCGCTGGAGAGTAAGATCCACCCCCATGACCGGACGATGGCAGATGATCGTCGCCCTGAGTTTGTGCGTGGCGCTGTTCTCGGCTAATTGGACTGTGCTGAACGTGGCTCAGCAGGCGATCTCCAGAGACCTCGACTTGACCCCGGCCGCCGGCGTGTGGCTGATCTACATCTATCCGGCGGCCCTGTTAGGGGTGTTGATCCCCGTGAAGGGCCGGCTCAGCGTGGTCCTCCTGGCGCTCGCGGCGTTCGGTCTGGCCTCGGCGGCGGGCGCGTTCGCCGCGAACGGCGCCATGCTGGTCGCCTGCCGCGCCGGGCAGGGCCTGGCGGCCGCGATCGTGCTGCGGGCGGGCTTCGAGCTCGCCAGGGCGCACTTCCGCGGCACCCAGTGGTGGCCGGCACTGGTGATCCCGCTGGCGATGGCCGTGCCGGCCCAGATCGTGGGGCCGGTGCTCGGCGGCGTCCTCACCGAATTCCTCTCCTTCCGGTGGATCTTCCTGATCAACGTGCCGCTGGTCGTCATCGCCGTGGCGGCGGTGGCGCTCTTCACCCCACCCGCCCGCGCGACCACCCCGTAGCCGGCGACCACCGCGCGCTGGGGCCCGAGCCGGGCTCCAGCGCCTTTCCTTGCCGGTGGCGGTCTGTCGCACCGTGGGCTTGTCACCGGAAATTCCGCCAATATTGGCCCATAGGCACATTTCGGTCCTTACCATAATCGCCGCGGCGATCACCGGTGAGAGTCTCCGGTGCAGCTGCCGCAGGGAGTTTCACGTGCGAAAGATCGCGGCCACCACGCTCGCCGTCATCACCCCCCTCGCCGGTGCCGGCGCGGCTCCGGCGAGCGCCCAGGCCACACCGGACCGGTCCCAGGTCGTCGTCATCGGCCACCGCGGCTCGGCGGGCCACCGTCCCGAGCACACGCAGGGCGGCTACGAGCTCGCCGTGGCCATGGGCGCCGACTGGATCGAGCCCGACCTGGTGCCGACCAAGGACCACGTGCTGGTCGTCCGGCACGAGAACGAGATCGGGGGCACCACGGACGTCTCGCTGCACCCCGAGTTCGCCACGCGCAAGACCACCAAGGTCGTCGACGGGCGCAACGTGACCGGGTGGTTCACCGAGGACTTCACCCTGGCCGAGCTGAAGACGCTGCGCGCGGTCGAGCGGCTGCCCGCGGTCCGCCAGCGCAACACCGTGTACGACGGCTACTACCAGGTGCTCACCTTCCAGGAGGTGCTCGACCTGGCCAAGCGGCTCTCGCGCCAGTACGGCAGGCAGGTCGGCGTCTTCCCCGAGACCAAGCACCCGACGTACTTCAGGTCGATCGGGCTGCCCCTGGAGGAGCCGCTGATCGAGACCGTCAAGCGCAACGGCCTCAACCGGCCGGGCGGGCCGGTCGTGGTGCAGTCGTTCGAGCCGTCCAGCCTGAAGCGGGTGGCCAAGGACCTGCGCGTGCCGCTGTGGCAGGCGCTGGGCACCACCGGCCGGCCGTACGACCTGACCGCGGCCGGTGACCCGACGACCTACGCGGACATGATGAAGCCCGAGGGACTGGCGAAGATCGCGCAGTACGCGCAGTGGATCGGGCCGGACAAGTCATCGGCGATCCCGCTCAACCCGGACGGCAGCTGGGGCACCCCGACGTCGCTCGTGTCCGACGCGCACAAGGCCGGGCTGAAGATCGGCGTGTACACCTTCCGCAGCGAGAACCAGTTCCTGCCGCTGCAGCTGCGCCGCGGCCAGGTCGCGACCGACCACGGTGACGCGCTGGCCGAGTACCGCGCGCACCTGGACCTGGGCGTGGACGCCTTCGTCACCGACTACCCCGACGCCGCCGTCCTGGCGAAGGGCGAGCGGGGCCAGCCGCACAAGCAGGTGCAGCCCCAGCAGCAGTTCGACAACGGGCTGCCGGAAGAGGGCCGGCAGTAGGTGAGCACCGGGGCCGCCTCCGCACGGAGGCGGCCCCGCCTGTCAGCGAGGTGCCCTCCGTTCGGCGCGCGGGCCGAGGATGACGCCGACGATCAACGGCCCGGCGGCCCCGGCCGCCCGGAGCGCCGCCACCAGTGGCAGCGCCCGGCGTGATCCCGAGGCGCACGGCGCGGACCGCCCGGGTCCCGGCGGGCGCTAAGGTCGATTACCAGGTCACAGGCGGCGACGACTGGAGCGACACCCTTGCCGATGACACCGACAAGGCCGGATCTCAGCTCCAAGGTGCGCACCGGCTCGGACGACCTCACACTAATCAGAACATCTCAAATGGGTACAGCTCTCCAATGACCCGGTCGTCGCAATGCCCCGCATCCGCACACCGTGAAGGGAAAGCATGACCCCCAGCATCACTCACGCCACCGGCGAGCCAGACCACCCCGGCGAGGCGGCTCCGGCCCGGTTCGCGCCGAACGACCTCACGTTGTTCCTGGGACAGTGGCTGCGATCCCCGCTGCGGATCGGCGCCGTCGCGCCCAGCTCACGGCACCTCGCGCGAGCGGTCTCCTGCCCGCTCCCGGAACGCGGGGAGCCCGTCGTGGTCGAGTTGGGCCCGGGCACGGGACCGTTCACCGCGGAGATCCAGCGCCGGCTCGGCGGGCGCGGCCGTCACCTGGCCATCGAGCTCAACCCGCGCCTGGCGGACCTGCTCCGCAGCCGCTATCCGGGGGCCGAGGTGATCCAGGAGGACGCCAAGCATCTGCGCCGGCTCCTGGACGAACGCGGGATCGAGCGCGCCGACGTCGTGGTGAGCGGCCTGCCCTGGACGCTCTTCCCGGCCGCCGACCAGCAGCGGCTCATGGACGCGACGACCGCGATCCTCGGGCCGTACAGCGCCTTCACCGCCTTCACCTACCTGCACGCCGTCCCCCTGAGCTCCGCGCGCCGCTTCCGGGACCTGATGACCGACCGCTTCGAGGAGGTCGTCCCCAGCCGCACCGTCTGGCGGAACTGGCCCCCGGCCTTCGTCCTCCACGCCCGCCGCCCCCGGCCCTGACGCCGTCCGCCGGAAACCGAGACGCCGCCCATGGCCACGTACCCGGGCCATGGGCGGCGTTCAGCGGTGGCTCAGCGGCCCGTCCTGAAGGACGGGGTCAGGGGCGAGCCGCCCCAGGAGAGCCGGTCGGTCGGCCACAGCCCAGGCTGCCGCTTGGCCGTGATCTCCGCCTTGCCGCCGACGGGGCAGGTGAAGCCCTTCGGGGGCACGGTCAGCGAGATCAGGAAGTTGTCGATGGGCACCGTGCTGCACTCGTCCTTGCCGTAGATGCGGTGACCCCAGCCCTCGTACGTGAGCAGCGTCGCCTTGGGACCGAGTTGCCGGGCCACGTTGGCGGACCACATGTACGGGGTCGCCGGATCGTGCAGCGAGTTCCCGAGCAGGATCGGGGCGTCGCCCGTGTACCGCAGCGCGTGCGGCGGGTTCGTCGGGGTCGAGTTGAGGCAGATCGGCAGGTCGTCGGTCGGGTACGGGTGGTACCGGACGTCCGGCGCGAGGTGGTTGGAGACCTTCATGTAGGCGGCGTACTCCGCGTAGTTCCGCACCCGCAGGTTGAAGTCCTGGCACAGGATGCGGGTCGGCAGCTCGGCCACGTCCCCCTCCACCGGCCCCCGGCCCGGCAGCGGCGGCACCCACGACGGCTCCGGCCCACCGCTCAGCCAGTTGATGACCTCGCTCAGCGTGCGCCAGTCAGGCCCCTCGGTGCCGAGTGCGGCGTTGTAGACGACCTGCAGCTCGGTCATCGGCTTTCCGGGCGCGGTCGGGTAGTACAGCTCGCCGCGGCGCGCCTTGGCCAGCAGGCCCTTCCACATCTGACGGACGTCCCGCCCGTGCAGGACGCAGCTCTCGTCCGCCTCGCACCAGCCCACGAACTCGTCGAAGGCGTCCTGGACGGCGATCGCCTCGGTGCTGAGGAAACCCGCGACGCCGAGACTGTGATCCATGTTGCTGTCCAGCGCGAGCGCCCGGACCCGGTTCGGGAACATCTCGGCGTACATCTGGCCCATCAGCGTCCCGTAGGAGATGCCGTAGTAGGTCAGCTTCTCCTCGCCGAGGGCGGCGCGCAGGGCGTCCATGTCGCGGGCCACGTTGCGCGAGTCGACGTGGTCGTACAGAGGGCCGGTGCGCTCCCGGCAGTCCTTGTGCAGCTTCTTGGTGAAGGAGTCCCAGGCTTCGAAGTCGGCCTGGGAGGACATGACCATGGGCGGCATCTGGTTGTACACCGACGCCGAGCAGATCACCGGGTGGCTGCGGCCCACGCCCCTGGGGTCGAAGCCGACGATGTCGAAGCGCTTCTGGAGCTCGTCGGTGAACCAGGTGGCGCCGTACACGGCCTCCACGCCGGACCCGCCGGGGCCGCCCGGGTTGATCACCAGAGAGCCGACCCGGGCCGCGGGATCCGTGGCCTTGCGGCGGGCGATGGCCAGGTCGATGGCAGGGCCGTCCGGCTTGGACCAGTCGATCGGCACGGTCAGTCTGCCGCACTCGGCGGAGGGCTCCTCCTCGCAGGGCGCCCAGGCGATGCCGCCCGTCGCCGCCCCCGTCCGAGCTCCGTCCCGGGTGGCCGCGCCCGCGGCCGGCGAGACGGGCAAAAGTGCCGCTAACGCCACGAAGGCAGCAGCCAGCACAGAGTACTTCCGACGCACGTCACTCCAATCGTCGTCGGCTGGCCCCCGCGCGGCACGCGGCCGACTCTGATCATCCCCGTCGACGGCCCCGTTGCCCGGCGGCGCTCCCCGAGCGCGCGCCATGGGCAGGCCGAGCGCAACTTCCAGCCGATCCCAACGTTTGCTCGTACGTCCTACCACGAAACATATGGGCGCGTTCGGGACTTATTCCGACACGTCCATAATCAGTACGAAGCCACGACAGGCGACTCCTGCGGGAACAGGCTGTCGAACACCGCGGCCCGGTCGAAGGACATCGCGCGGGCGCGGGCGCGAAGCTCCAGGTCCTGCCGCTCGGCGGCGGGCATGTCGAGGATCACCCGGTCCACGGCCTCGACCAGGCCGGCGACGTCCCCGGGCTCGACGAGGACGGCGGTGTCGCCGACCGCCTCAAGGGTCCCGCCCGTGGTGGTGGTGACGATCGGCCCGCCGCCGGTCAGCATCTTCTCGGCCAGGGCGATGCCGAACGTCTCCACGAACTCGGGCTCGGGCTTGGTGGGCAGGACGTAGGCCGCGCAGCCGCGCATGAGCAGCGGCTTCTCCTCGTCGTCGACGTCGTTGAAGAAGACCACCCGGTCGTCGCCCGCGGCCGTCGCCCGCACCTGCTCCAGCGCCGGGCCGGTGCCGACGACGGCCAGTTTCACGCGCGAGCGGCAGCGCATCCGGCCGTACGCGGCCAGCAGGTCGTGGATCCCCTTGGCCCGGGTCACGCGGGACAGGAACAGCAGGTACCCGTCGCGCTCCAGGCCGCGTCGCGCGAGCGCGGCCTCCACCTGGGCCGGGTCCGGGTCGAGGAAGGCGGCCGAGTCGATCGGCGGGTAGCTGACGGTGACGCGGCGCCGGCACTGCTCGGCGAACGTGGTGCCGCAGGCGGCGTCCACCTGCTCGGCCGAGGCGACGATCTCCTGCCGGGTGTACTCGGAGACCGCCACGACCTCGTCGTTGGCCAGGAACGTGGTGAACAGCACGGTCGCCGCGCCGAACCGGCCCTCCCGCAGGCACGACCGGATCACGTTGGTCACGTCGGAGCCGACGGCTTTGGCGATGGTGTGGACGTCGGGGGCGAACCCGGCCGCCCGCGCGGCCGCGACCGCGTCCACGACCACCGCGGTGTGCGGGGCGAGGTACATGGACAGGCACGTGGTAGATACCGGCTCGGCGAGCAGCTCGACGAGGCGCCCGGTGAGACCGGCCTGGTGGCGACCGTCGGGCACCCGGTAGTCCCCGACCGGCTCCGGCCGCTCCACGGTGATCCCGGCACTGTAGGGCAGCAGCCGGTCCAGCGGCTTGAGCGGCAGCCCGGCCGCCTGCAGCGTCGGGATGGGCCAGGTCAGCAGGCGTACGTCGTCGAAGCCGCGGGTGAGCGCCACCTCGGCGAGATTGCGGGCCTCGCCGGAGTGACCGCAGATGACCGGGTCGGCTCTGACCACGATGACGAGACGGCGACGGGGGTGGGTCATCACGCTTCCTCCGGTGTCGCGGGCGGATCGGAAAGGGACGGAGGGCGGATCCCCCGCCCCCACGCCGACGGCTCCGGGCCCAGCCGGAGGTGCAACACGCCGCCGCGGTGCACGGCGGCGGCGCTCAGGTGGGTCGCGTGCAGGGGTTCGCCGTTGAGGGTCGCCGACTGCACGTACTGCGCCGGCGGGTCGTGGTCCGCGCCGTCGACGCCGATCGGCGTCTCGCGGTGCCCGCTGGTCTCGATCACGAACTCGTTGCCGCCGGCCCGGAGCACGGCCCGTTCGAACGCGGGCGCGTTGACCAGGAACAGGTTCTGCCCGGCGACCGGGAACAGCCCCAGCGACGCCCAGACGTACCAGGAGCTCAGGCCGCCGGAGTCGTCGTTACCGGGCAGCCCGCCGGGACCGGTGCCGAACTGCCAGGTCAGCGCCGCGTGCACCACCTGGGCCGTGCGGGCGGGCCGGCCGGCGTAGTGGTAGGCCCACGGCGCCTCCATGTCGGGCTCGTTGTTCAGCCCCTCGAACCGGTTGAGGGCGTAACCGGCCGCCATCTCCACCGCCTGCGGGCGCCGGCCGGGCTGCGTCACCGGCTCGGCTCCGAAGCCGAAGAACCTGTCCAGCTTCTCGATGAAGGCCTGGTCGCCGCCGGCCAGGGCGATCCGCGCGGCCATGTCGTGCAGCAATCTGAACGAGTAGTTCCACTTGCCGCCCTCGTAGAACTCCGAGTCGCGCAGCAGCCCCGTGCTCGGGTCGAAGGCGTTGGACCAGTGGCGGCTGCGCTCCTCGAGATCGGCGGCGAGGCTCCGGTCGTTCAGCGACCTGGCGACCTGCGCGGTGCAGTGGTGGGCGTAGGCGAGGTCGAGGGTGTGGGTGATCGGGTGCACCACTCCGTTCTGGAAGAAGTCCTCGCCGTAGAGCCGGCGCAGGTCGTCGACCATGTGCACGAGCGCCCAGCTCCAGTCCAGGCCCGCCCAGCCGAGGGCGTGGGCGTCCGCCAGCGCGGTGTGCGCGAGCGCGCTGGCCTGGCGGAAGAACCGGTCGGCGCCGCGGGACATCCGGTATCCGATCGGGAAGTTGCCCTCTTCCTCGCAGACCCGGATCAGCGACTCCAGCAGGTCCGCGGCCCGGTCCGGGGCGATGGCCGCCAGCAGCGGCAGCTGGGTCTTGTAGATGTCCCACATGGTGCACACGTCGAACGCGAACGGCCCGGGGGTCGGCCAGAACGGGCTCTCGTCGTCGGCGACGCACGGCTTGATCAGCGAATGGTAGAGGGCCGTCGCGAACACCGTGCGGCGGGCCGGCGTGCCGCCCTCGACCTGGACCCGGTCGAGGTGATCGCCCCAGCGGGCGCGCGTCCGGGCGCGTACCGCGTCGAACGCCGGCTGCCCGGCCCCGCACTCGCGCTCCAGGTTCTGGCGGGCCTGGTCGCACCCGCGCAGCGAGAACCCCAGGCGTACCTCGATGGTCTGCCCCGGCGCGGCCGGGCCCATGTAGAGCATGCCGAAGGGCCGCAGCGTGGTGTGCCGGATGCTGTCGAAGTCGAGGCGCGTGCCGCCGTCGATGAGCCGCCGGTCGTACCAGAGCATCTGCCGCCAGCCCGGGCTGTCGACCTCCACGAACACCGACAGCGGGACGCCCTCCATCGCCACCGTGCCCTGGGTCCGGCCGTGCCCCATGCTCTCCACCTGGGCCCGCAGCGGCACGGTGCGGCCGAGCTCGATGTCGAGGCCGCCGCAGGACAGGTCGATCACCAGGCGGGCGCTGCTGTGCTCCGGGAACGTGTAGCGGTGCACGGCGACCTTGGCGCCCACGGTGAGCTCGCAGCGGACCCCGGTGTCCAGCGTGGCCGCGTAGTAGCCCGGCTCCGCCACCTCGTCGTGCAGCTGCCAGGCCTCTCCCAGCGCGTCCAGCGGCTGGACCATCGGCGTGACCCGGACGTAGTTGTAGTACTTGCGGATCGCGCCGGTGCCGGACTGCTGGAAATGGGTGAAGCCGGACGCCTGCAGCCGCTCCAGCATCGCCTCGGGCACGCCTTCTGTGCCCTTCGTGTACCTCCCGTACCCCGTCGGGTACGCGCCGGAGTAGGCACAGGCCGACACCATGCCCAGCGGCGAGGTGGCCCCGGGGTGGGTGTTGCCCACCTGCGGTTTCGGCCACCACCAAGTGGCGGCCAGACCTCGTGCCCGGGGCAGGTCGGTCGCCGAGGTGCCGATGAACGGGTCAACGTCGTCGATGATGGCGGGACTCTATCCAGGGCGATCCCGTCTTGGGTTTCGGCCAGGTGAACTCTTGCCCGACGGCACACCGAGCCGTGAAAGCCCGCGCCTCCTCACTCCCGCGCGGTCACGCGCCCGCCTCCGCAGTCCAGCTCCCCTTCGGGCACGGGACGCACGTTCTCCAGGAAATCCCTGGTCGAGGTGGCGTAGGCGGAGCAGAGGACCGTGCCCAGGCGCGTCGCCCTGCCGTCGCCGAGGCGCCGGGTGGGCACGCCCATGGCGTTCACGCTGCGTTCCACCGCCACGCTGGAGACCGCGACCACCGTGTCGCCCCGCTGATCGACCCAGCGGAACGCCTCCCGGACCAGCGCGCGGGCCAGCGGCCCGAACCCCGCCGCGGCCCTGCGGGACCAGCCGCGGCCGGTGGCCAGCCGGCTGAGCTCCCAGACGGATGGGTCGCAGGGAGCCGGGCCGCCGCGTAACGCCTCGGAGAAGACGTCTCGGAGCATGTACGGGCCGACGGTGGGCAGCAGCCGGCAGCACCCCGTGACCTCCTGGCGGCCCTCCGCGTAACTGATCACATAGACCGGATCGCAGTCGTCGTAGGAATCGCGCTCCCTGCCGTGCAGGCTTTCGACGTCCCAGCGAAGGCGTTCGTAGAACACCTTGTGGCGGAGCCGGAACATGCCGTCGAGCAGCCACGCCGACAGTTCACCCGCTCCACCGACCACGATCCGTTGCGCGCATCTCTCCCCCGGTGAACCGCCCACGAGCGCCCTCCGCGAATGATCAGGGTCCCCTTCTCTGTGTTGTTCGCGGGAGCGGGATCTCCGGATTCAGCGTACGGAGCAGATCGCGTCCTCGATCACCCGCGTCACGGCGTCGGGGTGCGAGATGAGCGTGAGGTGGGAGCCGCCGGGGAACTCGGTGACCTTCGAGCCCGCCCGCCTGGCCATCGCCCGCGGCCGGCGAGGGGCCCGGTGAAGGACACTGCGCCTGTCGCGCCGCCGCGGCCTCGGGCACCGGCACGACGGCCATGGCCGAGACGAGAAGGACACACGGAACCCGGCATCTCGTCATGTCTCCTCCCCCCGGGATGAACCCCCATCCATTCACGCTGCCATCCGGACCACCCGAACAACGTCATCAAAGCCACAAACCAGGCTCAAATCGTCGAGCTTGCCCCCGGGTGATCGTCGAAGGTCACCACCACCTTCTCCGCCGCCCCCGGCGTCAGGGTGAGCTCGAAGGCGCGCTCCACCTCGGAGAAGGGAACGGTGTGGCTGATCAGCCGGGCGAAGCGCTCCTGGTGCCGCACGATCTCCTGCGTCACCTCGAAGATCTCCGTAGGGTAGCCCTGGGAGCCTAGGATGGTCAGCTCGCTGCCGAGGATCGCGCCCAGGTCGATGGGCTCGGGCTTCTTGTGCACGGCCACCGTGACCAGCTTGGCGCCCCACTTCGCCGACGACAGCGCCGTGTTGACGACGGCGGCCACGCCCGCGGCGTCGATGTAGATGTCCGTGCCGGGGCGGGGGCGGCCCAGGGAGTCGGCGCTCTCACCGTGCAGTTCCGTCAGGCGCGCGGCCACGTCTTCGCGCGAGGAGTCGATGACGGCGTCCGCCCCGACGGCCAGGGCCGTCTCCAGGCGGCCCGGGATGACGTCCGCGACGACCACGTGCTCGACCCCGCGCAGCTTCAGCCAGATCGCGGCGCCCAGGCCGATGGGCCCGGCGCCGAACACCAGGACCTTGTCCCCCGGTCCGGCCCCGGAGCGGTTGACGCAGTGGCGGGCGACCGCCATGGGTTCGTTGAGCGCGGCGACGGCGAACGGCACCGCGTCGGGAAGCACCGCGACGCTCTGGCCCGCGACGGCGTCCTCGATGAGCAGGTATTCGCTCATGCCGCCCTGCGCGCCGCCGCAGCCGATGATGCCGGAGGGGGCGGACTGCGGGTTGACGACGACGCGATCGCCGGCCTTCAGGGTGGTGACCTCGGCGCCCACCTCGACGATCTCGCCCGCCGGCTCGTGTCCGAGCGGGATCGGGACCAGTTGCCCGCCCGGCCCCAGCGGCATGCCGCCGAGGTGCAGGAAGGTCACGTCGGTGCCGCAGATGCCGCAGGCGCGGATCCGCAGCAGGGCGTCCTTGGGGCCGGGGACGGGACGTTCGACGTCCACCACGTCGACCGTGCCCTGCGCGCCGGTCCGGACGGACTTCATCGTGGCCATGGGGAGACTCTCTTTCCGGAGGTGGGAATGGCTAGGCCGAGGCGGGGAGGCGGTCGGCCCCGTGCCGGTCGGCGCCGGTCGCGATCACCTGCCGCCAGGGGCGGATCGCCTTGGGCGGCATGCCCACCGTGAGCACTCCGGTCAGGCGGTCGCCGGTGCGGTAGGCGGCCAGGAAGCGGCGTTCGTCCAGGTCTCCTTCCACCACGGCGACGCCGTCGTGGCCGCGCAGGTGTCCGTACGCCTGGATCTTCATGTCGTACTGGTCGGACCAGAAGTAGGGCACCGGGGCGAACGGCCTGCGCGCCTCGGGGTGGAGCAGGTTGCGGGCGGCGGCCATGCCCTGTTCGGCGGCGTTGGTGCGGTGCTCGATCCGCATCGACGTGCCGAACAGCGGGTTGTGCCAGCGGGCGACGTCCCCGGCGGCGTACACGTCCGGCGCGGCGGCGCAGTACTCGTCGCACACCAGGCCGTCGGCCACCGTCAGGCCGCTGCCGGCCAGCCATTCGGTGTTCGGCAGGGAGCCGACGGCGACCAGGATCTCGTCGGCCTCGACCGACCCGCCGTCCGCGAGCCGTACCCCGCCCTCGCCCGCCTCGGTCACGGTGACCCCGGTGCGCAGGTCCACGCCGTGCTCCAGGTGGGCCCGGGACAGCACGCGCCCGACCTGTTCACCGAGGGCGTGGGCGAGCGGCACCGGCGCCGGTTCGAGGAGGGTGACCTCGCAGCCGAGGCCGCGGGCCACCGCCGCGGCCTCCGCCCCGAGGAACCCGGCGCCGACCACGGCCAGGCGCCGCCCGGGCCCCAGCCGCCCCCGCAGAGCCAGGGCGTCGTCCAGGGTGCGCAGCACGTGCGCACCCCGGCCGGGCAGGCGGCGCGGCCGCACCCCGGTGGCCACGATCAGCCCGTCGTACGGCACCGCGGCGCCGTCCGCCAGCCGCACCGTGCGTTCGGCGAGGTCAAGACCTGTCGCGGCGGCCCCGAGGCGCAGGTCGAGGTCGAGCGCGTCGAGGTCGGCGGGCGAGCGCAGCGGCAGCCGGGTCGCGCTCCACTCCCCCGAGAGGATCTGCTTGGACAGCGGCGGGCGGTCGTAGGGGGCGGCCGGCTCGTCGCCGACGAGGGTCAGCATGCCGCCGAAGCCCTCCCTGCGCAGGGTCTCGGCCGCGGCCAGCCCGGCGGCCGAGGCGCCGACGACGAGGATCCGCTTCATCGCGCCACCAGCCGGATCGCCGCCGCGGGGCAGATCGCCGCGGCCTCCCGGACCCCGTCCAGCAGTTCGGCGGCGGGAGTCTCGTCCAGCAGGACCGCGACGCCGTCGTCGTCCCGCTGGTCGAACACCTCGGGGGCGGCCAGCACGCACTGCCCCGACGCCACGCACTTCGGTTCGTCCAGTTCCACTCGCATGGGGTCTCTTCCTTCCTTGAGACTCGTCGGTCACCAGGTGACGGGCAGGGAACGCAGGCCGTACGCGATGCCTTCGAACGCGAACCGGACCTCGTCCATCGGCACGGCCAGGCGGAGTGTCGGCACGCGGCGAAAGAGCGTGCCGTACACGACCTGGAGTTCCACGCGGGCCAGCGACTGGCCCAGGCACTGGTGCGGCCCGTACCCGAACGCCTGGTGCTGCCGCGCGGCCCGGCCCAGGTCGAGCCGCTCGGGCTCGGGGAACGTGCCGGCGTCCCAGTTCGCGGCGGACACGTCGAAGACGATGCCGTCCCCGGCCCGGATGACCTGGCCGCCGATCTCGATGTCCGCCAGGGCGATCCGGCGGACTCCCGTGTGCACGATCGTCAGGTAGCGCAGGAGCTCCTCGACCGCGTTCGCGACCACCTTCGGGTCGTCGGCGTCGCGCAGCACGGCGAGCTGTTCAGGGTGGCTCAGCAGGAGCAGCGTGCCGAGGGAGATCATGCCGGCGCTGGTCTCGTGCCCGGCGATCAGCACGGCCACGCCCATGGTGACGGCCTCGGCGCGGGTCATCTCGCCGGCCTTGATCCGGGCGGCCAGCTCCGACAGCATGTCGTCGGCGGGAGCGGCCAGCTTCTGCCCCAGCAGGCCGTCGAGATAGCCGTAGAGCGCGGCGCCCGCCTCCTGCGCCTCCTGCGCCGACGCGCTGTGGCTCACCGCGACGGTGCTGTTGCGGTGGAAGAACTCGTGCTCCCCGTACGGCACGCCCAGCAGCTCGCTGATCACCAGCGTCGGCACCGGCAGGCCCAGCGCGGTGACGAGGTCGGCGGGTTTCGGCCCGGCCAGCATGGAGTCGATCAGATCGTCGGTGATCTTCTGGATCGCCGGGCGCAGGGCCTCGACCCGCTTGACGGTGAACGGGGCATTGACCATCCGGCGCAGGCGGGTGTGTTCGGGCGCGTCGGTGTTGGCGATCAGGGCCGGGGTGGCCTTCGCGGCCTCCGCCCGCCCTCTGGTCATGTGCGGGAACCCGGGCAGCTTCTCGTCGATGCTGATGCGCGGATCGTTCAGCAGCTCCCGATGGTCGGCGTGCCGGGTGATCAGCCATGGCGTGCTGCCGTCCCAGATCCGCACCTTGGAGACGGGCTTCTCGGCGGTCAGCCGCCGCACGTCCGCCGGTGGGTGGAACGGGCAGCCGCTGTCCCTGGGCATCGGGTAGCCGGGGGCGGACGCCGTCGCCTGGCTCGTGGCAGCTGTCATGTGTCTCTCCTTCGCCTCGTCTCGATCTCGGCACGGCCTAGCCGATCGACAAGCACATTCCTAGCCGATCGGCTAGGTGAAGAGCCAGCACTTGTGAGCTAAATCACTTGCCGATCGGCAGGTTGGAAGCTTGCCGATCGGCAAGCTAGGATCGGAGCCTCAGAGAGATCGGACAGCGCCCGAAGGAGCAGACGTGACAGTGAGAACCGCTCGAAAGGGGTCCATCGCACCCGACACCCGGCAGCGTCTCATCGACGTCGCGGTTCGCCTGTTCGCCCAGCACAGTTTCGCGGGCACGTCGCTCCAGATGATCGCCGACGAGATGGGCATCACCAAGGCCGCCGTCTACCACCACTTCCGCACCCGCGAGGAACTGCTCAGCGCGGTGGTCGAGCCCGCGCTGCGCCAGTTGCGGGCCGCCGTCGAGTCGGCCGAGACGAAACGCACCCCCCACGCACGCGCCGAGCACCTGCTCACCGGCTACGCCACCCTCGCCGTGGAGCACCGGGCCGTGGTCGCCGTCCTCGCCACCGACCCCGGAGCGATCGACCTGCTGCGCGGCCAGCCGGAGACCCGCGACCTGATCAACCGCCAGCTGACCATCCTCGCCGACGTCACCCCCGGCCCGGCCGGGTACGTCAACGCCACCGTGGTGCTGGCCGGCATCGCCGCCGCGGCCGGCCCGGCGCTGATCCAGGTCGACGACGACGCCCTGCTCCAGCACCTCGTCGAGGCCGGCCGGCGCGCGCTCGGGCTGCGGGCCCCACGCCGCCCGGCCCCCACCGCCTGACCGGCCTCCTCCTGGATCCGCGGCCTCGTTCGCGCGGCGCTCCGACGATTAGGCCGGCGACACGCTCTGGGTGCTCGACCTCAAGGCGGTCACGTGAACACGCGCGGGCCGGCTCCGAGAGCGAGTGCGCGGACCGCGTCCTCGTCCACGCCGATCCCCAGGCCGGGGCCGGTGGGCACGTGGGCGACGCCGTCGGCGACGGTGATGACCGGATCCGTGGCGTAGGGGCTGGTGATGAACTGGCGGCCGTTGAGGTCGACCGGCGTGTCCACGCCGAACGCGGCGAACAGGTGGAGCGAGGCGGCCAGCCCGACGTCGGACTCGGTGAGCCCCGAGCCCATGATCGCCAGGCCGCAGTCCTCGGCGAGCTGGCACTGGCGCAGCGCCAGCGTCAGGCCGCCGCAGCGCTGCACCTTGGCGACGGCGACGTCGATGGCGTCCAGCCGGACGAACGTCGCCAGGTCGCTCGGGTGGCGCAGGCTCTCGTCCACGGCCACCGGGATGGGGCTGGCGTCGCGCAGGCGGCGCAGCCCTGCGACGTCGTTGGACGGCAACGGCTGCTCGAAGACGGCGACGTCCAGGTCGACCAGGCGCCTGGCCACCCGGAGCGCGGCGGCGGCCGTGTAGCCCTGGTTGGCGTCCACCCAGAGCACGGCGTCGGGGGCGGCGGCGCGCACCGCCTCCACGATCGCCACGTCCTCGTCCTCGGTGTGCAGGCCGAGCTTGACCTTGACGTGGCGGTAGCCGTGCGCGCGGCCCTCGGCCACCGAGTCCGCGGCCACCTCCGCCGACTCGGTGGCCACGATCCAGGCCAGCTCGATGGTGTCGCGCCTGCGCCGGCCCCACAGCTCGCCGAGCGACAGGCCGCGGCTGCGGGCGAAGGCGTCGTGGCAGGCCACGTCGACCGCCGCGCGCGCCAGCGGCATGCCGATCGAGAAGCCCTTGCTGATGGTGCGGTCGAAGGCGCGGCAGAGCCCGTCCAGATCCCACAGCGGACGGCCGACCGCCGCCGGGGCCAGGTAGCCCTCGATGGTGGAGACGATGGACTCGGTGGTCTCGTACGTCCAGGAGGGAATCGGGGTGGCCTCGCCCCACCCGACGGCTCCGTCGTCGGCCGTGACCTTCACCAGCACTCTGATGGCCGGACGGCCTCCTTGGACGACGGACCCGCCCGCGACGGCGAAGTCGCGCAGCGAGGGCAGGGCAACGGTGAAGCTCTCGACGCGTGCTATCCGATTCACGTGATCAGTACCATTCGGACTTGTCGACCAGATTGATCAGTTCCCGCCCGTCCACGAAGCGCCGGGCGTTCTCCAGCAGTACGGCGAAGCGCCGCTCGTCGGCATGCGGCCCCACGCCCGCCACGTGCGGGGTGATGAGCACGTCGGGACGCCGCCAGAGCGGGTGATCGGCGGGCAGCGGCTCGGTCTCGAAGACGTCCAGGGCCGCGCCGGCCAGGCGCCCCTCGGACAGGGCGGCGGCCAGGTCGTCGAGCCGCATGGTGGGCCCGCGGCCGATGTTGACGACGTACGCCCCGGGTTTGGCCAGCGCCAGCCTCCGCGCGTCCATCAGGCCCTCGGTCGTGGGCGTGTGCGGCACGGTGAGGATGACCAGGTCCGCCTCGGGAAGCAGCCGGTCGAGGGCGTCGGCCGGCAGGAGCTCGGCGAAGCCCGGCACGGGGCCGCCGCGCCGGGCGTCCACGCCCACGACCCTGGTGCCGAACGCCGCCAGCAGCCTGCCGACCTCGGCCCCGACCGCCCCGACCCCCACCACCAGGGCGGTGGCCTCGCTCATGGAGAGCACGGCGCCGGGCTCCCAGTCGGGCGCCCAGCGCGCGCGGGCCTGCTCGCGGACGTACCTGGGCAGGCCCCTGGCCAGCGCGAGCACGAGCGCCAGCGCGTGCGCGGCCACGTGGTCGGTGTAGGTGTCACGCATGTTGGTGACCTGCGCCGGGTGCGCGACCAGGGCCGGATGGTAGAACCCCGGAGGCGGCCCGGCCTGCGGGGCCTGCAACCAGCGCAGCCGACCGGCGTGCGCCAGCAGGTCCGCGGGCAGCGTGCCGTAGGCGGCGTCGGCCTCCGCCAGCGCGTGCGCCGCCTCCTCCTGGGTGTCCGGCTGGAGCACGACGAGCTCCGGCACCGCCTGCTCCAGCCGGGCCCGCCAGCCCGCGGTGGCCGGATCGTGCGGCGGCAGCAGCACCAGGGTGACGCTGCTCATGCCCTTCTCGCCAGGCCGGACTCGGTGATCTCGTACAGCAGCGGCTCCCCGGCGACGTAGCGGGCCAGCTCGTCGGCCATCGCCTCCCCGTGGCGGCGGCGCTCGTGGCCCAGGCTGCCCGCCACGTGCGGGGTGACGACGATGTTGGGCATCGTGAACAGCGGCGACCCGGCGACGGGCGGCTCGGGCTCGGTGACGTCGAGGACGGCGAACAGGTCGGTCCGCCGGCTCAGCACGTCCACGAGCGCGGCCTCGTCGACGAGGCCGCCGCGCGCCGTGTTGATCAGGGTGGCGTCGTGCTTCATCGACTCCAGCAGCTCGGTGCCGACGATGCGGTGCGTCTCAGGGGTGAGCGGCGAGTGCAGGCTGACCACGTCGGAGGTGGCGAACAGCTCCGCCAGTCCGACGAGGCGCACGCCGAGCTGCTCGGCCTGCTCCGGGTCGGCGTACGGGTCATAGGCCTGCACGTCGAGGCGGTGATGGGCGAGCAGCCGCGCCGTGGCCCGGCCCGTGGCGCCGAGCGAGACCAGCCCGACCGTCGCGCCGTACGCCCCGAGCTCGGGCCCGCGCGGGGCGGTGGCGGCGGCGGCGCGGGCGGCCAGCACGTAGCGCCAGCCGTGCTTGAGCGCGTACAGGATCTGCGAGAGCGCGAACTCGGCGACGGGCTCGGCGTTGGCCGTGGCCGCCGAGGTGACCCGCACTCCCCTGGCCCACATCTCCGGGGTGACCATCGAGCGGATGGAGCCCGCCCCGTACAGCACCAGCGAGAGCTTGGGCGCGGCGGCGAGCAGGTCGGGGTCCAGCTTGGGCGCTCCCCACCCGGTGACCAGCACGTCGAGGTCGCTCAGCACGTCGGGGGTGAGTTGGTCGGCGGTGAGCGGGGGCGAGGCGATGGCCAGGTGCCGCTCGATCGCCTCTCGGGCCTGCGGGCCGTAGACGTCGTCGAAGCGGTTCGGGTCCATCACGTACACGCCGTTCAGCATTGTCTCTCCTTCAAGCGAGCCGCCGCCCGCACGCTGGCCAGGCGGGCGGGTGAGCCCAGCCCGGCGTGGTAGTAACGTAGCTGCCGCGCTCCCGCGGCGACCAGGTCGGCGGCCAGGGCCGGGACCCGGGCGTGGCCGTCCTCCAGCACGGTCAGGTTGGCGACGAGGGGCACCCCGGTGCGACTCGCCGCGGCCTTCACCTGGGCCAGGGCCGCCTCCTCCGGGCCCCAGCACTTGAGCACGTACGCGTCGACCGGCGCGTCGAAGCAGGCCAGGTCGATCCCCACGTCGGGGCCGGTGACCTGCGGGTCGTCGGTGGCCATGAGCAGCAGCTCGCGTCCGCCGGCCGGCGCCGCCACGGCGCGGACCAGGTCGCCGATGACGCGGCCGCGGTGATCGTACAGAGCCTGGGCGCGCTCGTGGCCGAGCGCGTCGCCCAGGCTCGCCCCGGCCGGGACGCCCCGCTGGAGCTCTCCGTCCACGGCGGCGCGCACGTCGCGCGCCAACTCCTCGACGTCCAGGCCCCGCCCGGCCAGCCCCGCCCGGCAGGCCGGGCAGAGGCAGAGCGACAGCAGCGCCCGGCCGCAGGCGGACAGGTAGGCGCCGGAGGTCTTCTCGTGGTGGCCGGCGTGCTCCGCGCCCAGCCAGCCGCACGCCTCCAGCATCAGCGCGGGCACGTCGTACTGCTCGCAGACCTCGCTCACGAGGGTGAGCGCGTAGTCGTGGACGGCCGGCTGGGCGGGGCAGAGCGCGTAGGGGTAGGACTCGCCGTAGGCGTTCCTGACCGTCAGGTCGGGTGCCTCGCGGCCCAGCACCGAGGAGTGCGTGAGCACCATCCAGGCCTCGGCCCGCAGCCCGGCCCCCGCCAGCGCGGCCAGCGCCGTGCCGAACCTGTCCTCGTCCGGCACCCCCCAGCTCGGCGGGTACGGCCGCAGCCGCCCGCGCCAGCGGTCGGGGCGCAGCCGGAAGTAGGCCGCCGCGTGGTCGGCCTGCACGATGCGGTGGCGCGGATGCCACGGGGTGGTGGCCCGGACCGAGTGGTACGCGGCCTGCAGGGTCACCGTGCTCACGCCGAGCTCGGCGATGCGTTCGGCCGCCGCGGGGTCGCCCACCAGGTCCCAGGTGTAGGCGAACGCCCCGTGCCTCATCTCCAAGCGGTCTGTCACCCCTTCGTGGCGCCGGCCAGGCCGCGCGTGAAGTAGTTCTGGAAGAAAAGGAAGATCATCAGCATCGGCAGGAACGAGATCGTCATCCCGGCGGCGAACCCGGTCCAGTCGGTGGCGTGCTCGCCCTGGAAGGACAGCATCCCGACGGCGAGGTTCTGCAGGTCGGGCTGGCCGAGCGTGAACACCAGCGGGATGTTGAACTCGTTCCAGCTGCTGATGAACTGGAAGATGACCACCACCGCGATGACCGGCTTGGCCAGCGGGAGGATGAGGCCGAACGTCTTGAGGAAGCCGGCCCCGTCGAGCTTGGCCGCCTCGAACAGGTCGCTCGGGACGCTGGAGAAGAACCCGACGAACAGCAGGACGTAGAGCGCGCCGGCGCCGCCGGACATGGCCAGGATGACCCCGGCCCGCGTGTTCAGCAGGCCGAGGTTCTCGAGCAGCACGAACTGCGGGACGATGATCGAGGCGACGGGGATGAACAGGGTCCCCACGATCATCCGGTAGAGCAGGGTGCGGCCGGGGAACTCGTACCTGGCCAGCACGTAGCCGCACAGAGCCGCCTTGACCAGCTCGATGAGGGTCGAGGCGACCGAGTAGAGCACCGTGTTGAAGAAGTATCCGGAGAACCCGGCGTTGACCCAGGCCCGCACGAAGTTGTCGAAGTTCAGCTGGTCGGGCATCAGGCTCGCGCCGCTGGTGAACATCCCGGCCTGGGTCTTGAACGCCGCCGAGATCGTCCACAGGAACGGATAGACCCACACGAGCCCGACGACCAGCAGGATCGGCAGGGCGATGAGGTTGGCCCGCACGGCATGGCTGCGCCGCTTGGTGGCCTGAGTGATCGTGGCCATCAGACGCCGTACTCCTTCCTGAGCCGCTGGGCCCGGCGGACGGCGACGCCCTGGGCGGTGACCAGGACGAAGGCGATGACGGAGAACAGCAGCGCGGCGGCCGAGGCGTAGCCGTAGGCGAACGGCACCGCGCCGAAGGCGTTCTGGTAGATGAAGTACGACACCACGTACGTGCTGGTGCCCGGCCCGCCCGCGGTGAGCGTGACGACGAGGCCGAAGACGTGCATGGCGTTCACCAGGCCGAGCAGGGTGATGATCACGGCGACCGGCCTGATCATCGGCAGCGTGATGCGGGTGAGCTTCTTCCACTCGCTCGCGCCGTCGATGGCGGCCGCCTCGTAGACCTCCTCCGGCACGTTCTGCAGCGCCGCGATCCAGTAGATCATGTACTGCCCGAAGATCTGCCAGACCGAGACGAGCACGAGCACGAGCAGCGCGCTCCACCGGTTGGCGAACACGTCGAACCCCTGGTCGACCAGGCCGAGGTCACGCAGGATCGCGTTCAGCGCGCCGTTGGACGGGTTGAGCAGGTAGGTGAAGACCAGGCCCGCCATGGCGACGGGGATGATGAGCGGCGCGAAGAACATGGTCCGGAAGAAGCGCTTGCCGCGCAGCCACTTGCGGGTGAGCAGGATCGCCGCCACCAGCGAGATCGGGAGCTTGATGACGGTGGTCAGCAGGGCGAAGACCAGCGTGTTGGCGACCGAGACCCAGAACAGCGGGTCGACCAGGATCGAGCCGTAGTTGCCTGCCCCGACGAAGTTCTCGATGGGGCCGATACCCGACCAGTCGAAGAAGGAGTAGTAGACCGTCGCGACCAGCGGCCAGATGGTGAAGCCGAGGTACAGCAGGAGGAAGGGGACCAGGAAGACGAGCAGCCAGACCCGGTCGAGGCCGCGGACGCGCTCGCGGGAGTGATCGGCGCGTTCGGGCGCGCGCCCGGCGGGCGCCCGGTCCGTCACCTTCTCCCTGCCCGGTGCCGGGGCGGGGGCGGTGGTTGTCATGGATGTCCTCACGCGGGAGAGTCAGCTCGGGTACATGTCCTTGGTGAAGTCCTTCGTGTAGTCCCAGTCGGGGAAGGTGTAGCAGTCCATCGACACCTTCAGCCCGCCGGCCGCCTCCTGCTTGAGCCCTTCCTCCAGGGCGGCCTGCCGCTGCTTGACGATGGCGGCGCCCACGGACGCCAGGGGCTGGCCGGTGACCAGCGCCTCGCCCATGGCCGCCCACTCCCCGTCGGGGTTCTTGGCCAGCGCGTTGACGTACGCCTTGGACTTGGCGATGTCGGGGCACTTGAGCAGCGGGACGGGAAGCTGGACCCGGTAGCCCGGCGACGCTCCGATCTTCATGATCTGCCGGAGCGCCGGGTCGGTGACCATCTTGTCGTTGTCGACGTAGGCCAGCGTGCCGAAGGCGCTCTTGTAGTACTGCTTGACGAAGTAGCCGTCGGGGTCGGTCATCCACTGGATGAACGTCCACATGGCGTCGGGGTTCTTGGTCTGCGAGCTGACCCAGTACTTGTTGGTGTCGTACCTGCGGCCGGCCGCGCCGGTCTGTCCCCCGTCGGGGTTGAGGCGCGGCGCCACCACGTACTTGTCGCTGGTGAAGCCCTGGCTGGCCCACACGCTCGGCAGCCAGGTGCCGTCGAACATGATGCCGGCCTGGTCGGCGGCGAACTGCTGGCGGGAGAAGTTCTTGTCGTTGGTGCCCGGCGCCAGGTAGCCGGCCTTGTTGAGCTCCTGGATGAAGGTGAAGGTCTTCTGCTGCGCGGGCTCGGTCAGGTCGAACTTGCCCGTCTTGTAGTCGAAGAACTCGTCCGTCGAGACGCTGCTGATCAGCCCGAACCAGATCCGCTGCATGTCCACGCCCTTGGTGGGCGCGGCGATGCACTGTGCCTTGGTCTTGGCCTTGATCTGCGCGCAGGTGTTCTTCAGGTCGCTCCAGGTCTTGGGCGGGTTGTTGACGTCCAGCCCGGCCTGCTGGAAGACCTGCTTGTTGAGGAACATGTAGCCGGAGCCCCAGTAGAGGTTCTCCGAGAACGGGAAGCCGTACGTCTTCCCGTCCTGCATGTTGATGCCTTCGAGGAAGGACCCGTCCGGCCAGCGCTTGGCGAAGTCCGCGGGGACGGTGCCGCCCGGGCTGAGCGGGCTGATCCACTTCTGGTCCAGCAGCTGGGACAGCCCGGTCGCGTTCCAGTAGAACATGTCCGGCGCCTGGTTGCTCTGGAAGGCCAGAGGCAGGGTCTTCATGTACTCGGCCTGGGTGATCGAGCGCCAGTCGATCTTGATGTTCGGATGTTCCTTGGTGAACTCGGCGCCGATGTCCTTGTGGAAGTTCACCTGTTCGGCGGAGAAGTCCCAGATCTGCAGCGTGGTCTGCGAGCCGCCGCCACCGCTGCTGCTGTTGGTCGATGTGCCGCAGGCCGCCACGAGCAGTGACGCCAGGGCTGCGGTGATCACCGCTGGCCGATGGGGGTTCATGAAGCCCTCCCGAGAGACGGAGGTCAGAGGGGCACTCGGGCACTTGGTAAGCGCTTGCCCGAAGGTGGGTCGAGAGTAACCCCGGTCACAGTCCGATTCAAGACTTGTGAGAAAGCGGTTTCAGATCGATGCTCAGTCATGGGGCCTGTCTGCCGATGGCCCTTACCGTCGATGGACGCCTGAAATATGCTCGTTTTCCTGGCACTCTTCGACTCCGGTGCGTCGGCGATCGGCGTGTCGGAAAGAATCTCTACAAGCGCTTTCTGACTTCGGGAGTACGTGTGCGCCTGCTCGCCTTCACCAAGCCCTTCGGCCCCATCGACCCCGCCCTGCTGGCCGAGAACCTGGCCTCGCTGGGCGCCGACGGGGCGGACCTCCTCGTGCGCGAGGGGCAGACGGTCAGCCCCGCCGACCCCGGCGGCATCGCCGTCGTCGCCGCCGAGCTGAAGAGCCGCGGGCTCACCCTCGACGTCGTCACCACCGACCTGCTCGACGTCGGCGCGGACGCCGAACGGATCATCGCGGCCTGCGGCGAGAGCGGCGTCCCCCTCGTACGGGCGGGCTTCTACCGCTACGACCCCGCGGCCGGATACCGCCGTCAACTGGAGGAGTCCAGGGCCGCGCTGTCGCGCCTGGCCGACCTCGCCGCCCGGCACGGCACGCGGCTGGCGGTCCAGTTGCATCACGGTACGATCCATCCATCCGCGTCGCTCGCCCTCGCGCTCGCCGGCGACCTGAACGACGTGCGCTTCTACGCCGACCCCGGCAACCAGGCCAAGGAGGGCAGCGAGGCATGGGCGCTCAACGTCGACCTGCTGGGCGATCGGATGGCCTGCATGGGAGTGAAGAACGCCGTCTGGCGCTCCACCGCCGACGGCTGGGTGTGCGAGTGGCAGCCGTTCGCGGACGGAGGCGTGGTCCCCTGGCCGGAGATCGTCCCCGGGCTGCGCGCCCGCGGCTACACCGGGTCGCTGTCGCTGCACGTCCACTACCCGACGGCCGACCCGACGGCGGCCGTACGGCGCGACCTTGACCATCTACGCGGGCTGCTCGGCTGACGGGCGCTCCACTGAGGGAGGAGGAGCGGGTGCGTAATCTGCGGCAGGGCCGCCCGTCCCGGGTGACGATCAGCGACGTCGGGGCGGCGGCGGGAGTGTCACCCTCGACCGTCTCCCGCGTGCTCAACGGCACGGCCAAGGTCGACCCCTCGCTGGCGGCGCGCGTCCACGACGCGGTCAGGCAGCTGGGCTACCGGCCCAACGCCGCGGCGCAGGGCCTGGCCCGCGGGGAGTGGGGCACGGTCGGCGTGCTGGTCCCCAACCTGGCCAACCCCTACTTTCCCGACGTGCTCAAGGCGGTCTCGGCCGTCGCCCGCTCCCACGGGCGCCGCGTCATGGTCATGGAGTCGGACGACGACCCCGCGATCGAGCACGACCTGGTCGAGGACCTGATGCGCAGCTGCGACGGGGTGCTGCTCTGCTCCTCCCGCATGGAGCGCGCCGACCTGGTCGTGCTGACCGCCCGGGACCACCCGCTCGTCCTGCTCGACCGGATCGTCCCCGGCCTCGCCGCGCCCGCCGTCTCCGCCGACTTCTTCGGCGGGATGATGCTGATCTGCGGCCATCTGGCGCAGCTCGGCCACCGCCGGGTCGCCTACCTGAGCGGGCCCGAGGTGTCCTGGGCCAACTCCGAGCGGATCAGGGCGCTGGAGGCGGCCAGGGCGTTCGGCATCTCCGTCACGATCCTGCCGTGCGGGTCCACCAGCCGCAGCGGGTACGAGGCCGCCGCCGAGGTGGCCGGCACCGGCGCCACCGCGCTCACCACCTACAACGACCTGGTGGCCCTGGGGGCGGTGACCCGGATGCGCGAGCTCGGGGTGCGGGTGCCCGAGGACCTGTCGGTGGTCGGGTTCGACGACATCGCGCTGGACCACGTGGCGCACACGAGCCTGACCACGGTGTCGGTGCCCCGCGGGCAGCTCGGCAGGCAGGCGGCCGAGATCCTGGAGGCTCTCATGACCGAGGGGCACGACGGGGAGCCGGTCTACCTGCCGATGGAGTTGCACGTGCGTGACAGCACGGCACCGCCACGTGATCGCACGGTTGACAAGTGAGGGCGGCGGCGGGAAACCTGTCTCTGAAAGCGCTTTCCAGCGGAGAAGAGGGAGCCCGTGGACACCGACGACCGCGCAGGACGGCCTGGCAACGACCGAGACGACCTGCGGCGTCAGGTTCTTGACCTGGTCGAACCGCTGATCACCCGGTTCAGCCCGGGCGGGGGGCGGCTGCGGCTGGGGTTCAACACGGCGCACTACGACCGGGCGTCCTCCGAGCTGGAAGCGTTTGCCCGCCCGCTGTGGGGGCTGGCGCCGCTGACGGCCGGCGGCGGGACGTTCGACCACTGGGAGCTCTGGAGCGCCGGGCTCGCCGCCGGGACCGACCCCGAGCACCCCGACTATTGGGGCGCGGCCTTCGACCGGAACCAGCGGCTGGTCGAGACCGCCGCCATCGGCCTGGCGCTCGCCCTGGCCCCCGAGCAGATCTGGGACCCGCTGACCGGCCGGCAGCGCGACACGGTCGCCGCCTGGCTGCGGCACGCGGTCACCGTGGAGCCGAACAACAACAACTGGCTGTTCTTCCCGGTCATGGTGGGGCTCGGGCTGGACCGCGTCGGGGTCTCCCACGACCGCGACGCCAACACGGCCAGGCTCGACCGGCTGGAGCAGTTCGACCTCGGAGGCGGGTGGTACTCCGACGGGCCCACGTGGCAGCGCGACTACTACATCCCGTTCGCCATGCACTACTACGGCCTCATCTACGCGGCGCTCGGCGACGACCGGGCCAGGGCCGAGCGCTTCCGCGCGCGGGCGGCGGCCTACGCCCACGACTTCCAGCACTGGTTCACCAGCGAGGGGGTCGCCGTGCCGTTCGGCAGGAGCCTGACCTACCGCTTCGCGCAGTCGGCGTTCTGGGGGGCGCTGGCCTTCGCCGGGGTCGAGGCGCTGCCCTGGGAGGTGACCAAGGGGCACCTGCTGCGGAACCTGCGCTGGTGGGGCCGGCAGCCCGTCCGCGACACCGCGGGGCTGCTCACCATCGGCTACGGCTACCCCCAGCCGCACATGGCCGAGCAGTACAACGCGCCCGGCTCGCCCTACTGGGCGATGAAGGCGTTCCTGCCGCTCGCCCTGCCCGCCGAGCACCCGTTCTGGGCCGCCAAGGAGGCAGACGCGCCCCCGCTGCCCGAGGTCAGCACCCAGCCGGAGGCGGCCGTGGCGCTGATGCGCTGCGAGGAGGGGCGGCACGTGGTGATGCTGAGCGCGGGGCAGCGCAACCCGTGGGCGCGGCACGGCGCGGCCAAGTACGCCAAGTTCGCCTACTCCACGCGGTTCGGCTTCAGCGTGCCCGCCGGGACGTACGGGCTCGAACAGGGCGCTTTCGACAGCACGCTGGCGCTCAGCGAGGACGGCGAGCACTGGCGGCCGTGCGAGCTGCCGGACCACGTCTCCGCCGCCGACGGCGTGCTGCACGCGCGCTGGACGCCCTGGGACGACGTGGAGATCGAGACCTGGCTGGTGGCGCGGTCGCCGTGGCACGTACGGGTGCACCGGATCAGGACCGGGCGGGCGCTGCGCACGGCCGAGGGCGCCTTCGCGGTCGACCGGGACCGGCCGCCCACCCGCGTCGACACCGGTCCCGGGTGGGCCAGGCTCGACTCGCCGGACGGCCTGTGCGTGATCGAGGACCTGTCAGGGCGGCGGGAGGGCGCCCTCGTCACGGCCCTGCCCGGCACCAACGTGCTGGTCCCGCACACCACGATCCCCACCCTGAAGGGCGACCTGCAGCCCGGCGAGCACCTGCTGGCCTGCGCGGTCCTCGGCCTGGAGGCGGGCTCGACCGCGGCGGGCGAGGGCGGGTGGCCCGAGCCTCCGGCGTGGGAGTCCATCGAGCCCCTGCTCGGCCCGGCGCCCACACCGTAAGGCCCGCCGCCCGGGAGGCGTCCGGCGCGCCGGGGGTGGCGGCGGCGTGCGCCTCCCGGCGGTCATACGGCGACGGGGAGGTCCGTGCGCTGGTGCAGGGACTCGGCGGCGTTGATGAGCATGTTCGTCGCGTGAGCGAGCAGGGGGTTGGGGTCGGTGGCGCGGCACACGGTGAAGACCCGGCGGACCTGGGAGGGGTCGCCGAGCCGGAACACGCACACGTCGCGTGACTCGATCATCGCCAGCTCCGGCACGATCGCCACCCCCAGCCCCTTGCGTACGAGCTCGAAGGGCAGGTTGTAGTCGTTGGTGCGGAACAGCACGTCGGGGTCGAAGCCGCTGGCCGCGCAGATGTGCGACAGGTTGAGCGCGGCGTCCATGCCCTCGGTGTAGGAGATCCATCGTTCGGCCGACAGCTCGCCGAACTGGATGCGCTTGCGGGTGGCCAGCCGATGGCCGGTCGGCACGAGCACGTAGAGCGGCTCCTCCATGATCAACGTCATGGTCAGGTCCTTCGGCCGGGTGTGCGGCACCATGCCGTACTCGAAGACCACGGCCAGGTCGAGCCGCCCGTCGTTCACGGCGGGAATGGTCCGGTGCGGATCGCCTTCCTCGTAGCGGATGTCCACGTTGGGCCGGTCGCGCAGGAACTCGGCCAGTACGGCGGGCACCAGCCGGAACCCGGCGGACCAGAAGCTGCCGAGCCGCAACCTGCCCCGGTGGGCGGACGCGAAAGAGCGCATCTCCTCCTCCGCCGCCTCAAGATCGGCCAGCAGCCGGGAGGCCTTGCGGGCCAGCTCGGCCCCCGCCGCCGTGGGCCGGATGCTGCGCGGCAGGCGCTCGAACAGCTGGACGCCCAGGGTCCGCTCCAGCGAGGAGACCTGCTGCGAGATGGCCGACGGGGTGAATCCGAGGCGCTTGGCGGCAGTCCTGAGCGAGCCGGTGGCGACCACCTCACGGATCGCCTGCAACTGGGCCGGGGTAAGCATCGGCCCAACTTAACAGTCCGGCCGTAAGCATCACCAGACCCCGAGCCTCATGAGGCGGCGCGACCGATCACCAAGGTCGGCGAACTGGGGAGGCCGGAAAAGAGGATAAGGAAGACTGAACAGGATGTGCACCAATGCGCATGCTCGCTCACCTTGTCGTATCTAAACGGACCCCCAATATTGGTCTTTACGGAACGCAGCACCAAGCGCGAGAGGGGGTGTCCTGCGCCATGCGGTTCACCCGAACAGCCGCCGCATTCGGCCTGGCGGGACTCCTGTCCCTGACATCTTGCTCCGGAGGCGACGCTTCCCAGGCGGCCGCCCCGGCACAGCAGAAGAGTCAGGAACTGAACGGCCTTCTGCCTGACAAGATCAAGAAGAGTGGGACGCTCAACGTGGCGGCGGGTCACAACTACCCGCCGCTGGTCTTCCTCGACACCGACAACAAGACGGTCATCGGCCTGGAACCCGAGCTGATGAAGGCCATCGGCCAGGTGCTCGGCGTCGAGGTGACGTTCAACCAGGCCAGCTTCGACAGCCTCATCGCCGGCGTGCAGGCACGCCGCTACGACCTGGCCATCCAGGCGATGCTGGACAAGCCGGAACGCCGCGAGAAGGTCACGTTCGTCGACTACTTCAAGACCAGCAGCTCGCTGCTGGTCCAGGACAAGGACGCGCAGGCGATCAAGTCGCTGGACGATCTCTGCGGGAAGACGGCGGCCGTCGAGCAGGGCACCGCCCAGGCCGACGACGCCGAGCAGCAGAAGAAGAAGTGCACGGACGCGGGCAAACCGGCGGTCCAGGTGCTGGTGTTCCCCGACACGGTCGGCTGTCTGCAGGCCGTCTCCACCGGCCGGGCCAACGCCTTCATCGGCGGCACCCCCACCATCACCTACCAGGCCGCCCAGTCCGGCGGCCGGATGAAGCAGGTGGGCGAGCCCTACCGCTACCTGCCGTACGGGATCCTCGTCAACAAGGAGGACCAGAACCTGGCCAAGGCCGTGCAGCAGGCGCTGCAGAAGCTGATGGAGAACGGCACCTACGCCAAGATCCTCGCCAAGTGGCAGATGTCGACGGGCGCACTCGACAAGGCCGTGATCAACGGCGGCGAGTCGTGACCACGACCGGGCAGACCGCTCCTGCGGCGTCGCAGGAGCGGATCCAGGCCGTCCCGCTCCGCCATCCGGGGCGTTGGGTGAGCGCGGCCGTCCTCGGCTTCGTGGTGATCTTCCTGCTGCAGGGGTGGCTGGCCAACCCGCGCATGGAGTGGAAGGTGGTCGGCGAGTACCTCTTCTCCCCCGCGGTCCTGAGCGGGCTCGGCACCACGCTGCTGC
Organism: Nonomuraea sp. NPDC050153; assembly: GCF_044460125.1. NCBI lineage: Bacteria > Bacillati > Actinomycetota > Actinomycetes > Streptosporangiales > Streptosporangiaceae > Nonomuraea > Nonomuraea sp. NPDC050153. Next base: position 88,225 of record NZ_JBITJQ010000009.1, read on the forward strand.
TCACGGTGCTCGCCATGGTCGTCGGCGTCGCGGGCGGCGTCGTGCTGGCCGTGCTGCGGATGTCGCCCAACCCCCTGCTGTCGGCGCTGAGCGCGTTCTACATCTGGGTCTTCCGCGGCACGCCGCTGCTGGTGCAGCTGCTGTTCTGGTACTTCCTGTCCGCGGTGGTGCCGAAGATCGGGCTCGGTGTGCCCTGGGGGCCGACGTTCCTGGAGTTCGACACCAACCTGATCATCACCCAGCTCACCGCGGCGGTGCTGGGTCTCGGCCTGCACGAGGCGGCCTACATGGCCGAGATCGTGCGCGCCGGCATCACCTCCGTCGACCACGGCCAGACGGAGGCGGCCCACGCCCTGGGCCTGACCCGCTTCCAGACCCTGCGGAAGATCATTCTTCCCCAGGCCATGCGGGTCATCATCCCGCCGACCGGCAACCAGGTGGTCTCCATGCTCAAGACCACCTCCCTCGTCTTCGCCATCGCCGTGCCGGAGCTCCTGACCTCGATCCAGGGCATCTACTCCCGGAACTTCCAGCAGGTCCCCCTGCTCACCGTGGCGTGCTTCTGGTACCTCGTGGCCACGACCGTCCTGAACGCCGGGCAGCACTACATCGAACGCAGGTTCAGCAGATGACGGCCCTCGTCCGCGCGGAAGGCGTGCACAAGCGTTACGGGACGCTCGACGTGCTCAAAGGCATCGACCTGGAGGTCGCGGAGGGAGAGGTGCTGGCCCTGATCGGCCCGTCGGGGTCCGGCAAGTCCACCTTCCTGCGCTGCATCAACCACCTCGAACGCATCGACGCCGGCCGCCTCTACTTCCGCGACCAGCTGATCGGCTACGAGGAGCGCGACGGAAAGGTCTACGAGCTGCCGGACAAGGTGATCGCCGCCCGGCGGGTGGACATCGGGATGGTCTTCCAGCGCTTCAACCTCTTCCCGCACATGACCGCGCTCGAGAACATCTCGATGGCGCCGATCATGGTCAAGAAGGAGCCGAAGGCCGAGGTACGCGAGCGCGCCCACGCCCTGCTGGCCAGGGTGGGGCTGGCCGACAAGGCGCACAGCCGCCCCGACGAGCTGTCCGGCGGCCAGCAACAGCGCGTCGCCATCGCCCGCGCCCTGGCGATGCGGCCCGATCTCATGCTGTTCGACGAGCCGACCTCGGCCCTCGACCCGGAGCTCGTGGGCGAGGTCCTGGACGTCATGCGCGACCTCGTACGCGAGGACGGCATGACGATGATCATCGTCACCCACGAGATGGGATTCGCCCGCGAGGTGTGCGACACGATCGTCTTCATGGACGACGGGGTCGTCGTCGAATCCGGGCCGCCCGGCGCCGTGCTCGGCGAACCCCGCCACGAGCGCACCCGGGCGTTCCTCAGCAAGGTCCTCTGACCCCCGAAAGAAAGATCTCCACGTGTCCCGCGTCATCGTTCTCGGCGCCGGAGTGCTCGGCGCCTCCGTCGCGTACCACCTGGCCGTCGCAGGGGCTCAGGTCGTCGTCATCGAAGCCGGCGGCCCCGCCGCGGGAACCTCCAGCGCGACCTTCTCCATGGACGTCACCCATCTGAAGACCCCGCGCGCCTACTACGAGCTGAACCGCGCCAGCGCAGCCCTGCACGCCACGCTGGCCGAGGAGCTCGGGGGCCCGTCGTGGCGGCACCCCATGCCCGCCATCCAGTGGGGTGACAGCGAGGAGAGCCGGCGGGGGCTCAGGGAGCGGGCCGTCCGCCTCAAGTCGTGGGGCCATCCCTGCCGCATCGCCGACCATTCCGAGCTGCGCGAACTCGCCCCCGCCGTCGACCCGGCGGCGTGCACGGCGAGCGAGCTCGTGGTCCACGACCAGAGCGCCTGGTACGACGCGCCGCTCTTCGTCCAGCGCCTGCTCGACCGCGCCGCCACGCTCGGCGCCGACATCAGGTACGGCCTGCGGGCACACGCGCTGATCCGCAGCGGCGACGCCGTCACCGGTGTCGAGACCGGCACGCGGCGCTGGGAGGCCGACTGGGTGGTCAACTGCACCGGCCCGGACGCCGACCGCGTCGCGGCGCTCGCCGGCACCGACCTGCCCATGACGCGGATCCCCGGGCTGGTGGGTGAGAGCACCCCCGTGCCCGGCCTGCGGCTCGACGCCATCCTGGCCACACCCGAGGTGGACCTGCGCCCCGCCCCCGGAGACCGGATCTGCTCCATCTCCTGGCCCGTCGACGCGCTGCTGCCCGGCCAGGGCGACGACGCCCTGGCCGAACGCCTGCATGAGGGCGGCCAGCGCGTCCTCCCCGCGCTGCGCACCGCCCGGCTGGCCGGCGTCCGCCTCGGCGTACGGCCGGTGCCGGCGGACGGCCTGCCGCTGGCGGGCACCCACCCCGACGCCCCCGGCCTGTACCACCTCGTCACCCACAGCGGCGTCAACCTGGCACCCGAGCTCGGCCGCCTCGCCGCTCGGGAGATCATCGGCGGCGACGGCCCCGACCTCGCGGAATACCGCATCACCCGCGGGATCTCCACCTCCGTGCAGGACGAAAGCCTGACCCTCATGACCACCCGCTAGCCGGCCCCGCGCGGACCGCCCCCAAGGTCGCATACGCAGCGTGCGGCCTTGGGGGCATCCCCACGGGCGGGGGTTGCGGGAACCACCTGGGGATTTCCCCAGCGTCAACCCGCCGTGAAGCGCCCGTGGGTGGCGAGGTCGCCCAGGTGGTCGAGTGCGGCCAGCCAGCTCGCCCCCGCCGCGCCGTCCCGCGCCGTGGCCACCTCCCGGTCGCCCAGCAGCTCCAGGACCGCCGTACGGACCGGGCCGTCCGCGGTCAGCACGCCGCCCGCCAGCACGATCGGGCCCTCGCCGGGTACCCAGCCCGCCGTCGCCACCAGCCGCCGGGCGGCCTCGTCGACGATCTCCGCCGCGCGCCTGTCCCCGGCCGTCGCCGCCTCGGCCACGAGCGGGCAGGCGGCCGCCACCAGTATCCGGTCGGCCTGCGCCAGCCGGACGATGCGGTCGGCGCGCCCCCGCGGCTCGCCCGTCGCGCCGAAGTGGGCGCAGACCAGGTCCGCGAGCGGCCCGTACGGCAGACCGCGATCGAGCGCGTGGACGGTGGCGCGTACCCCGGCCCGGCCGATCCAGAACCCTCCGCCCTCGTCGCCGAGCAGCCACCCGAGCCCGTCGGCGACGGCCGCCACCCGGCGGTCGGCGAAGCGGGCGGCGGCGGCCCCCGTTCCGGCGAGCAGCAGCGTTCCGGAGGGCGCCGGCGTGCCGGCCGCGTAGGCGATGTCCACGTCGCTCACCAGCCTGGGCGGCGCCGCGATGCCGCACGCGGCCCAGACGCGGCGCAGCACCACGGCGAAGCCGTCGTCCGCGCCCGCGACCCCCGCCACCGAGGCGGCCACCCGTAAGGGGTCCTGGCCGTCGAGCGCGCGGCGCAGGGCCCGCTCGATGGCCGCCCCGGCCGCCGGGTCGCCGTACGCGGCCGGGTTGCCCGGGCCGGCGGTGCCGTACCCGAGCCTGGTCCCGTCCGCCGCGTGCAGGGCGGCTCGGGTGGTGGTGCCGCCGGCGTCGACACCGGCGAAGAGGATCATCGGACCAGGCGCGCCGCGCCGGGCGCGAGGGTGAAGGCCGGGGCGCAGGGCTCGTAGGAGCCGGTCGCCGGGTCGAACGCATCGGTGATCCCGTCGAGCGCGACCTCGGCCGGCTCGTCGAAGCGGGCGTTGCAGACGAACCGCAGCCGCTCGCCGTAGCGGCCCACCAGGACGTCGCCGGCGTGGTCGACCGACGTCCAGCCGGGCAGCTCCGCCGCCACCGGACGCAGCCAGCGGGTGTTGAGGTCGCGCACGACACGGAAGCGCTCGGTCGGCACGCCGTCCCCGTCGATGAGCGCCCGTTGGAAGCCCTCACCGCGCGCCGGGTCGGGCGTCCAGTAGGTGAAGTACTGGATGCCGGTGTAGCCGTAGGCCAGCGCGGTGTTGACCTGCCAGGCCAGCTCGGCGGCCGACGGCTCGCGGTGCCCGTCGTAGGCCAGCGTCTGCACGTACATCCAGGCGGGCAGGGCGGCTCGGCGCGCGTGCTCGCGCACCGTCGCGAGGTCGGCGAGGTAGCCCTCGTCGAAGCCGCCGGCCAGGAACGGGTAACGGTCGAAGGAGAGCACGTCGGGGCGGACGAGTCCGGCGAACTCCTCCACGTACGCGTCGTAGGGGCCGGTGGCGTGGCTCGGGAGGAGGTTGGCGTAGGCGAAGGCGCCGGCCGCGCGCACGGCGGCGACCCCGGCCGCCACCCTGGGGAACTGCTCGGCGTGCGGCTCGTCCATGAGGCTGAGGCCACGGAAGGAGCGGTACGAACGGTAGTCGTCGACCACCCGGCCGAGCAGCGGCGCGGGGTCCACGTCCAGGTCGCGCATCAGCACGTCCACGCGCGGGTCCGAGGCGACCAGCACGCCGAGTCCCGCCTCCTCGGCGCAGGCCAGCGCGTGCCGCAGGATGACCCGGTCGTTCAGGTAGTTGCCGGTGATGACCAGGTCGATGCCGGCTTCGGCGATCTCCCGGTAGCGGGCGGCCGTCGTCTCGTGAGGAGGCGGCGGCCAGAAGGCGGCGATCGTCAGGTTCACAGCGCCCCGGCCCTGATCCGCCCGGCGTAACGGGTCACGAGGGCGTCGTTGTGCGCGTCGGCGTCGGGGATGTTGGCCGACAGGTAGACCGGCGGGACCTTTCCGTCGGCCAGGAGCAGGCCGATCGCCTCGGCGACCATCAGCTGCACGATCAGCGCCGAGGTGATCGAGGAGATGCCGCAGACCGGGCCGTGTTCGGTCGGCAGGACGGCGTCGCCGTACGGGGCGAGGTTGTCGATCACGATGTCCGCCAGCTCGAACAGCCGCTCCCCGGACGGATGGCGCGAGGTGATGGCTCCGGAGTGGGCCAGTGAGGTGATCGCGATCAGCGGCAGGCCGCGCTCCTTGACCAGCCGGGCCATCTCCACGGTCGAGCCGTTGCCGCCCGAGTTGGAGGCGATGATGAAGGCGTCGGACTCCTTGATCGTGTGCAGGGCCAGCACCTGGTGCGCGGTGTGCGGGTCGCGTTCGGCCAGCGGGTCGAACGCGCCGGGGTCCTCCGCCCCCAGCACCACCGGGTCGCGCAGGGTGAGCCGGTTGGTCGGGATCAAACCGCCCGCCCGGCCCGCCACTTCCAGCGCCACCGCCTCGGAGTGCCCCGTCCCGTACGCGTGCACGACGCCGTCGGCGCGCACGGTCGCGGCGATCAGCGCTCCCGCCTGCCTGATGGCGGGCAGCTGGTCGGCCAGCAACCCGTCCAGGCGGGAACGTGCCTCGTCGGCGAAGGCCATCACAAGATCCATAGACTGTTTCCTCAACGGTTCATGCCGGCGGTCAGCCCGGCGACGATCTGGCGCGTGGCCAGCACGAAGAGCACGACCAGCGGGATCGTCGTCATCACCAGGCCGGCGAAGAGCGTCCCCCAATCGTTCTGGAACTGGCCGAAGAAGTGGGTGAGGCCGACCGGCAGGGTCAGCTTGCTCTCGTCCCGCATCAGGACCAGCGGGTAGAAGAAGTCATTCCAGATCGGCACGAACTGGAAGACCACCACCGTCGCGAGCGCGGGCCGGACCAGCGGCAGCATCACGTGCCAGAAGGTCGCGAACGGCCCGGCGCCGTCCAGGGACGCGGCCTCGTCCAGCTCGTGCGGCAGCTGGCGGAAGAAGGCGGTCAGCACGAAGACGTTGAACGGCACCGAACCGGCCGCGTAGACCAGCACCAGCCCGGCCAGCGAGTCCACCAGCCCCATGCTCTCCAGCAGGTAGAACAGCGGCAGCACGCCCAGGTGGGCGGGCAACGTCATGCCGGAGATGAAGTAGGCGGCGAACAGCCCGCGCCCGCGGAACTCCCTGCGGCCCAGCGGGTACGCGGCCAGCAGCGAGACCACGGCGCCCAGCAGCACGGCGCAGACCACGACGACCGCCGAGTTGACCACGTAGGTGGAGAAGGAGGCGTCCGTCCACGCCTTGACGTAGTTGCCGAACCCGGTGGGCGGGCCGAGGGGCCGGTCGAAGATCTCGCTGGTGGGCCGGAACGAGCTGAGCACCATGACGATCAGGGGCGCCATGGAGAAGGCCGCGTAGCCCCAGAGCAGGATCTTGATCCCCAGAGCCCTCACGCCTTCCTCCTCAGGACCCGTTCGAGCAGCAGCGTCGAGCCGAAGATGAAGGTGAACATGAAGACCGCCAGCGCCGAGGAGGTGCCCAGCGCGTTGACGTCGCCCGAGGCGAACGCGGTCCGGTAGAACAGCAGGCCGAGCACGTCCGTCGCGCCCGCCGGGGAGCCGTTGGAGCCGCCGAGCGCGTAGACCAGGGCGAAGGTGCCCATGCTGCCGATGAAGCTGAGAATGGTGACGGTCGCCATGGCCGGCCTGAGCAGCGGCAGCGTGATGCGCCAGAACACCTGCCACGAGCCGGCTCCGTCGGTCCTGGCGGCCTCGCCGTACTCCTGGGGGATGCCGCCGAGGGCGGCGCTGAACAGCAACATCGGGAAGCCCACCCACTGCCAGGTGGTGATCACGATGACGGTCGGCAGCGCGGTGTCCGGGTCGCCCAGCCACGGCATCGCCAGGCCGAGCGGCTTGAGGAACGCGTTGACCGGGCCGAAGGCGGGGCTGAGCAGCAGCGTCCACAGGTAGCCGATGACCAGGGGATTGACGAGGTACGGCAGCGCGAACGCGGTCTGCAGCGCCCGCTTGCCGCGCCGTACGCGGGACAGCGCGAGCGCGAAGGCCAGGCCCAGCGTGTTCTGCACCAGCATGGTGCCGGCGAAGAGCAGGAAGTTGTGCCCCAGCGCCGGCAGTAACTGGTCGAGGAAGGTGTCCGACAGCAGGCCGGCGTAGTTGTCCAGCCCGGCGAAACCGCCGCGCAGCGTGCCCTTCCAGGAGAAGAAGCTGTAGGTCAGGCCGGTGAACAGCGGGTAGACCACGAACGCCGAGTAGAGGAGGAAGGCGGGGATCAGGAACACGTACGATGATCCCCGCCGCGAGCCTAGAGCCATGTGGACACGCTCTTGTCGAGCTGCTCCGCCGCCTCCTTGGCGGTGATGCGGCCCAGCAGCATCTCCTGCAGCGCCTTGGAGAACACCGCGGCCGAGGACGGGTTGCCGTACGCGAACTCGTTCATGAAGTAGGTCGCGCCGTGCTGGTCGAAGGCGGTGGCCACCTCGCCGAGCAGGGGCTCCTTGGGCGTGACGCCGGGTACGGCCGAGAAGGTGCGCACGGTGTCGGTGTAGAGCTGTCCGTAGTCCTTGGAGGCCAGCCAGGCGGCGAACTTCAGCGCCTCGGCCTTGTGCCTGGTCTTGACGTTGATGCCGTAGGAGCCGTCGGTGAAACCGGGCATGAGGCCCTGGCCCTCCGGCACGGGCGGGGTGAAGACGCCCAGTTCGACGTCCTTGGCGTTCTCGCCGAAGAAGTTCAGCTCCCACAGGCCGCCGGGGAACATGGCCGCCTTGCCGGAGGAGAACAGGATCTGCGCGTCGGTGTAGGAGACGCCAGCGACGTTCTCGGGGAAGTACGGCTTGAGCTTGTCGAGCTGGTCGATGCCCTCGACGAAGCGCGGGTCGGCGAACTTCTTCCGCTTGGCCTTGACGTCGGCGATGAACTCGTCGCCACCCCAGTGGGCGGTGCCGAAGATGCTCGCCACGATCGGCAGCATCCAGTCGTCCTTGCCGCCGAAGGCGAACGGGATGACGCCCTTGGCCTTGAGCTTCTGGGCAGCGGAGATCATCTCGTCGTAGGTCTTCGGCGGGGTGACGCCGTTGTCCGCGAAGATCTTCTTGTTGTAGATCACCTGCAGGGTCTGCACGGCGAACGGCACCCCGTACACCTTGCCGTCCTTGTCGCCCTTGGCGGCGCGCAGGACACCTTCGTCGAAGCTCGCCAGGCCGGGCACGTCCTTGGTGTCGAGCGGGAGCAGCCGGCCCGCCTCGACGAGCGGCTGCAGCTGGGGGCCCGCGCGCAGCCAGGCCAGGTCGGGCCCGCTGTCGCCGGCCAGGCCGGTGGACAGGATCGTGTCGTACTCGGTGGAGGTGGTGAAGGAGCGGGCGTCGACGTCGACGCCGGGGTTGCGTTTCTCGTACTCGGCGAACATCTTGTCGTAGTTGGCCTCGGGACCCCACCCCCAGACCGAGAGGGTGATCTTGCCTTCGCCGGCACGGGTGGTGGTCGAGGGGGCACAGGCGGTGACGGCTGTCGCCAAAGCGACAGCGGCGACAGCGGCGGCGAGGCGCATGAGGGACTCCTAGCGCGGGGGCAGGCGGTGCTTGGCGACCGCGTCGGTGGCGGCGGTCAGCAGTTGGTTGCTGGTCTCGTGGGTGCGCTGGACGACGCCGATGTAGAGGCAGTCCAGGACGAGCATCTGGGTGTGGCGCGCGGCCACCCCGCCCGCGCGGAAGGGGGTGTCCTGCGCGGCCGTGGTGAGGACGATGTCGGCGGCCTCGGCCAGCGGGCTGCGGGGGAAGTTGGTGACCGCGATCGTGGTGGCGCCGCGTTCCTTGGCGATGGTCAGCGGCTCGACGACCTCGGCCGTGGTGCCCGAGTGGGAGATGCCGAGCGCCACGTCGCGGTCGTCGCGCGCGTTGGCGCTGCAGACGGCGCTGTGCACGTCGGTCCACAGCGCGCACGGCCGGCCGATGGTGTGCAGGCGCAGGTGCAGGTCCATGGCCACACCGGCGCTGCCCGAGACCGCGAAGAAGTCGATGAACCTGGCGCCGACCAGGGCGGAGACCGCCCGGTCCACCGCCCCGAGGTCGAGCTGGGCCGCCGTCTCCTCCATGGCGCGCATGTCGCTGGCCAGCAGGCTGCGCAGCACCAGGCTCACGGGGTCGTCCGGGGAGAAGGCGATCAGGCTCTGCTCGCGCGGGGCGGCGTCGTTGCGTCCGAGGTCGGTCGCCAGCGCCAGCCTGAGCTCGGGGTAGCCGGCCAGGCCCAGCTCGCGGCAGAAGCGGGTGATCGTGGTGAGCGAGGTGCCGCACCGCTCCGCCAGCTCGCCGATGGTCGAGGCGGCCACTGCGGCGGGCTCGGCGAGGATGGCCTCGGCGATGCGCCGGTGGGTCGCGGTGAGGGTGGGCTCGACCCCCCGGATTCTGGCCAGGATCGGTGACATGCGACGAACCCTGCCGCTTTCCCACAGTGATGTCAATAGTTCACATTAGACGGACGATGTTAGAAAATTTCGCCCTTGTGTGATCTGTTGGGAGTATGTCACCTTCGTGACCATGCGCAACCTCCTCGTGGCGCTGGTGCTCGGGAGCACCAGCCTGCTGCCCACCCGTGCCGACACGGTGGACATCCAGTTACTGGCCTTCAACGACTTCCACTCCGGTCTCCCGACCAGCTTCGGCATGACACCGTCCGGGCCGGTCCCCGCGGGCGGTGCCGAATACCTGGCCGCCCACATGGACCGGCTCCAGCGCGACAACCCCCACGGCACGCTGCGGCTCGCGGCCGGCGACAACATCTCCTCCAGCACCATGAACGCCACCGCCCTGCACGACGAGCCGGGCATCCAGGCGCTCAACCTGATGCGCCTGGACGCCTCCAGCGTCGGCAACCACGAGTTCGACGAGGGCCTGGCCGAGTTCCGGCGGATGGAGAACGGCGGCTGCCACCCGATCGACGGGTGCGCGCTCCCGAACTTCAAGGGCGCCGACTTCCCGTACCTGGGCGCGAACATCATCGACACCACCACCGGCAAGCCCGCGATAACGCCCTACATCGTCAAGCAGGTCAAGGGCGTCAAGGTCGGCATCATCGGCGTCAGCCTCAAGAACACGCTGAACGAGGCTCCCGGCCCCACCAAGCCGCTGGAGGGACGCGACGAGGCCGAGGCGGTCAACACCTACACGGCCGAGCTCAAGGCCAAGGGTGTGCGCACCGTCGTGGTCCTGATCCACCAGGGCGGCGGCCAGACCGGCGGCGGCCTGCCCAACGAGTGCAACAACCTGGCCGGGCCGATCAAGGACATCGTGCAGAAGTTCGACCCCGAGGTCGACGCCGTGATCTCCGGGCACACCCACAACGCGTACAACTGCGTGATCAACGGCATCCCCGTCACCCAGACCTCGGGCCACACGCGCGAGCTCACCAAGATCGTTCTGACTGTCGACCAGGCGAGCGGCAATCCGACCGCCTCGAAGGCCGAGAACATCACCGTCACCCACGACATCAAGCCCGACGGCCAGATCGCCGCCCTGCGCCGCAGGACCGACGAGCAGGGGCAGAAGCTGCTGGACCGGCCCGTCGGCCTGCTCGGCCGCGACCTCACCGCCCAGCGCAACGCCGCCGGTGAGTCCACCGTCGGCCACGCCCTGGCCGACGCCCGGCTGTTCGCCACGTCCACCCCGGAGAACGGCGGCGCCCAGATCGCGATCCAGCCACCCTACGGCGGCGGCATCGGCGGCGATCTGATCGTCAATCCCACCGGCAACGAGATGGCGAACCTGGTCACGCACGGCAAGGCGCTGCGCGTGCAGCCGTTCAGCAACATGCTCGTCACCATGACGCTCACCGGCGCCCAGTTGGAGCGGCTGCTGGAGCAGCAGTGGTGCGGCCAGAGCACCGCCCGCGTGCTCGGCGTCTCCCAGGGGCTCACCTACACCTACGACAACGCCAAACCCGCCTGCGACAAGATCGACCCGGCGACCGTCAAGCTCAACGGGGCCGTCGTCGACCCGGCCGCCCAGTACCGCCTGACCGCCAACTCCTTCATCGCGACCGGCGGCGACGGCTTCTCCGTGCTGACCGAGGGCACCGACCGGGTGGAGAAGGTACGCGACGTCGAAGCCTTCGAGTCCTACATCCGGGCGAAGACCCCGCTGCAGGCCCCGGCCCTGGGCCGCGTCACCCGCGTGAACTGAGGTCCGCGCCGGCGGGGGCGACACCGCTCCGGCCTGCGCAGTAGCCTGACCGCGTAGATCACGGCGACGGGAGAAGGACGATTGCTGCCGATCGGGGAGCTGCTGCGGGTGCTGGACGTGCTGGACACCGCGGACTGCGAGGTCTGGGTGTGCGGCGGCTGGGGCATCGACATCCTGGTGGGGCGCGTCACCCGGGAGCATCACGACCTCGACCTGCTCCACCGGGCCGAGCAGGAGCCGGAGGTGATCGGCGCGCTGGAGTCGCTCGGGTACGCCGAGCGGCCCGGCGCCGTCCCCGGGCGGCCGGCCAGGTTCGTCATGACCGATGACCGGGGGCACGAGCTCGATCTGCACCCCCTGCACTTCGCCGCGGACGGCTCGGCCGTGCAGCACCTGGACGACCACGGCGGGGAGCTCTCCTACCCGGCCGCGGCCTTCGTCACGGGCACCATCGTGGGAGCGCGCGTGCGCTGCCTGTCCGCCGGCCGGCAGATCGCGTTCCACCAGGGCTACGAGCCCAGGGAACGCGACCTGCACGACATGGCCCGCCTGCGCGAGACGTTCGGCCTGACCACGTACTTCTGACCCGTCCCGTTGCCGGTCCTCCCCCGGTATGTTCACCTGGGACGCCTGTCACAGCCCGCCGGGCTGTCCTGTCTGAGGAGGTAAGCACCTACGACGGCAAGGAGCGCATCATGGATGCCCGTTTGAGCTTCCTCGACGCCCCGCGGCGCAAAGCCGGGATCGCCTGATGCAGGCCGTGCTCCACGTGGTGGGGGTGTCGCTCGGCTGCGCCCTGGCCCTCGCCCCGGCCCTGCTGCCCTCCGCCCGTCCCGTCACGAGGTGGCCGCACGTCGTCATGGCGCTCGGCATGGCGGCCGGGCATCTGGGGGGCCTGTTCCTGGCCGCCGCGGTGCTGGCGCTGCTGACCGCCGCCTGGCTCTGCGGCGCCCCGTCCCGCCGCGCGGAGGCCGGGCATCACATCCAGGACTTCGTGGTCATGTCCATCCTCCTGGTGCTGACGGCGATCGGCGGGTCCTCTCTCACCGGCGCCCCGTCCGGGCACGCGCACGGAGGCGGTTCGACGGCCGCGCTGGCCCTGGTCATCGGGCTGGCCTGGACCTGCGCCCGGATCATCCGCGTGCTGCCCCTGCGGAACGCGGATGGACGGGTGCGCGGCCAGGACGTGTGCTCGGCCGGAATGGCGGCCTGCATGGCCTTCATGGCCGCACTGGCCCTCTGACTGTTTACGAGCGTTGTCACACATCGGGATGCTGTCTTGTCTGAGCTGGTACACGGCCGGATCGAGCCGGCCACTTCCCTGGAAGGAAGCCTGATGAGCACCGATCACGCGCACGCGCACCACCTTGAGAACCCTGACAAGAGCGGCCCGCCGCCGAAGATCGACGTGGTCGCCACCGTCCCGGGGGCACCGCCCGCGCCGGAGGGGGCAGAGGCGATGACGATCCTGGTCACGTTGCCGCCGAACAGCCCCGGCGCGCCGCCGCACCGGCACTCCGGGCCCGCGTACGGGTACGTGGTCAAGGGTGCCGTCAACTTCGAGCTCGAAGGCGACCCCGTGCGGGTCGTCAAGGCCGGTGAGGCGTTCTGGGAGCCCGGTGGGGACGTGATCCACTACCAGGACGGCAACCACCTCGCGGACGAGGAGTCGGTGTTCGTGGTGACGATGTTCTGCGCGCCCGGACAGCCGATGTTGATCCCCGTCAGCCCGGAGGAGCTGGAGGCTCGGCGCGACCGTCGCGCGCCGCGATCATGACCAGGGTCGCGTTGACCGAGCTCATCGGCGATCTGCCGGTCATGCCCGAACGCCGCCACCGCGTGGAGGCCGTGCGGGACAGCGCGTTCCTGTTCACCACCGCGCGCTGAAGGCGAAGAAGGCGGGAACCGGGCTCGGGTTCCCGCCTTCTTCGTGGCCGGACCGCGGCGCGGTCAGCTCAGCCGCTCGTGTTCCTCGAAGCTGAGCGCGCCACCGAGCTGGGCGCCCACCTCCAGCTGGTCGTAGTAGATGCGGTGGCTGACGATGAGATCGTCCTCCACGACCGAGACGCTGCACGCGCGCACGAGGATGGGGCGGCCGGTCGCCTCGGCCGCGCCCCCTCCCGGCATCAGGTAGGCGCCCTTGTGCGTGCCGCTCAGGGTGTACTCCGCCACCAGGGTGTCGCCCGAGATCGTGAGCGCCCAAGGAGTGCATTTCGAGTCCGGGAACGCCTCGATGAACGCGCCGTAGTAGGAGGCGATCTCCTCCCTGCCCTGGCCCACGCCGTCCGGCGCGACGAGGACCGCGCCGTGGCCGAAGGCGTCCGCGAGGCCGTCCAGGTCGTGGCGGTTGAAGGCCTTCCGCAACAGTTCCAGGGGGCGTCGAGGATCAGACATCGAGCTGGGCCCTTCTCGAGAGACGACTCGCGCCCAGCCGGGTAACACTGGGCGAAATAGCATGATTTTTCATGCTATTGGCCCGATAGGTAATGGTTGGGCCAATCTTCGGCACAGAAGCCGCATCCCTCAAGGCCTTGACCTCGGCCAGGAGCTTCCTCGAACAAGGGCGGATGCCGGGACATCCGCCCTTGCGCCGTCCCTCAGGGCACCAGAGCGGCGATCAGCCCGTACTCGATGGCCGTCGCGGCGTTGGCGGGCCCGGCGACGGTGCCGGCGAACAGCGCCAGCGCCGAGGCTGCCAGGACGAGCAGGAGGGAGATTCGTCGAACCATGAGGACCTCCAGTCAGGTTTCTGCCGCGCATTCGAGGACCGAACCGGCGCGGATTGCGGCGAGAGGCACCCGTGACGATGACGTTACCTTCCCGGCCCGTCAAGGCCGCCTCCGTGCGTCCGCCTACCGGAGCTCGTGGATGGCGGTGGTGCCGCTCACCTCGTTGCCCACGATCAGCAGGGGCCGGCGGGTCGGGCTGTCTCCCGCGGGCACGAAGAAGACACCCTCCGGGCCGACGTCGCCAGCGGTCCCGTCCGCGACGGAACCGGCGAAGTCGCGGGTGTTGAGATGGTCGACGAGGGCCGGGCGCCGGGGGTCGGTCACGTCGTGGACGACCACCCCGCTGACCCGCTCAAGCCCGACGAACGCGTACAGCTCCCGGTAGGCGCCGGAAGCGTCCTGCGGCGAGTCCGCGGCCACGGTCAGGCGGCCCAGCTCCGCGTCCTTCCTCAGCTCGGCGGCGTTCGGGAACGCCGCCGCCGACAGCGGAAGTCCTTCAACCCGAGCGGCCCGATCGTCGAACGCCCGAAAGCCGGCGGTGCGCACGGTGCCGCGCTTCACGTCGATGACGCTCACCGACCCTTCGGGGTCGTCGACGGCGAAGGGTACTCGCGCGGGCCGGGCCACCCGATCTTGATTGCTTGCGGAGGTTTGGCGGGCACCTGGCGGAACGCGCAGCATGCTGCGGGAAGGTGCAGCTCATGAGGGTTGTGGTGAACGCGACGCGTGATCCGCCCCGCCCACCGGGTCGCCTCGGACGCGCTGTGCGCGTGGAGTTCACGAAAGGCATCGTCATGGCACAGGCCAGCCTCTACCAGCAGGTCCTCGACCCCGCCAACCGCGCGAACCCGTACCCCCTGTACGCCGAGCTGCGCAAGACGCCGGTGACGCGGGAAGCCGACGGCACGTACGTGATCAGCACCTACGACGCGATCGTCGCGCTGCTGCACGATCCGCGGGTCAGCTCCGACCCCCGCAGCCGCCCCGGCATGGCCGAGACCGCACTCTCTCCCGAGGAAAGCCTGCTCCTGCCCTTCATCAACCTCGACCCGCCCGACCACGACCGGCTGCGGGAACTGGCGATGCGCCCGTTCGGGCCGCCTCAGTCGCCAGGACGCGTCGATGCCCTGCGCCCCTGGCTCGCCGAGGTCACCAACGACCTGATCGACGGGTTCGCGGGGAAGAACCACCTCGAAGCCGTCGACGAGTTCACCTACCCGCTGCCCGTGGCGGCGATCTGCCACCTGCTCGGCGTGCCGCGCGAGGACCAGCCGCGCTTCCACCACTGGGCCGACGCCACCGTCGAGGCCTTCGACCCGACCACCGGAACGTTCGAGGAGCGGCAGCACAGGAGAATCGAGATCACCCGTGAGCTGGGCGAATACCTCAACACGCTCGCCGACGCCCGCGTACGCCGGCCGGGCGACGACCTGATCTCCGGCCTGCTCACCGACGCGGGCCCGCACGGGCCGATGTCCCGTACCGACCTGCTCAACACCGCCGGGCTGCTGCTGGTCGCCGGCCACGAGACCACCGTCAACCTCATCGCCAACGGCCTGCTCACCCTGCTGCGCCACCCCGACGTGCTGGAACGGCTGCGCCACGAACCCGAGCTGAGCACGCGCCTGGTCGAGGAGCTGCTGCGCTACGAACCGCCGGTGCACATGCTGACCGGCCGCAGCGCCCTGGCCGACATCGACATCGCCGGCACCACCATCCCGAAAGGCTCACCCCTCGCGCTCGTCCTGGCCGCCGGCAGCCGCGACCCCGAGCGCTTCGCCGACCCCGACCGCTTCGACCCCGACCGCGCCGACAACGCGCACCTCGGTTTCGGCAGCGGCATCCACTACTGCTTCGGCGCGCCGCTGGCCCGGACCGAGACGCAGGTGGCGCTCTCCGCGCTGGCCCGCCGGCTGGTCAATCCCCGGCTGGTCACCGACCCGCCGCCGTACCGGCCCAACCCGGTGCTGCGCGGCCCCCGCCACCTCATGATCGAGTTCGATGCCGTCGCGCCGGCGTAGACGGTCGCGGCCTCAGAGGATCTGCTGCTCCTCCAGGTCGAGCCTGCGTTGCAGGGCCTGGAGAGCGGCGTCGCCGATCTCGCCGCGCCGCCACATGCGCACCGCCTCCTCGCGCTCCACCCGCAGCAGCTCCCTGCGTGCCTCGGCGTAGGTCGCCGCGGCGAGCACGGCCCCCTCGACCAGCTCAGGCAGGTGCTCGTCGTCCGCGCCGGGCCCCAGCAGGGCATGCGCCTTGCGGGCCCGCTCCTCCAGGTCCCTGCGCAGGCGCAGCTCCACGTCGCCGGGCAGCGCGCCCTCGGCCACGATCTGGTCCAGGCGTACCAGGGCCAGCCTGGCCGTGGTGTGCTCCGCGCTCGCCTGCTCCAGCTCGGGCAGGTCGTCGTCCATGCCCGCGACGCGCAGGCGGCGGCTGACCCAGGGCAGGGTCAGCCCCTGCAGCACCAGCGTCACCACGATCACCGCGAAGGTCAGGAACAGGATCAGGTCCCGTCCGGGGAACGGGGCGCCGCCCGCGGTCAGCGGAATGGCGAACGCGGCGGCCAGTGACACCACGCCGCGCAGCCCCGCCCAGGACACGATGGCAGTCGCCTGCCACGGCGGATACGGATCACGGGCGCGGATGCGCGGGAAGAGCAGCCGGGGCAGGTACACGGTCGGGAACACCCACACGACGCGTACGACGATCAGGGTGAGGGTCACCGCGCCCGCGTACAGCGCGAGTTCGGCGGCGGAGTAACCGTGCAGCCCCGCCAGGATCTGCCGCAGTTGCAGGCCGATGAGCGCGAAGACGACGCTCTGCAGCAGGTACGCGATCATCTCCCAGACCGCCTGGCCCTGCAGCCGCGTGGTGCTGGACACGATCAGCGGCGCCGCCCGCGCCACCACCAGTCCGGTCACCACCACCGCGAGCACGCCCGAACCGTGCAGCGTCTCCGCGCCCAGGTAGGCCGCGAACGGGGTGACCAACGACACGGTGTTCTCCGTCAGCGGGTCCTCGATCCGGCGTCGCACGTGGACGACGAGGAACCCCACCGCCAGCCCGAACCCGACCCCGATCACGCTGACCAGCAGGAACCCGAGCACCGCCGCGCCGTAGGAGAACAGGCCGGTGGCCACGGCGGCGATCGCGATCCGGTACGCCACCAGAGCGGTGGCGTCGTTGAGCAGGCTCTCGCCCTCCAGGACGGTGACCACCCGGCGGGGCAGCCCCACCCGGTTCGCGATCGCGGCCGCCGCGAGCGCGTCCGGCGGCGCGACGATCGCGCCGAGCACGAACCCGGCCGCCAGCGGCAGTCCGGGCACGAGCGCGTGCGCCAGGTAGCCGACCGCGATCGTGCTGGCCAGCACCAGGCCGACCGACAGCAGCGTGATCGAACGCAGGTTGGCCCGCAGGTCCCGCAGGCTCGTGTCGAGCGCCTCGGCGTACAGCAGCGGCGGCAGGAACCCGAACAGCACCAGCTCCGGATCCAGCTGGTAGGCGGGCAGGCCGGGCACCAGGCTGGCCAGGAGCCCGGCGATCACCAGCGCGATCGGCGGCGGCACGCCCATCCGCCTGGCCAGCGCCGACACGACTGTCGCGCCGACCACGAGGATCAGCATGAGCGCCACCACGTTCTCTCCGCCTCCCTCGTCTCAGTGTGTCAGCACGCCGGATGACGTGTTCCGCCTGCCGGCCGGCCGTCGGACACCGAGTGTATTCTTGCTGGTTAGAGGGGTTATTTGGGTCCGGCGCCGGCGATGGTCGGAGCAGCCGCGCCGAGGGCGCCCGCGGATCTGGCGGGGCCTCAGAGGGGCCGACCGGGGACGCGAACCATCCAGTGGGAGCGCGCACTTCACCGATCAAGGACTCGATCATGGAACTTCAGAACCAGACCGCGCTGGTGACCGGCGGTGGTTCGGGCATCGGCCGGGCGACCGCACTGCTGCTCGCCCGTGCGGGAGCCTTCGTCATCGTCGCGGGTCGCAATGCCGATCACCTCGCCGAGACGGTCGCGCAGATCGAGGCCGCGGGTGGCGGGGCCCGCGCCGTCCCCACGGACCTCGGCGACCTGGACGCGCTGCAGCGGCTCGCCGACGCGGCCGGTGACGTCGACATCCTGGTCAACAACGCGGGCGTCTACCCCTTCATGCCGACGCCGAAGCAGGATCTGAAGTCGTTCATGCAGGTGTTCGACACCAACGTACGGGGGCCGTTCTTCCTGACCGCCGCCATCGCGCCGGCGATGGGAGCCAAGGGGTCCGGCAGCATCGTCAACGTCAGCTCGATCGCCGCTCTCCAGGGCATCCCGGACGCCGCCGCCTACGGAGCGACGAAAGCCGCTCTCGACTCCCTCACCCGCTCCTGGGCCGCCGAGTTCGGCGGTCTCGGAGTCCGGGTCAACTCCGTCGCCCCCGGCAACACCAGGACCGACAACGTGGTGAAGGCCCTCGGCGAGGAGAAGTTCGAGGAGTGGGGCCGTACGGGCAACCCGCTCGGCCGCCTCGGCCGTCCGGAGGAGGTCGCCGAGGCGATCCTCTTCCTCGCCTCCCCGCGGGCCAGCTACATCACCGGAGTCACCCTGCCCGTCGACTGCGGCTACGTGGCGCACGGCTGAGCCGGCGAGGGCCGCGAACGCGGGGAAGGCGCGATGATGCGGGGCATGGCGGAAGAGGCCGCGGCCGACGACGTGATGTTGACGCGGGCCGCCCAGGCCGGTGACGTCGCCGCGCTGGGGCTGCCGCTGGAACGGCATCGGGCGGGCATGCGGGCCGTGGCGTTGAGCATCCTGGGTCCCGGTCCCGACGTGGACGTCGTCATGCAGGACGCGATGCTCATCGCGCTGCGCCGCATCGGGGACGTACGCGACCCGCGGGCGGTCGGCCCGTGGCTGCGGATGATCGTACTGTTGCACCTCGCCGATGGGCGCGTGCGGTCTCAGGCACGGGCGGGCGTGCGGAAGACCTGACGGGTGTGCCAGCCGATGTGTTCCCGCTCGACCGCGTCCAGGCCGGGCTGGGGTTTTCGGGCGGGCCGGCCGGCCAGGGAGAGCACCATGTCGCGGGACGCCTGCGACCGGCCCACGAACCTGGCCGAGACGGCGATGATGTGTTCCGCGGTCAGTCCGAGGACGCCCTTGTCGAACAGTTTGTGGTGGATCGCGCACAGGCACAGCCCGTTCGCCACGTTGTCGGGCCCGTCGAAGGCCCACCAGCGCACGTGCGCCGCGTCCAGGCCCACCGCTGTGCCGTCCAGCCAGCCGTCGTAGGAGCAGAACGCGCAGCAGTACTCGTACGCCATGAGCACCCGATCGCGAAAGCCCGGATCACGGCGTACGACCGGCGGTGTTCTGAGCTCCTCGCCGGGCTCCAGATCGAGGCCGGCCAGCAGGCACAGGTCCGGGTGCAGGGACGGGGCGAAGTTGGCGTCCAGGAGGTAGCGGGCGATCCGCCCCAGCAGGCCGGGCTCCTCCGACAGCGCGCGGGCCAGGTCGGGGTGGAGGCGGCCGGTGGCCTGGCTGTCGCGCAGGCGGCCCAGCTCCGGGCCCGGGCTGCCCGGGCCGTGGCGGGTGTCGACCAGCCAGAGGCCGTCGTTCGTCAGATGGTGGAAGGGGTAGCCCGGGCTGGTGTCGCGGGGCGGGCCGTATTCCTTGAGCAGTTTCTTGAGCTCGGCCTCGGCGGCGCTGAACGGGATGGGCCGGTTGCCGTGCCGCTGGAAACGGCCCAGGGCGTACAGGAGGAGAAGTGGCTTGTGCGGTGCGCGCTCGCCGCCTCTGGTCCAGCGCCGGATCTCGGCGACCCGCTCGATCCAGTCCACGGTCGGCCAGTGTAGAGCGACCTTCCGGCCTCGGCACCCGTATTTCCCGGTGGCCGGCCACGTCCTGTAGTCGCCGGGTGAGCGATCTTCAGCCGGGCGTTTACCGGCATCTGATCAGGACGGCCTGCTGCGGGCGGTGTCCGATCGCGACCTGATCGACCGTATGGCGCCTGGACCGCCCGCTCCCACCTGAGGTGTTCCACTACGCCAAGGCCACCGCGGGCTGAGCCGTCCTTGGGCCCCAGGAGCAATGAGCGAGCATAAAGGCGACCAAGCATAGGTAGGGATGGGGTATGTGGCTTCGCCGATTCAGCCGACTGCCGTCCCGCGTATCGTGGCCCGGACATTCCCTCGGGCGGTGGATCGTGGTCGCGCTCGGCCTGGGCGTGCTCGTGGCGGGGCTCGTCGGCGCGGCCGGCCCGTATCGGCAGACCAGGGAGTTCCGGGAGACCGTGGCGTGCGACCGGAGCGTCGGCGACTGTTTCGGCAGCGAGGCGGGCTCCATCGCCGCCCGGCGCACCTACACCACGACCTCGACGACGACGTACACCGACGCCAACGGCCAAACGCACACCAACACCACCACGACCACCCACCACGAGGTCACCTGGCAGCGGGCGAACGGTTCCCGGCAGGCCCGCGACGTGTCGTCGAGCTTCTACGCCAAGGCCAAGGAGGGACAGCCCGCCACGCTGCGGCTCTGGCGCGGGGAGGTCGTCGGCGTGGAGGTGATGGGTGACGCGCAGTGGTTCCTGCCGGAGTCCGGCGCGACGCTCAACGGTTGGCTGTACCTGGCCTTCTTCGGCCTCGGGGTGCTGCTGTGGGGGCTGCTGTTCGGCTGGTGGGACGGGTTCTTCATGCTCGCCTTCCGCACGTTCGCCTGGATGTTCATGAGTTTCCTGCCGGTGGGCCTGGTGACGGACACCTTGGCCTACGGCCTGGACATGGGGACCGGTCTCGCCGTAGAGATCGCGTTCATCCTCTTCTTCGCCGGGATCGGTGCCAGCCTGCTGATCGGCTCGCTCGACCGCTGGTGACCGGCTCCTGAGGGTAGGAGTATCAGGGCCCCCCTCAGCGCCTGTGCCCGCCGCCGACCTGGCCTAGCCTCGAAACCATGGACAGGGAGAATCCGCTCGGCCGGTTCCTGCGTGCCCGCCGCGCGCTGGTCCAGCCCGAGGATCTCGGCCTGCCGGCCGGTGCCCGCCGCAGGGTGGCGGGGTTGCGCCGGCAGGAGGTCGCGCGGCTGGCCGGGGTGAGCACCGATTACTACGTACGCCTGGAGCAGGGGCGCGAGCGGCACCCGTCCGCCCAGGTGGTGGACGCGCTGGCCCGGGTGCTCGGCCTGGAGGAAGACGCGGTCGCGCACCTGCACGCGCTGGCTCGCGCGACGGCGGGCTCGCGGCGGCCGGATGCCCGCTCCGAGCGGGTCAGCCCGCAACTGGTGGGCATGATGGCGGCCTGGCCGCGGACCCCGGCCGTGGTGCTGGGCCGCCGCCTGACCGTCCTGGCCGCCAACACGCTCGGCGAGGCCCTGTTCGCCGGGCACGCCTACAGCGGTGACCTGGTCCGGCTGGTGTTCCTCGACCCGGACGCCCGCACCTTCTACCCGGACTGGGACCGGGTGGCGGTCACCACGGTCGCCGGGCTGCGGCCAGCGGCCGGCTACGACGATCCGCTGCTGGACGAGCTGGTGGCGGAGCTGTCGGCGGCGAGCGAGACCTTCCGCCGCCTGTGGGCTCGCCACGACATCCGGCAGAAGACCCACGAGACCAAACGTTTCCGCCACCCGCTGGTGGGCGAGCTGACCCTGCACTACGAGGCGCTGACCGTCAACAGCGCCCCCGGCCAGCAGCTCGTCGTCTACCAGGCAGACCCCGGCAGCCCGTCGGAGGAGGCGCTGTCGCTGCTGGGCAGCCTCACCGCCCGGATTCCCGAGCAGGTGACCGACCTGGCCGCCCTGTGACCCGGTGACGGGCCGCACGCGTCGATATCAGTGATACGACATTTATGATTCCATCGCTAATACCAGTGATACGCTCATTGTGTTTCCATCGGAATGGACCACTGGAGTGCGACATGATCATCGTGACCGGCGCCACCGGACAGCTCGGACGCCAGATCGTCGAACGGCTGCTGACCCGCGTGCCGGCGGGCCGGATCGGTCTCAGCGTCCGCGACCCCGAGAAGGCTCAGGCGTTCGCCGACCAGGGGGTGCGGGTGCGGCACGGCGACTTCACCGACGCCGGCAGCCTCGCCCACGCCTTCGAGGGCGCCACCCAGGTGCTGATCATCTCGATCGACAAGATGGGCGAAGAGGCCGTACGACAGCACCGCCTCGCGATCGACGCGGCCGTCGCGGCAGGCGCCCGCCGCGTCCTCTACACCAGCCACATGGGCGCCAGTGCCTCCTCACGCTTCCAGGCCTGCCGCGACCACGCCGCGACCGAGGAGGCACTGCGAGCGTGCGGCGTGCCGTTCACCGCACTGCGCAACGGCTTCTACGCCGCCGGCGCCGTGCGGTTTCTCAGCCAGGCCATGCGATCCGACCAGATCGCGCTCCCCGCGGACGGGCCGGTCAGCTGGACCTCCCACGAGGATCTCGCCGAGGCGGCGGCCGTCATCCTGGCCGACGAGGGCCGCTTCGACGGCCCCACCGCCCCGCTCACCGCGGCCCAGGCGCTCACCTTCGACTACATCGCCCGCATCGCCGGCGACGTGACCGGCCGCACCATCACCAGGACCGTCGCGCCCGACGACCGGTTCCGGCGACAGCTGATGGATCACGGCGTCCCCGCCGAGTACGCGGACCATCTGCTCGACATCTTCGTCGCCGGCCGTGCCGGCGAGTTCGCCGGCGTCGACCCCACCCTGGCCACCCTGCTGGGGCACGAGCCCACCCCGCTGAGCACCGTCCTGCGCAAGCACCTGCCCGGCGCCTGATCCAACGCTCCCACCCCCTGCGCAGGTACGGGAGGTCTACGACGCGGCGAGGCGGTCGAGCCACTCGCCGAGAAGGTGTCGCTCCGCCTCGCTGAGCGTGGTCTGCTGGGGCAGTGCGGCGCGGAGCGCTCGGGCGGCGCCGGCGGGGCCCGGGTCCTGTACGGCGGGCCTGTCGGTGGTGACGGCGGTGACCATGGACTCGCGCATGGTGCTCAGCAAGGCCGGGTCGCGCCGGTCCTCGGGGAGCGACAGCCAGGTGAGCACGGCACCGCGGGCCGTGGCGTGGATGAGGGCGGCGGCGAGCGGTTCGTCGACGCGGAGCCTGCCCGCGGCGGCGAGGCGGCGGATGCGCCCGAGGAGGATCTCCATGCCCGTCCTGAACGCCGCCGAGTCCGTGCCGCGCCGGGGCTCGCCGTACATCACCGCGTAGAGGGCAGGGTTGGCGAGCCCGAATTCGACGGCGAGGTCCCAGCCCGCACGCAGATCCTCGACCGGATCGTCAGGGGCGGGGACGGCGCGTTTGGCCGCGAGGAACTTGGCGTAACCGTGCTCGGCCACCGCGTCCAGCAGCCCGTCCATGTCGTCGAAGTGCCGGTAGATCGCGGGCGGCTGCACCCCGGCCGCGGCCGCGACCGCGCGGGTGGTGACCGCGTCGCGCCCCTCCCGCGCCAGGAGGTCGGCCGCGGCGTCGATCACCCGCCGGCGGGTCAGCTCTCGCCCGCCGGCCGCTCCCTCCGCCGCGGAGCCGGAGGGGTGGTCCGCCCTTGTTCTCCCAGGCATGGGGGCAATGATACTGCCGGCGCCATAGCGCTGTGAGTATCAGTGATATCGCCGGCCGGGGCTTCGGAGGGCTTACCAGGGCAGAGGTCCCTCCGCGTCGAAGTAGCCTCCCGTGGGGCCGTCGGGGCCGACCTGCGCCATGCGGACGATGATCTCGGCTCCCTGTTCGACCGTCTGGACGCCGGTGTTCCTGTTGAGGGCCGTACTGGTGAAGCCGGGCTCCACCGCGTTGATCCGCATGTTCGGGAACGCCTTGGCGTACTGCACGGTGATCATGTTGACCGCGGTCTTCGACGCCGGGTACGCGACGCCGGGGTAGGCGGGGGCCCGGGTGCCGGTGGCCGTCATCCGGGTGAGGGAGGCCAGGCCGCTGCTGAGGTTGACCATGACCGGGGAGGCGGACCGCCGCAGCAGCGGCAGGAACGCGTGGATGACGCGCACCATGCCGAAGACGTTGGTCTCGAACACCTCCCGCATGATGTCGGCGGTGACGTCCGGGGCGCCGATCGCACTGTTGTCCTCGGCCCATTTCTCGATGCCGGCGTTGTTGATCAGCACGTCCAGCCCGCCGTCGGCCTCGATGGTCTTGGCCGCGGCGGCGACGGAGGCGTCGTCGGTGACATCGAGCCGTACGGTCCGCGCACCCAACTGCCCGGCGGCCACGCGGCCGCGCTCGGCGTCCCGGCTGCCGACATAGACGGTGTGGCCCGCGGCGACGAGGCGGCGGGCGGTCTCGAAGCCGAGACCCTTGTTCGCACCGGTGATCAGTGTTGTCGTCATGTCTCCACCCTGCGTCGGGGGCATCCGGTCAGCCAGTCGTCCGGTTCTCCTGGGACGGCCACCCGGCCGGTCTGAACTCGATACGATCCGAAAGCGAGGAGCAGCGATGGCAGAGCCGATCGCCGAGCGGCTGTCCAGCCCCGGCGGCACGCCGGTTGTGGGAGCGGACGCTCAAGAGGGGTAGGGCTATTCCGCGTTCACCAGGCCGAGGTCGCGCAGGCTCTCGGCCGTCCGCACGATCGTCGTCTCGGCGGGCCGGGGACGCCAGCCGAGCTCGCCGCGGGCCCGGTCGTTGTGGATGACCGGCCGCGGCGGGTCCTCCCCCGGCGCTTCCTGAGTGGGTACGCGTGCGGCCTGCGGGCCGAGCCGTCGGCGCAGGATCTCGGCCACCTCCAGGAAGCTCAGGGCCGGGCCGTCGGCGACGGCCAGGAAGCGCCTGCCCGCGGCCTTGGGCTCCGCCATGGCGCGCAGGTGCAGGTCGGCCACGTCGCGCACGTCGACGACGCCGAAGCGCCGGCGGGGCGCGACACTCATCGTCCCGTCCAGCATGGCCTTGATCAGCTGCGTCGAGGAGCGCAGGCCGGTCGTGAGGGCGGGCCCGAAGATGGCCGTCGGGTTGACCACCACGAGTTCGGTGTCGCCGCCGTCGCGCTTCATCAGGTCCCAGGCGGCGCGCTCGGCGATCGTCTTGGAACGCGGGTAGGGCGCCAGGCCCGGCGTGTCGGGATCGGTCCAGTCGTCTTCGGTGAACTCGGCGCCCGGTTTGGGGGTGTATCCGACCGCGGCGAAGGACGAGGTGAGTACGACGCGCCGGGCGCCCGCGTCACGCGCGGCACGCAGCACCCGCAACGTGCCCTCCCGGGCGGGGACGATCAGCTCGTCGGGGTCCTCGGGCTGGGTGACCGGGATGGGCGAGGCGACGTGATGAACCTCCTCGCACCCGGCCACCGCGGCGGGCCAGCCGTCGTCGGCCATCAGATCGGCGGCGACGACCCGCAGGCCGGCGTCGTCGGCATCGCCGCGGCGCACCGCCGCGCGCAGTTCGGCCTCCTGAGCCGTCGAGCGCACCGTCGCGCGCACCGGTCTCCCGGCCCGGAGCAGTGCGGCGATCAGTTGTGTCCCCACGTAGCCGGACCCGCCGGTGACCAGGACCTGGCTCATCACAGCACCCCCAAGCGACCGGCCGCTCCGATGGAACGCCGCATCGCCTCGGCCTCCGCGGCCGTGTCGCCGCGGTCGCGGGCGTCCCACAACCCCGCCTTCTCCCGCAGATAGGCCAGCCGGGCATGCTGGGCGGCGATCTCGGCCTCGACGCGCTCCGCGTGACGCAGCAGCAGGTCGCGCTGTTCGGCCGCCGCCACCCGCCCGCGGGTACGGTTGGCCAGGTAGGTGCGCATGTCCTCGATGCCCACGCCGACCGCGCGAAGACAGGCCAGCGTCTCGATCACGTGAAGATCCGCCTCACCGTAACGCCTGTGCCCGCTGCTCTCGTCCCGGTCGATCGGGCCGACCAGACCGACCTCCTCGTAATAGCGCAGGGTCGGCTCGCTCAGCCCGCTGCGCCGGGACACCTCATGGATGGTCAAAGCTGCCATACGGCCAGCGAAACACACCTCAAGCGCTTGAGGTCAAACGCGGTGTCCACCAGTCCCGTCCCGGCGGACGAACGGAATCGCCCGCTCGGCCGCCCTGGGTGGAGATCGATGGCGTCGACGTCAGGTCACACGGTCCCGGCACGGGTCAGGTCGCTGATGGCGGCGAGACCTTCGCGTTGCAGTTCGAGCAGATCTCGGGTCTCCTCGGGCGCGATCCACCGGACGAAGGCCGTCTTGAACACCAGCACGCCCAGCTCACCTGCCAGGCCGGCGGCCATCTGGCCGACGCCGCGTGCGACGAGCGCGGCGGTCACGGCGTGGGAGAGCTTGGCCAGTTTGAGCAGCTCGCGCTCCCGCAACTGCTCGTTCGCCGCGATGATCCCGTTCCGTACGCGGGCGTGGTCCCGGCCCCGTACGCCCTGGAGGACCCGGCCCCCGGCATCGAGGGCCGCGACGAGCAGGCCGGCCACGGCCGCGTCCGCCGGGGCGTCGGTGATCGCGTCCACGAAGGCGGCCTCCAGCCGATCCTCGCCGGCGAACAGCACCTCGCGTTTGTCCGCGAAATGCCGGAAGAACGTCCGCTCGGTCACCCCGGCCCGCCCGGCGATCCCGGCCACGGTCGTCGCCTCGAAACCGTCCTCGGCGAACAGCTCCATCGCCGCCCGCTGCAGACGATCCGACGCTCCAGGTGCCCAACGTGCCATGTCCGGATCGTAGCCGGAACCGAGGTGATGACAGAGTCTGACATCACGGCTATGCTGACCGATGTCAGCCTCTGACATCACCATGGGAAGCGAGCCCACCATGCACGTCTTCGTCACCGGCGCGTCCGGATTCATCGGCCGCGCCGTCGTCGCCGAGCTCATCGCCGCGGGTCACGAGGTGACCGGCCTGGCCCGTTCCGAGGCGTCGGCATCCGCCATCAAGGACCTCGGCGCGAACGTCCACCGCGGTGACCTCGACGACCTCGACCAGATCCGCCAGGGTGCGAACGCGGCCGACGGCGTCGTCCACCTCGCGAACAAGCACGACTTCGTCCGGCTCGAGGTCTCCAACCGCGCCGAACGGGCCTCGGTCCAGACCATCAGCGACACGCTCGCCGGGTCCGACCGGCCGTTCGTGCTCGCGTCCGGCCTCGCTCTGCCCGGCCTCGGACGCTCGTCGACAGAGCGGGACCCCAATCCCGCCGTCGGCCCCGACTCACCGCGCGGCGGTGCCGAGAACCTCGCCCTGGCCTACGCCGACCGTGGCGTACGCGTCATCCCCGTCCGCTTCGCCCCGACCGTCCACGGCGAAGACGACCACGGCTTCGTCTCCGTCGTCGCCCAGGCCGCCCGGCGCCGCGGAGCCTCCGTCTACCCCGGCGAGGGGCTCAACCGCTGGCCCGCCGTCCACCGCTCCGACGCCGCACGCCTGGTCCGGCTCGGGCTCGAGAACGCCCCCACCGGCACGATCCTGCACGCCGCCGCCGAAGAGGGTGTGCCCGTACGGGAGATCGCCGAAGCGCTCGCCGACCGCCTCGGCGTGCCGGCGAAGTCCGCCCCGGCAGAGCAGGTCGCCGGCGAGATCCCGTTCATCGGCAGGTTCCTGGCTGCCGACATCCCCGCCACGAGCCAGATCACGCGGGACCTGCTCGGCTGGCGACCCACCGGCCCCACCCTCGTGGAGGACATCGCCGCGGGCCACTACGACCAGCCCTGAACCGGCTCAGCGGCGGCGGCACCCACGTTCTGGACGCCGCCCGCCGGCGACAACGCGATCGCCGTCAGGAGTCGAAGCGGTGGCGGGCGGCCTCGACGTGACCGAAGTACTGGTGGGTCCAGCCGCAGATCAGGTCGACCGTCGCGCGCAGGGCCTGGCCCGGCTCGGTGAGGGTGTACTCGACCCGCGGCGGCACGGTGGGGTGCACCTTCCGCTCGGCCAGGCCGTTGCGCTCCAGCATGCGCAGGTTCTGGGTGAGCATCTTGTGGCTGATGCCCTCGACCTCGTCCCGGAGCTCGCTGAAGCGCAGGGTGCGCTCGCCGAGGGCCTCGATGATCAGCAACGCCCACTTGTTGGCGACATCCGAGAAGATCTCCCGAGCCAGGGAGTCCGCGCGCCTCAGATCCGCTTCGTCGGACGAGCCTATGAACTGCTTGGTCACCATCAGGTTCCCCAGTCACTGAAAAGTTCGTTCTTCCACGTCAGCGACCACTCTCCTATGGTTTCTGAGTAACCGCAAGAGAGCACGGGCAAAGGCTCAGACGAAAGACCAAGCAGGAGATCTCATGGCTGTTTCGCTCATCAACCCTGACGGGCATGTCCGGGTACCGGTCTACCACCACGTCGCCGTGGCGACGGGGAGCAGGCAGATCCACATCGCAGGGCAGGTCGCCTGGGACGAGAACGGCGACCTCGTGGCACCGGGCGACCTCGCCGGACAGGTGGCCCAGGTCTACCGCAATGTCGCCAGGGCGCTCGACGCGGCGGGCGCGACGTTCCACGACGTCGTCCGCTTCACCTGGTACGCCGCGGGCTGGAAGAGAGAGATGTACGACGCCTTCAACGCGGGCATCGAACAGGCGGCCCGCGAGTTCGACCTCGCCACGCCGCCGGCCGCGCTGATCGGTGTCGACGTCCTCTTCGAGCCCGGCATCCTCATCGAGGCCGAGGTCACCGCGATCATCGACCGCAACGACCAGGTCACCCCGGCCACCCCATGACCACCGGCCCGCGGGCACGGCAGGTCACCGGACGCCCGGCGGCCTAGCGCGCCCTGGGCACCGAGTCGAGCAGCAGCCTGGTGTAGGGATGCTCGGGCTCGGCCAGCACCCGCGCGACCGGCCCCCGTTCGACGACCACCCCTCTGTGCAGCACCAGCGTGTCCTCGCACAGGTGGCGCACGACCGCCAGGTCGTGGCTGACGAACAGCAGCGATACGCCGGATTCGGCACGCACCCGGTTGAGCAGTTCGAGGATCTGCGCCTGGATGGAGACGTCCAGCGCGGCCACCGCCTCGTCGAGCACGAGCACCGACGGCTCCACGGCCAGCGCCCTGGCGATGGCCAGGCGCTGCCGTTGTCCCCCGCTGAGCTGGTGCGGCCGGGCCCCGGCCTCGCGGGTGCCCAGCCCGACCTGGTCGAGCAGCTCGGGAACGCGCGAGCGGTCCCCGCCGTGCAGCCGCAGCGCCACGTGCAGGCACTCGGCGGCGGTGAGCCGCGGATCGAGCGACAGATAGGGGTCCTGGAACACCATCTGGATCTCGCGCGCCCGCCGGAGCCGCGCCGCCCGGCCGCGTTCCCTGGCCGAACGCGCCCGCCCGTCCACGGTGATCGTGCCGGAGTCGGGGGTGACGAGGCCGACGAGCATGCGCGCGATCGTCGTCTTCCCCGATCCGGACTCCCCGACCAGGCCCAGCGAGCCGCCCGGGGGCAGCTCGAAGGACACCTGGTCGGCGGCCACCGAGCCGTGGAAGGACTTGCACAGATCATGTACGCCGAGCATCACGCCTCCACCAGGCGGCAGGCGGCGGAGCCGCCGGACACGGTCACGGGCCGCGGCGACCACTCCTCGCAGGCGTCCGCGGCCCGCGGGCACCGCGGCGCGAACGGGCAGCCGGCGAACGCGTCGTCCAGCGAGGGCGGGCGGCCGGGGATGGGCCGGAGGGGACGGGGATCGTCCAGCTCCGGGGTGCAGGCCAGCAACCCGGCCGTGTAGGGGTGCCGGGGGTCCGCGAACAGTTCCTTGGCCGGTCGCGACTCGACCACCGTGCCCGCGTACAGCACGTGCACCCGGTCGCAGAAGGACGCCGCGAGGTGCAGGTCGTGCGTGATGAACAGCATGCCGAGCTTCCGCTCCGCCTGGACCTCGCGCAGCAGGGCGAGGGTCTCGGCCTGGGTGGTGACGTCGAGCGCGCTCGTCGCCTCGTCGGCCAGCAGCAGCACCGGGTCGGCGGCCAGCGCGGCGGCGACGACCACCCGTTGCAACATGCCGCCGGACAGCTCGTGCGGGTATTGCCGCAGGCGCAGCTCGGGATCGCGCAGGCCGACGGCGGCCAGCAGCTCCACCGCCCGGGTGCGCGCCTCGGCCTTGGAGCGGCCCAGCGTGTGCACCATGCGCTCGGTCAGGAAGTCGCCGACCCGGCGGACCGGGTTGAGCGAGGAGCGCGGGTCCTGGTAGATCATCGACACCTTCGAGGCCCGCAGGTTCCTGAGCTGGCCCGGGTCCATCGCGAGCACGTCCTCGCCCGAGACCAGCACCCTGCCGGAGACCCCCGCCCCGGCGGGCAGCAGCCGCAGCACCGCCCGGGCCAGCGTGGACTTGCCCGAGCCCGACTCGCCGACCAGGCCCACGATCTCGCCCTTGCCGACGGCCAGCGACACCTCGCGCAGGATCGGCCGCCGGCCGCCCGCCTCGATCGTCAGCCCTTCCACGGAGAGCAGCATCAGGTCCCCCTCACGCCCATGCGGTCGGCCAGGCGTACGCCGATCACGTTGAACGACACGACCACCAGCGCGATGGCCGCGCCCGGCACCAGCACCGGCAGGAACGCGCCCTGCACGATCGCCGGTTGCCCTTCCTTGACCATGAGCCCCCAGTCGGACGACGGCGGCTGCGCCCCGAACCCGAGGAAGCTCAGCGTGGCCAGGCTCATCAGCCCCTCGCCGAACAGCACGACGAGGTAGCCCACGATCGAGCGCGCCATGTTGGGCACCAGGTGCCGCACGCAGATCGCGAACCCGCCCATGCCCTGGACCCGGTAGGCGTCGATGTACGGTTTGCCGCACTCGCCCAGTGCCACGCTCCTGGTGTAGCGGGCGATCGTCGGCGTGTACGCCAGCCCGAGCGCGACCACGGCCGTGGTCATCCCATTGCCGAACACCGCGACGACCAGGACCACGAACAGCAGCCCGGGGAAGGCGTACATGACGTCGGTCAGCCTGGACACGACGGTGTCCACCCAGCCGCGGTGCCAGGCGGCCAGCGTGCCGAGCGCGACGCCGAGCACGGAGGCGATGGCCAGCAGCGCCAAGGGGCCGATCAGGGAGGTGCGGGCGCCGTACAGGACCCTGGTGAGCAGGTCGCGGCCCGACTGGTCGGCGCCGAGCAGGTGCTCGGGCGACATCGGCGCGAGCGTGGCGGCGAAGTCGACCGCGTCCGGCTCGTACGGGGTCACCAGCGGCGCGAACACCGCCGCCACCACGACCAGCGCCAGGAAGGCGCCGGCCAGCCGGTAGCCGAGCGGCCGGGCGGCCTTCGGCGAGAGAGTGGCGACCATCGTGGTCATGCGCGCCTCCGCACCCTGGGGTCGATCAACGGCTGGGCGAGATCGACGAGCGTGGTCACGAGGATGTACGCGGCCACCATGAGCAACATCACCGCCTGGGTCACCGGGAAGTCGTGCGTGTTGATCGCGTTGACCAGCAGCGAGCCGACGCCGTTGAGCCCGAACGCGGTCTCCACGGTCACCGTGCCGGCCAGCATGCCCGCCGTGACCAGCCCGCACATGGTCACGATCGGCCCCAGCGCGCCTCTGAGCACGTGCCTGACCACGATCAGCCGCTCGGACAGCCCGGACGCGCGGGCCACGGTCACGTGGTCGAGCTCGCGCTGCTCCACCATGGACTGCCGGGTCACCCGGCTGATGATGGCCAGCGCGCCGAGCGCCAGGGTCACGGCGGGCAGCGTCAGGTGCCACAACGACCCGCCGCCCATGACGGGGAACCAGCCGAGCTGCACGCCGAACAGCGAGATCAGCACCGTGGCCACCACGAAGGGCGGCACCGAGGTGGCGAATGTCGTGCCCGCCACCACCGCCGAGTCGGTGCGCCCGCCGCGCACCGCCGCCAGCACCCCGAGCGCGACCCCGAACACCACGAACAGCACCGCGGCGTACGCGACCAGCCCGAGGGTGCTCGGCAGCCGTGCCATCAGCAGGTCGAAGACCTGGTCGTTGTACTGGGTCGACCGCCCGAGGTCGCCGGTCACCGCGTCGCCGAGCCACCGTGCGTACTGCACCAGGAACGGGTCGTCGAGGTGGTACTCGGCCCGGATGGCGGCCAGGTATTCGGGCGTGAGGTTCTCCTTGCCGCCTGCCAGGAACGTGACCGGGTCGCCGGGCGCCGCGTAGGACGCGCCGAAGATCACGAACGAGGTGGCGAGCAGCGTGACGAGCAGCCCGGCCAGCTTGCGCACCATGGGCTCAGCCCTTGGCCCCGAGGTCGGCCGCCCACGGGTAGCCCATGTTCACCTGCGAGGCCGGGGGTCCGGTCACCTTGCTGCCGAGCACGACCGCGTTGGGCACCTCGACCAGCGAGATCCACACCATGTCGGCGGTGAAGCGGCGCTGCAGCTCGATGACGTCCTTGGCGCGGGCCGCGTCGTCGGTGGCGCTCAGCGCCTTGGCGACGAGCGCGTCGTACTCGGGCGAGCTGAACTTGACCCAGTTGTTCGCCGAGCCGGTCAGGCCGTTGTCGTAGAAGCCGATCGGGTCGGACTTGGTGATGTACCAGTCGTCGGGCACCAGGTCCACCTGCGCGCGCAGCGACTCGTCGGTGTAGAAGCTGCCGAACTCCGAGGCCGGGACGGTCTTGATCTGCGCGGTCAGCCCGATCTTCTTGGCCGCGTCGACCACCGCGTTGGCGATCACCGTACGGGACTGCTCGCCGTTGGTCGCCACGATGATCGGCTCCTTCGGCGCCCCGGCCTCCTGCACGAGCTTCTTGGCCTCTTCGAGCCGCGGCGTCTCCGGCGCCCCCTGCAGCTGGTCGTAGGCGGTCTGGAACGCCTCCTTCTGGTAGGACCACGCCCCCGCCCCGACGGGCACCTTCCACGGCCTGGCCAGCCCCGCGAACCCGGACTTGGCGATGCCCGCCCGGTCCACCGCCAGCGACAGCGCCCGCCGGATCCGCGCGTCCTTCATCACGCCGCGGTCGGTCGGCAGCAGCACGTACACGCGGGTGGTCGCGCCGTAGGCCACGCTCACCGCCTGGTTGCTCTGCAGCGCGACCGCGGGCCCGGTGTCCGACAGGTACGCCCCCTGCGCCGCCCCCGTGACCAGGCTGTTGACCAGCGCCGTGTCCTCGGCCCACTGGAAGGTGACGGTCTTGGTGAGTGGCTTGACGTCCTTGTTCCAGTACGCGTCATAGCGCTCGATCGTCAGCCGGCTGCCGGACTTCCACTCCTTGAGCCGGTAGGGCCCGCTGCAGGCGTCTTCGTGCCCGGGCGTGCCGTAGTCCTTGCCGAGCCCGTCCACGATCTTCTTGTTCAGCACGATGCCCGCGCCGCCCGCGAGAGCCTGCACGAACAGCGCGTTGGGCCGCTTGAACGCGATCGTGACCTCGTGGTCGCCGGTCTTGGAGACCGACTGCACGTCCTCGAACTCGTCGGACTCGTCCTTGCCCTCGCCCGAGTGCCGCTTGAGGCTCCACACGACGTCGTCGGCGGTGACCGGCGAGCCGTCGTGGAAGGTGGCGTCCTGGCGCAGCGTGAGGACCATGGTCTTGGGGTCGGGTTGCTCGGCCTTCTCGGCCAGCCACGGCTTGACCGTCATGTCCGGCTGGGTCTGCATGAGGCGCTCGCAGACGTTGGCCAGAACGGTGCGGTTGTCGGTGCCGCCGTCGAGGTCGAGGTCGAGGGTGCCGGGCTCCTGGCTGAGCAGCCAGACGGCGTTGTCGAGCGGGCCTGCCGCCTTCGGCGTGCGGTCGACCAGCGTGAGCGTGGCCGGGTCGGGTGCCTTGGTGGTGGCCGCCGGTCCGCCGCAGGCCGCGGTGAGAACGGCGAGCCCGAGCAGGGCGAATGTCTTCTTCACGGGGTCACTTCTCCATGCGGTCCGTCGTAGAGGTTCCAGGGCACGCGCTCGTACTCGTGGTCGCAGGGCGTGCCGGCCGCGATCAGGTAGTCGCCCGTGGTGAGGTCGACGCAGCTCGACAGCAGGGTCGCCCACCGTTTGACGGCGGGCTGGGTTTCGTCGGGGTGGGTGCAGAGGGACTCGGGGTAGCCCAGGTGGTCGGACATGGCCAGCCTGATGCGCTTGCGGGCCTCGTCGGTGCCGGACGCCTCGGCCAAGGTACGCAGCCCGCCCTCGGCCCTGGGCACCCGGAACAGCGAGTCGGCCGAGCCGGGCCGGTAGGTCGCGGCCAACTGCGGCGGCACGAACGCCTGGTAGTGGTTGCCGTGCACGAGCAGCCCGTCGGTCGGGTACATCCAGCCGACCGCGCCGGGCGTGGTCTCCAGATCGATGGCGAACCCGTCGCGATGGGTGACCAGCGCGTTGCTGGCGATGTGGGCCCGCGACTTGGTCAGCGCCTCGATCGCGGTGTTGAGGTTGCCGCTGTCGAGCACCTTGCGCCTGATCAGCGTCTGCGGCACGCCCACCGAGTCGTCGAAACGACCGCCGAGCCCGTTGGCGTTGAGCGCGATGCCCGCCGAGTTGGCCCCCTGCCGCCCGACCTGCCCCGCCTCCACGTGCATGATGACCGTCGGCCGGCCCGGCTGCACCACCCTCAGCACCATCACCGTGTCGGAGACGCCGTCGCGCCAGTCCCAGTTCTGGCCCGCGTAGACGTGGCCGTCGCCGGAGGCCTCCGGCATCAGCGCGAACGACGTGCACCCGTCGGGCTCCATGGACCCGAAGGTGGTGTCGTAGATGATCTCGCCACGGGCGTTGAGCGCCAGGATGTCGAGGAAGCCGGCGCCGGCGCCCTCGGCGATGCCCTCCATCTCCTCGACCAGCTCCGGCGCGAACTCCTTGCTGGGCTCGACCCAGCGTGCCGCACGCGCCACGACCTGCTCCCATGACAGGCCGCTGGAGTGCGCGAACGCCTCGGCATAGTAGGCCAGCGCCCGGTGCACCTGGTCGCGGGCCTGCTCGCCGTACTGGCGGCCACGCTCACGCGGGGCGCCGGAGATCTCGACGAGGGGCAGGGATGTGAGGCTCAATGGTGCTCCTTGGACCGGCCGACGTCCTGTAACGTTCATTTCAAGGGGCGGCAAGTCTGTAGCGGTCGTTTCCAAGAAAGAGTAATGAGCGCTACACGGGAGTCAAGAGTCGTAATGGAAAATACACACAGCCCAATCGAGCAGCTCAGGGCCATGGTCAGGCAACTGTGGGACGAGCTGTCACCGGCCGAGCGGGCCGTGTGCCACTATTTGATCTCGGCCTCGCCCGAGCAGATCCTCTTCGCCAGCGCCCAGGAGCTGGGCAGCGCGACCGGCACCAGCAACGCCACCGTGGTGCGCACCATGCAGCGGCTGGGCTTCGGCGGCCTGCCCGGGCTCAAGCGGGCGCTGGCGGCCGAGTTCACCTCGTCAGTGGCGCCCGACGTCCGGCTCAAGCGGCGCATCGGCCACGTGGGCCAGGACCTGTCGGCCATCTGGGAGCGGGTCTTCGACGAGGCCCGCGAACGGATCGACCACTGCCGCCGCCTGCTCGACCCCGAGGCGTACAAGAAGGCCGTCGAGCTGCTGGTCAACACGCCGGGAGTGCTCGTCTACGGCGCCGGCGCGTCCGACCCGGCCGCCCGCCACCTGGCGCTCAAGCTGGGCCGCCGGGGCCACCGCGCCCGCGCCACCTCGGCGACCGGCTTCGCGCTCGCCGACGACCTGCTCTCGCTGGCCCACGGTGAGGTGCTCGTCATCTTCCAGCCCGGCCGCCGGCTCAAGGAGATCACCGTGCTGATCGAGCGGGCCCACGCGGTGGGCGCGGGCATCGTGCTGATCTCCGACGAGCTCGGCGGCGAGTTCGCCGAGCGCGTCGACGCGGTGCTGGCGGCGCCGCACACCCCCACCGGCATCACCGGCGAGCCGCTGGCCGGCATCCTCGTGGCCGACGCGCTGCTGCTGGCGCTCGACTCGCTCGACGAGCCGCGATCCGTCGAGCATTCCCACCAGCTCAACGCTCTGCGCGAGCAACTGCTCGGCCCGCGCCTCCGCTAGCCCCTGGGTCGTTCACGGCAGGCGCAGGTCGGGGCTCCGCTTGAGCCCCAAGAGGCCGAGCAGGTCGTCGATCATGTGCTCGAACAGCGGCTGCGGGTCGTCGAAGGCGAATTTGTGGTGCCCGTAGACGGCCATGCAGAGCAGCCCGTAGATCTGCCGCCAGCAGACGACCATGAGGAACACGACCCCGATGGGAAACGTCAGGCCGACCTCCGAGCGGTAGGTGCGCAGCTGTGACGCCAGGGCGGGGTCGATCTCCTCGTCCGCCGGGCAGGTCAGCCGCCCCTCGTCCCACAGCCGGGCGAACAGCTGCCCGAACAGGCCGCCCAGCTCGCGCGCGATGACCACCGGGATGCCGTCCTCCGACTCGGCGATCTTGGCGAAGCCGGCGCCCATCAGCAGGTCGAACTCGACCTTGTTGGCCAGCGACCAGTCGAGCACGGCCTGGGTGCCGGCGTGCAGTTGGGCGCTGACGTCGTCGGGGCCCTGGCGCCGCACGGCCTGGGCCACGGTGTCGATGAACTCCGCGGTGATGTCGTCGTAGATGGCGCGGACGAGGCCCGCCCGGCCGCTGAAGTAGCGGTAGAGGGCCGGGGGCGTCACGCCGACGCCGCGGGCCACGGCGGCGAGGGTGAGACCCTC
The DNA here is from genome assembly GCF_044460125.1 of Nonomuraea sp. NPDC050153. NCBI lineage: Bacteria > Bacillati > Actinomycetota > Actinomycetes > Streptosporangiales > Streptosporangiaceae > Nonomuraea > Nonomuraea sp. NPDC050153. The sequence continues at coordinate 124,310 of NZ_JBITJQ010000009.1, forward strand.
GATGCCTTCCTCCGCCGCGATCCTGCGGGCGACGGCCCTCGCGTCGTGTTCGAGCTCGGCCCGCAGTCGTTCCCGTCGCGTCAACGCTGTCACCCGACCATCTTCTCCGGTCTCGCCTGCCACGGCCACTTGCAGTGAAGGGGCAACACATGGTTAATGGTATTCACTCTTTTATGGATCATCACTGAAGGCGTGAAGGAGATCTTGGATGAGTTCCCGTAGAGGCGGCCGGCCGGCGATGGCGATCGCGGTCCTCCTGGCGGCCACCGGCTGTGCGGCGGCCTCCGGCCCCGTCGCCCAGCCGCAGCCGAGCCCGCGCGTCTCCGTCACCCCGGACGCCAGGAAGACGGCGCTGGCCGAGACGGCGAGGAGCCTGCCGGCCGTGCTCGCCGCCCAAGGGCCGGTCGCCTGCTCGTGGAACGACGGCGGGTGGCGGGCCACGGCCTACGACGACGCCTTCCGTACCCGGGTCGCGAGTTTCTCCAGCGCAACGCTGGCGCCGCTGCTGACCGAGATCGCCGCGAAGGCGGGCGGGGAGAAGGCCGTCGTCGGCAGCCCGTGCGGCGAGGAGGGAGATCCCGGCGTCAGCCCGGTCTCGCCGGACGGCCGCCGGGTAGCCGTCCAGGTGGACTTCCCGTCCAGCGGCGACCCGACGCACGTCGGCTGGCTCGACCTCGGTACCGGGACGTTCGTGGACCTCACCGCCAGGTCGAACAAGACGGGGTACGTCAAGGAGACGTTCTCCGACAAGCACCCCGGGTTCGCGCCCGACGGGTCGTTGTGGTTCCTGCGCGACTCCCAGCAGTACTTCTCGGCGGACCCGAACGGCCGGCTGACCCCGCGCAAGCTCAGCCTGGCCTGTTTCAGCAACAGCAACGAGGACACGTTCTACCGCGTCGTGGGATCGGTCGCCGTCATGTGCCCGGGCACCGTCCATCCCTCCGGGAGGTTCGCGGCCGACCCCGGCCGGGTGGCCGTGGGGATCAACATCGTCCAAGGGGCCGATCTGGCCATCCTCGGGAACACCGTGGACCGCTACGGGGACGCTCCGGACTGGCTGCCGTTCAGCATGAAGATCGTCGTGCGCGACGACGGCGCCCTGCGCCACTGCGGCCCGCTCGCCTGGATCAGCGCCACCGACCTGCTCTGCGCGGGCGGGAGCAACGACTTCTACACCGCACGGGTCAACGCCCGGCTCGCCCGGGACATCGACTACGCGCAGCACACCGAGGTGAAGGTCAAGAACGAGATCGCCCCGGCGACCGAGTCGTCGATCATCACGGTGGCCGTCTCCCGGGACCGCCGCTCCCTGATCATCGCCGCCGACGAGAACGACGATCCCGCCACGGCCAAGCTCTACCGCGCCAGCCTGGTCTCCCCCTCCGCGCCCGTGGAGATCGGCCCGATCCCGGCGGAGTCGAGGGAGCACTTCACTCTCCTGAGCAACTACCAGCAGCCGGTACGCGTCGGCGGCGCCTCGCACTAAAAGCGCGATGGCGGCTTATGTTGGCACTCGCTCGACCTGGACGCCCTCGTCGGCGAGCCATGCCGGCCCCTCCTGGCGTGGCGCCGCTCGACCGTCAGGCGGACAGGCGGCCGGCACTGAAGCTCATGTTTTTCGGCTGCCGGGCCTACTGCTCGCCCTGGGACAGGTGGGCCTTGGCGTCGCCGTAGGAGGCGTCGCCGCCGGCCCCAGCGGGCCGGTAGACCAGGTACAGCACGCCCGTCGCGAACGTCTCGGACTTGACCAGTTCCAGGGGGATGGAGCTCTCCCCCTCGTCGAACAGCCGCTCACCCTTGCGGACGGCGATCGGGTGCACCAGCAGGTGCAGCTCGTCCAGCAGCCCCGCGGCCAGCAGCTGGCGGACCACCGAGACCGAGCCGCTCACGGCGATGCGGCCACCCTGCTCCTTCTTCAGCGCGGTCACGGCCTCGGCCAGGTCGCCCTGGAGCAGCTCGGAGTTCCGCCAGCTGAACTCCAGGGGCTGGCGCGACACGACGATCTTCCGCGCGTCGCCGAGCGTCTTGGCGAAGCCAGCGTCCTCGCCGCCCTCGGCCTCCCGCTCCGGCCACGCTCCGGCGAAGCTGTCGTACGTCTTGCGCCCCAGGAGCAGGGTGTCGGCCATCTGCGCCGTCACGGCGGCGCCCATCTCGTCGTTGAAGTACGGGAAGTGCCACTCCGCCGGCTCCTCGACGACCCCGTCGAGCGAGATGAACAGGCTTGCGGCGATCGTCCTCATGGTGATCCTCCAAGGAAGGGGCGGGGCCGTCCGGCCCGTCGCTCTGATGTACCTGTAGCCTCGCGGACCAACCTTACGGATCTCTTAAGGTCTCCCTTCGGGACGAGCGACGACAAGACGCCACGAACCCGAAGGCACGCGCTACCCGGACGCCACGACCTCGCCGGAGGTGACCTGCGGAGGGTTCGGCAGCACGGAGGCAAGGCCCTCCCGCACGAAGTCCGCAGCCCTTCTGGTCGACTCTTCGGCTCCGGCTCGATCTTCGAAGACGGTCGTGGAAACCATCACCCCGTCCCCGGCGTCAACCCAGTAGTAGGCCACGAACCCGGGGATCGGGCGGATGAGCGGCACGAACCCTTCGCTCACTCGGCGCCCTGCCTCGGCGGGATCGGTGACCCCTTCGTATCGCCGCATCGTTGCGTACACAGCCGACTTCCTCCTTGGTTGACGATCGCCCTGTTCGGGAGGACGTACCCCCGCCATGGGCCGGATGAAGCCAAGAGCCGGCAATGGTCAACTCGTGGGTGTCGTGTCCGGGGAGAGTCCGGCCGTGCTGAGGTCCGGAGCCTGGCTCCGTGCCTGTCGCGCGCTGATCGTCATCACGGCGAGGCCGGCCAGGACGATGGCGGCGCCGGCGTACAGCGGGGCGGTGTAGCCGAGACCGGCGCTGATGGTCAGGCCGCCGAGCCAGGCGCCCAGGGCGTTCCCGACGTTGGAGGCCGACACGTTGGCGCTGGCGGCCAGCGGGACCCCGCCGGCGTAGTCGGTGACGCGGGTGATCATGCCGGGCACGCTCGCGAACCCGAACAGGCCCAACAGGAAGATCAGGACCACCGACGCGACCGGGCTGGCGGCCAGCAGCCCGAACGCGGTGAGCGTCGCGGCGAGGCCGGCCAGGGAGAGGATCAGCGTGCGGTCCCGGTTGCCGTCCGCGGCCCGCCCGCCGGCCAGGTTCCCGATCACCAGGCCGGTGCCGTACACGACGAGCAGCCAGGCCACGTCGGCGCTGGAGAAGCCGGTGATCCGGGTGAAGGTGTAGGCGATGTAGCTGAACGCGCCGAACATCCCGCCGTACCCGAGTGCGGTGGCCGCCAGCGTCAGCCAGACCTGCGCGGAGCGGAACGCGCGGAGCTGGACACGCAGCCCGTTCAGGCCGGACGCCGCCGAGGGGTGCGCGCGGTCCACCGCGCCGGCCCAGCCCGGCACCAGCGCCGCGATGGCGACCAGGGCGATCACGCCGATCACGGTGATCGCCCAGAACGTGGCGCGCCAGCCCCAGCGTTCGCCGACGAGGGCGCCGAACGGCACGCCCAGGACGTTCGCGAGGGTCAGCCCGGCGAACATCACCGCCACCGCCCTCGACGCCCGCTCCGCCGGAACCATGCGCCGCGCGACGAGCGAGCCGATGCCGAAGAACGAACCGTGGCACAGGGCGGCCACGACGCGTCCGAGCAGCATCAGCGGATAGCCGGACGCGACGGCGGACAGGAGATTGCCGGCGACGAACAGCGCCACCAGCCCGACGAGGACCGCCTTGCGGGACAGTCCGCTGGTGGCGGCGGTCACCACGATCGCGCCGACCGCGACGCTCAGCGCGTATCCGGAGATCAGCCACCCCGCCGCGGCTTCGGACACGGCCAGGCTCAGGCTCACCTGCGGAAGCAGGCCCGCGATCACGAACTCGGTCAGGCCGATCCCGAAACTGCCGAGGGTCAGCGCGATGAGCCCGACGGGCATCCGCCGACTGCCGTTTGCCGGATTTGTCACCCGAACATCATCCACCAGGGGCAGGAGCCGAGGCGGACGCCGCCGCCTCCACCTCCTTCACTCCCGGCCGTCGCGGATCCAGACGGTCATGTCGGAGAGACCGCGGTTGGCCCAGGAGAAGTAGGGCACGGCGGTCAGCGTGACGCTCCGCCGGGCCGGCGGACGGTCGCCGTACAGCCGATCGTCGCCGGCGGCCTCCGCCGTGGCGTCGGCGCGCAGGGTGACGACGCCGGTCCGCTCGTCCGGGACCGCGTGGACGGGGGTTTCGCGGGCGAGGGCGAGGCTGTGCACGGCGCCGTCGTGGTCGACGCCCTCCAGGCAGAAGACGATGGGACCGCGTTCGAGGGCGACCTTGCCGGCGGTGGCGGCGACGGCGGGATGCGCCCAGGTGCGGCGGACCTCCATGCCGAAGTCGATCTCGACCACGTCGCCGGCCCGCCAGCGGCGGGAGACGGTGCAGTAGCCGTCGCGCAGGACGGGCTGGTGGACGGGCTCGCCGTTGACGATGACGGTGAGCCGGCGGCTCCAGCCGGGGACGCGGACGGCCAGGGTGAACTCCACCTCGCCGTCGTCGGCGTGGGTGACGGTGACGGCGAGGTTGCCTTCCCTGGGGTAGGCGGTGTCCTGGCGGAGGGTGACCGCACCGCCGGCGAGGGTGAAGCGGGCGGTGCCGGCCACGTACAGGTTGATGACGGCTTCGCCGGGTCCCTGGGCGTAGACGTAGCGGCCGAGTTCGCCGAGCAGCCGGGCGAGGTTGGGCGGGCAGCAGGCGCAGTCGAACCATTCCTGCCGGGCGACGGTGCCGTCGCTGGCGAGGGGGTTGCCGTAGAAGTAGCGGGTGCCATCGGCGGAGGCCCCGCTCAGGACGCCGTTGTACAGGGCGCGTTCGAGGGCGTCGACGTAGTGGCCGTGGCCGGTGAGGTTGCTCATCCGCTGCGCCCACTGGACGAGGCCGATCGCGGCGCAGGTCTCGGCGTAGCCGTGGGCGTCGGGCAGGTCGTAGCCGGGCCCGAAGCCTTCGATGCCGGGGTCGGAGCCGATCCCGCCGGTGATGTACAGCTTCCTGGTGGTGACGTCGGTCCACAGCCGCCGCACGGCCTGGAGCAGCCGGTCGTCGTCGTACTCGCCGGCCAGGTCGGTCATCGCGCTGTACATGTACATGGCGCGTACGGAGTGACCGACGGCCTCGGCCTGGTCGACCACGGGCAGGTGGCTCTGGTTGTACTCCCGGAAGCGCCGCAGGTCCCCGGGCCGCCGGGGGAGCCTGGTGCCGAAGTAGCCGGGGGTGCCGCGGCGCTCCAGCTCGGCCTCGAAGTAGTACGGCTGCTCCCCGCGGCGGTCGATGAGCCGCCGGCCGAGGTCGAGGTAACGGGGCTCGCCGGTCACGCGGTAGAGCTTGACCAGCGCGAGCTCGATCTCCTGGTGCCCGTCGTAGCCGCCGGCGCAAGGACCTTCGGGGCCGAAGACGGTGTCGATCAGGTCGGCGTAGCGGCGCACGATGTCGAGCAGCCGGGTCTTGCCGGTCGCCTCGTAGTGGGCGACGCCGGCTTCGATGAGATGGCCGGCGCAGTACAGCTCGTGGGCGTCGCGCAGGTCGGTGAACCGCTCCCCCGGCTTGACGACGGTGAAGTACGCGTTGAGGTAGCCGTCGTCCTGCTGCGCCCCGGCCAGCAGCTCGATCGCCTCGTCCACGGCCCGGTCGAGCTCGGGATCGTCGGTGGTGGCCAGGAAGTGGCCGGCGGCCTCGATCCACTTGGCGACGTCGCTCTCCCAGAAGATGTGCGGCTCGTCCGGGTCCCCCGGCCGCCAGGACAGGCTCAGCGCGTCGAACTGCTTTCCGGGCCGGCGCAGCTGGCCTTCCTGGTGCCGCAGCGTACGGGTGCGGATCAGCTCGCGGCGCGGCGCCCAGAACTCGTCGTCGATGGTGACCGCGGTCAGCGGCAGCGGCTCGCGACGCAAGGCGGCGGCAGAGGTCATGGTCATGATGTTCCCAACGAGGTGTCGTGAAATGAGCCCGGGCCCCTGGGGAGGACCGCGGTGCCCCAGACGTAGGCGAAGGAGGCGAAGGCCGGCACGGCGACGCCGAAGACCGGCACCAGCCCCGGGACGAGGTAGTACCCGCAGAGGATCACGCCGACCACGAGCAGCGCGACGAGCGCCTGGAGCGGGCGGGCGAGGACGAGGATCGCGCTGCGGCGGACGAGCGCGAGCGGCCCTTCGGCGAAATGGGCGGCGAGGATCCAGATGTTCACGGTCATGCACGACACGAACAGCGTGGTCAGCCAGAGCAGCGCGCCGAGCAACGGCTCGACGACGCCCAGGTCGGCGGTTTCCAGCAGCCACCGGTCCAGCAGGAGCACCGCCCAGGCCGCCGCGAAGACGTAGCCCACCGCGTTGGCGGTGCGGAACTCCTGCCGCCAGAGCCGGCGGAACTCGCGGGGCGAGCCGAGGAGCTCGCCGCGGACGACGCCGTACACCGCGGCGGTCGCGGGGAAGACGCCGAGCACGATGCCGCCGGCCAGGCTCCACACGACCCACAGCAGGTGCAGCTTGAGCAGCAGCAGGCCCACCTCGCCCGCCCGCGTGTGCCAGGTGAGGACGCGTCTCATCAGCCCTTCACCGACCCGATGAGGACGCCCTTCTCGAAGTAGCGCTGCAGGAACGGGTAGAGCACCAGGACCGGGAGGCTGGAGACGACGATCACGCCGTACTTGATCTGGTCGGCGTACTGCTGGTCATAGGAGGTGCCGCTGCCTCCGGAGGCTCCGACGCCGCCGGCGAACGCCTGATTGGACAGGAGGATGTCACGCAGCACGATCTGCAGCGGTTGCAGCGCGTTGTCCCGGACGAACACCATGCCGGTGAAGAAGTCGTTCCAGTGCTGGACCAGGTAGTACAGGCCGATGACCGAGATGATCGCCTTCGACAGCGGCAGCGCGATCCTGGCGAAATACTGCAGGTAGGACACGCCGTCGATCAACGCCGCCTCGAACAGCTCCTTCGGCAGCGAGTGCTCGAAGAACGCGCGGGCGATGATGAGGTTGTAGACGTTCACCGCCGACGGCAGGACGAACACGAGCCAGTTGTCCAGCAGGCCGAGATCGCGATAGAGCAGGTACGTCGGGATCAGGCCGCCGTTGAAGAACATCGTGAACACGAAGAACAACATGAGGACCCGCCGTGGGCGGAACTCCGGCCGTGACAGCGCGTACGCCGCTGGGATGGTCACGACGAGGTTCAGCGCGGTCCCGGCCACGCTGTAGAGCAGCGTGTTGCGATAGCCCGTCCAGATCCGCTCGTCGTTGAAGATCTCCCGATAGCCGAAGAGGTTCACGCCCTTCGGCCACAGCCACACCTCGCCGGTGGAGATCAGCGACGGGTTGCTCACGGACGCGATCACCACGAAGTAGACCGGATAGATCACCGCGAACAGCACCGCGACGCAGATCGCGCCGAGCGCCAGCATGAAGACGACGTCGCCCGGTGTCTTCTTGCGGAAGAGCGTCACCACAGGCTCCAGTTCGACACGCGGCGGGCGATCGCGTTGGCGGCGATCAGGAACGCGAAGTTGATGACCGTGTTGAACAGGCCGATCGCGGTGGCGTAGCTGAACTGCGTGCTGAAGATGCCGATCTTGTAGACGTACGTCGCGATGACCTCGGACACCGGCAGGTTCAGGTTGTTCTGCATCAGCCACACCTTCTCGAAGCCGGTGTTCAGCACGCCGCCCATGGTGAGGATGAGCAGGATCACCATGGTCGGCACGATGCTCGGGACGTCGACGTGCCGGATGAGCTGCAGCCGGTTCGCGCCGTCCACCCTGGCCGCCTCGTACAGCTGGGGGTCGACCCGCGACAGCGCGGCGAGGTAGATGATGCTGTTCCAGCCGCAGTGCTGCCACACGTCGGAGATCACGTACACCGGCACGAAGGCGGAGGTGTCGCCGAGGAAGTTCACCCCGTCCAGGCCGAAGACGCCGAGGACCCGGGTGAGCAGTCCGGTGGTCGGGTTGAGGAAGGCCTGCAGCATCCCGACGATGACCACGATCGAGATGAAGTGCGGCAGGTACGTCGCCGTCTGCATGACCCTCTTGCGCCGCCCGCCGGCGATCTGGTTGATCATCAGCGCCAGCAGGACCGGCGCGACGAACCCCACCACGAGCGTGGTGAAGGCGATGACGAACGTGTTCCGCAGCAGCGGCCAGAACAGCGGGCTGTCGAAGAACTGCCGGAAGTACTTCAGGCCGGCCCATTCGCCGCCGGTGAGACCGGCGGCGAAGTCGAACTCCCGGAAGGCCAGCTGGATCCCGTACATCGGGACGTACATGAACAGGCCCACGAATCCCACGGCCGGCAGGACCATGAGCCACAGCTGCCAGTAGCGCCTGACATGCTGCTTGCGAGCCGCGACGAGCGATTGCGTCATCAGCGCGTCTTCACGTACTCGTCGTAGTAGCGCTGGTAGATGTCGATGTTCTTCTGCAGGCCGGCGTTCTGGAGCTGCTGGACGTACTGGCCCCACTGATCCTCGACGCCGCCCTTGGTGATCCACTCGGCGAACTTCGTCATCGCCGTGTTGAGCATCGTGGTGTTGTTCAACCCCAGCTGGTTCGTGTCGTCCGGCTTCATCTGGATGAACTGGAACGGGTAGACGTCCTTGTCCGGGTCCATGTTCGCCAGCGCCTTCTGCAGCGGCTTCGTCTGCTCGACGGCCTCGTCCAGGTCGGCCGGCAGCTTCACCTCGATGTCGTCGCGGATCCAGACGGGGCCGTTGTCCGCGATGGTGACCGTCCACTTCCAGGTCGACGGGTCGACCTTGGGGTCGGCCGGCGGGAGGACCTCGTACTCCGTGTCGCTGACCTTCTTGACGTACTTGCCGAGGTCGCCCCACAGCACCTGCAGCGACATCTCCTTGTCGTAGAAGGCGTTGACGATCTTGAGTGCGGCCTGCTTGTTGCCCGTCCTCGCGGACACGACGATCTGGTTCGACGGGAAGTTCTCGCCGTTGGAGTCGTAGGTCCACGTCACCGGGATCGTCTGGCCGGCCTCCGCGAGCAGCGGCGGCATCGCGACGTACTGGTCGGCCAGCTCGGCGCCGAACCGGTCGCTGGCCGTCCAGCCCCAGCTGAAGCCGACCTTGGCCACCTTGCCGGAGCCGCGCCCGACCGCCTGGTAGGCCGAGTAGTCCTGCGTCATGACGTTCTTGCTGATCAGGCCCGCCGCGTAGCAGCGGTGGAGGAACCCGATCACCCGCTTGTAGCGCTCGTCGACGAGGAAGTTGCCGACCTTGCCGTCCTCGAGGAAATAGCCCTGGCCACCGCCGCCCGCGATCGGCAGGCCGACGCTGCCGAGCAGCGCGCTGGGCTGGAAGTACCCGAAGCCGCCCGTGCCGACCGGCGACCAGTCCATCGGGATCTCGTCGTCCTTGTCACCGTTGCCGTTCGCGTCCTGCTCCTTGAACGCGACGAGCACGGTGTACAGCTCGTCCCAGGTGGTCGGGACCTTCAGGCCGAGCCGGTCGAGCCACTGCTTGTTGATGTACTGGTGGGTCACGGTCGTCGGCCAGAACCGCTTGTAGCCCGGGATCGAGTAGATCTCCCCCGTGGTCAACGTGGCCATCGACTTCAGCTGCGGCTTCGCCGCGAACAACGCCTTCACGTTCGGCAGCGCGTCCAGGTCGTCGGCCAGGTTCTCGAACAGCGTCCGGTACGTGCCCAGGTCGGCGTTCGTGATCGCGTTCGTGCCGATGATCAGGTCCGGCACGTCGCCGGCCGCCAGCATGGTGGACTTCTTCTGGTCCCAGTCGGCCGAGATCTCCTGCCACTGGATCTTCACGCCCGCGATCTTCTCTAGCTGTTTGGGCCACTCCATCGTGCTCAACGGCTTGGTCAGCGGATGCTTGTTCACCGCGATCCGCAGCGTGTTCGGATCGCCCGTGGAGTTCTTGCCGGAGCAGCCCGCCAGCGCGGTGAGGCCGGCCGCGACGACAAAGGTCCGGCGGGACAGGCCGGGTGAGGTGGCCATGCGGTCCTCCTGAGGGGGGACGGAGGGTGTGACCGAGATCTCGGTAAATGTTTCAGCGATGTTAGGGGCGGCCATTCAGCGTTGTCAATGACAAGACAATCGACGGCGCGCTGACTGGATCAAGGGGTGAAGAGCGGGTCAGACCTGCGCGGACGAGTCGCGAATCAGCAGGTGCACACCGGTGTGCACCTGCCGGGCCGGGCCGTCGTAGCCGTCGAGGCGCTCGATGAGCAGGTGGACGGCGGCGGCCACCATCTCGCCCTGGTCAGGACTCACCGACGACAGCGACGGGATGGTGAACTCCCCCTCGTCCGTGTCGTCGAAGCCGGTGACCGCGACGTCCTCGGGGACGCGGATCGCGTGCGCGCGCAGGGCCTTCAGCACGCCCACGGCGATGGTGTCGTTGACGCAGACCGCGGCGTCGAACCTGGGGCCGGAGCGCCGCAACAGCCCCACCATCGCCTCGTAACCCGAGGCCCTGCGGTCCCAGTCGGAGCTGTAGGCGACCAGCGAGGGGTCGTGCTCGATGCCGTACTCTTCCAGGGCGGCGACGAACCCGGAATATCGGTCGCCGGTCGGGACCGCGCCGGCCGGACCGTTCCACACGAATGCCGGTCGGCGCCGGCCGGCGGCCAGCAGATGCCGGGTGATCGCCAGGAAGCCCGCGCGCTCCCCCATCAGCACGCAGTCGAGCGTCTCGGCCGGCGCGCCGCCGAGGGCCACCACCGGGCGGCGCGGCGCGGCGTCGGCGAGCAGCTCGTCCGACAGGTGGTGCGGGCAGATGATGACGCCGTCGACGTCGGCGGTCGTCACGCCGAGGACGGCGTCGCGCTCCCGGGCCCCGCCGTGGGCGATCCGCAGCGTGCTGGTGAACCCGCACTCGGCCAGGGCGAGGATGAGCCGCTCGGCGTTCTCCGCGAAGTACGGCTGGTAGAGGTTCGGCACGACGACGGCGATCCGGCCGGTCCGGCCGGAGGCGAGCCCGCGTCCGGCCTGGCTCGTGACATGTCCCGCCTCGTAGCCGACCTCCTCGACCGCGGCCTGCACCCTGGCCCGGGTGGCGGCCGAGACGTGCGGCCGGCCGAGAAGGACGTTGGACACGGTCTTCGCCGAGACCCCGGCCCGCGCGGCGACGTCCGCGAGTGTCGGGCGCTTCATCGCGCGTCCCGGCCGAGCGTGGACTCACGCCGGATCAGCTCGACCGGCGACACGACCGCGCGCGGCTGTCGCGGCGCCGTGCCGGCGAGCCGATCGGCGAGCAGCTCCAGCGCGCTGCGCGCCAACCGGGCCGGCCCGGGGTCGATCGTGGTGAGCGACGGCGTCGAGAACCGTCCGTCCTCCAGGTTGCCGTAACCGGCGACCGCCACCCGCCCCGGAACGTCCACTCCGTGCTTGACGAGCGCCGCGAGGGCCCCGAGCGCCACCTCGTCGTTGACGCACAGCAGCGCGTCGATCTCGGGGTGCCGCTCCAGCACCTGTACGGCGGCCCGCGCGCCCGCGCGCCGGTCGGCCACCTCGCCGAGCTCCGCGCACGGCACGGCCTCCGGGCCGGATGCGGCGAGAGCGGCGCGCAGCTCATCCTGGTGCGCGCCGAGCAGGGCCGGGCGGGACCGGCCCATGACGGCGAGGTGGCGGGCCATCAGGGCCGCCGCCTCCGCGACGTCCTCCTGAACGCGATCCACCTCGATACGATCCACCTCGGCGGCGCCGCCCTGCACGACGACCACCGGGCGGCCGTCCAGCCCGTCGCCAACCGGCCCGACCAGCACGGCCGACCCGATCAGCACCGCCGGCCCGACCAGCACCACGCCGTCGAACGTCTTGCCCCGGGCAGCGAGGACTGCCTCCAGCCGGGCCGGATCGCCGTGCGTCGGCTCGACCGCGGCGAGCATGCCCCAGCGATCCGCCTCGGTGACGAGCGCTTCGACGAGACCCGCGAGATACGGGCGGCGCAGCTCGGTGACGGCGATGCCGACCACCCCGACCAGCCCGGTCCTGAGCGCTCTGGCGGCCCGGTTGGGGACCCAGCCGAGCTCGTCGATCGCCGCGTGCACCCGCCGCACCTTCTCCGGCCGGATGTGCGGCTCGCCGTTCACGACACGCGAGACGGTCTTGATCGAGACGCCCGCCCGATCGGCCACCTCCCGCATCGTCACGCGCATGCGTACAGCGTAGGTCACGGTAGGACCTGTCAGCATTCGATATCCGGCGTGCTCCTCAGCAGGACAGCGGCGCCGAGCCGAGGGCCACGCTGAATCTTTCATCGCCGCCCGTCCGCGGCGAGAGCGGACAGGATGGAGTCGGCGATGACCCGATGTCCGGCGGCGTTGGGGTGGTCACCGTCGGCGGCCAGCAGCGGGGTGTCGTCCCGGGAGCCGTCCCCCTTGAACGGGCCGTAGACGTCGACGTACCGCGCGCCCTTCGCCCCGGCCGTCTGGGCGAGGGTCCGGTTCACCGCGCGCGTGAGGGCGTCGCTGTTCGACACGTACGTCGCCCCCTTGGCCCGCGCGCTGTCGCCGTCCAGGAACACGTTCCAGTAGCCGGTCACGACGATCCGGCTGCGCGGGCGGGTCTGCAGCGCGCGAACCTTGCCGAGGATGCCGTCCACGTTGGCGCGCAGCCGCGCGAGGTCGTTCTTGTAGCAGGCCAGGCCCGCGCCGGGACCGCAGTCATCTTCCCCGAGCGAGGTGCTGTCGAAGTCGTTGGCGCCGATGGTGATGATCACCAGGTCGGCCTTCCCGATGGCGTCCGTCGCCGATCCGCTGTCCACCTGGTCGAGCAGCCCCTGCGTGGTGAGTCCTCCGGTGGCCAGGTTGTGGGCGGCGACGGCGGTGCCCTGCCTCGCCGCCAGGGCCCGCCTGATCAGCGAGACGAAGGTGTCGCAGTTGCACGCGGAGCCCGCCGGCACCGAATCGCCCAGCCCCACGATGGAGGTCACCTCTTCCGCCGCCTCCTTGGCGGTGACCTTCGCGGGGGCTACGGTGTCGCCGGCTCGCGCGTTCCCCGTCACCCGCACGACCGGGGCGGCCTCAAGCACGACGCTCCAGGCCACGGCGAGGATCGCGACCGCCGCGAACCCTCTGAGCCGCGACGAGCGCGCCACGCCGGGGCCGCGGCGCGTGCCGCCTTCCTGGCGCACGCAATCACCCCCTGCGCCGCGTCGCCCTATTGGGCACACCAGCCTACGCCGGACAATGCACACAAACCCCCGTAACCACACCGTCGCGCCGGCCAGAACGCCGGTCATGCGCGCGTCAGGCGCGCACACCCCTCGAACGAGTCGCCACCCCTCGTCCACGCTGGTCGATGGCCGGATTTTGGCGTGCCGACCGGTCATCTCCCCATGACGCCGGCGGTCACACTAGGGACGTCACGGATGCGAATGCGATGCGGACAGGTGGACCCTGTCCCGCATGCGCTCGCACCCGGTCCTGAAGCACCTCTTCGTGTGAGCGGAAGAGGAAGGGACTGACGGACGATGGCCGATCTTGACTATGACTGGCGTCTTCGCGAGGTCATGGCGGAGCGCGGCATGTCCTCCACCACGGAGTTGCGTCCGCTGCTGGCCGCCCGCGGCGTCGACCTGTCGCCGAGCCAGGTGTACCGGCTCGTGGTCGGCAAGCCGGAGCGGCTGAGCCTCCGCACGCTGATGGCGCTGCTCGACATCCTCGACTGCGCGATGGACGACCTGATCGAACCGCTGCCCGCCCGCCGTACCGGGAAGTAACGCGGGATCGTCGCCCGGCGCCTCCCGGCCGCCCGAGGATCGCGCTCGCCGGACACCGGAAAGCCCATGAGCAGGGACTGCTTGAGATCCGAACAGGCGTCGCCCTCGCACGACTCAGCCTGACGACCCCCGCGCCCGCCCGACTGCATCCTCCCCGTCCGCGCCGACGACGGGGAGCACGGCGTGCTCCGCCGCATCCATGAGACGCCCGATCCCGGCCCGCCATCTCCTTCCGGTTCCTTGATCAGGATGTTTGGATGAGATATTGCATTAGATGACAGTTCGGTCCCGGTACCTCCGGTGATGCGTGGCGCGGAAGATATAGCAGAGATGTCCGAAAAGTCCGACCTTGCGGGTGGGTGGTCCGCGGCCGAGGCAGGCGGAGCCCCGCGGCCGGGGTCGCTCGTGGGCAGGCAGGCGGAGTGCGAGACGCTCGACCGGCTGCTCGCGGACGTCCGCGGCGGCGAGAGCCGGGTGCTGGTGCTGCGCGGCGAGGCCGGGGTCGGCAAGTCGGCGCTGCTGGACCACCTGGTCGCGAAGTCCTCCGGATGCCGGGTCGTGGCCGCGACAGGGGTCCAGGCGGAGATGGAGCTGCCCTTCGCGGCCGTGCACCAGCTGTGCGTGCCGATGCTGAACCTCCTCGACTCCCTGCCCGAACCCCAGCATGACGCGCTCGGGACAGCGTTCGGGATGCGTGCCGGCCCCGCCCCCGACCAGTTCCTCATCAGCCTCGCCGTGCTCAATCTCCTGGCCCAGGCCGCCGACGAACGTCCGCTCATGTGCGTGATCGACGACGCCCAGTGGCTCGACCGCGCCTCGGCGCAGGTCCTCACCTTCGTGGCCCGCCGCCTCATGGCCGAGAGCGTGGCCTGCGTGTTCGCCGTACGTGATTCCGGCGAGACCGGCGTGCTGCCGGGCCTGCCCGTGATGGAGGTCGGCGGGCTGCGGGACGCCGACGCGCGGACGCTCATCAACCGGGTGGTCCCCGGACCGCTGGACGAGGAGGTGCGCGACCGGATCCTGTTCGAGTCGCGCGGGAACCCGCTCGCCCTGCTCGAACTCCCCCGCGCCGCGTCCGCGGGCGGATTCGTGGCGGCGGCGACCGGGCAGTCCCTGTCGGGCCGCCTCGAGGACGGCTTCCGGCACCGGCTGAACGCTCTGCCGGCCGACAGCCGGATGATGCTGCTGCTGGCCGCCGCCGAACCCCTCGGCGACCCCGCCCTGCTGTGGCGCGCCGCCGACGTGCTCGGCCTCGACACCACCGCGGTCGACGAGGCCGACGAGCTGATCGACTTCAGCGACCGGGTACGTTTCCGGCATCCGCTCGTCCGCTCCGCGGTGTACAACGCGGCCGTTCCGAGGGAGCGCAGGCAGGCCCACCGAGCGCTGGCGGAGGCGACCGACGCCGCCACCGACCCGGACCGGCGGGCCTGGCACCGTGCGCACAGCGCCGCCCACCCCGACGAGGGCATCGCCGCCGAGCTCGAACGCTCGGCCGGGCGCGCCCAGGCCCGCGGTGGTCTGGCCGCCGCCGCGGCGTTCCTGGAGCGGGCGGTCGGGCTCACCCCCGACCCCCGGCGCCGGGCCGAACGCGCGCTCGCCGCCGCCCGGGCCAAGCACCTGACCGGCGCGCTGGAGTCGGCGCTGGCGCTGCTGGCGGCGGCCGAGGCCGGGCCGCCGGACGAACTGCGCCGTGCCAAGGCCGAATCCCTGCGCGCCGAGATCGCCCTGACCTCGAACCGCGGCACGTCCGCTCCGGCGATCCTGCTCAAGGCCGCCAAGCAGCTCGAACCTCTCGACATCGGGCTGTCCCGCGACACCTATCTGCAGGCGCTGCTCGTGGCGATCGGCGTCCTGCCCGGCTGGGACGGCATCGTCGAGGTCGCGACCGCCACCCGTGAGGCGCCCCCGCCGCCCGGCGCGCCCCGCGCCGCGGATCTCGTACTCGAGGCCCTCTCCCTGACCTACACGCGCGACACCCGGACGGCCGAACCGGCCCTGCGCCGTGCCGTGGACGCCATCATGAGCGAGGAGACCGCGCCCGCCGAACAGCTCCGGTGGGTCTGGTTCGTCAACTTCTGCGTCATGAGCCTGTGGGACGACGAGACCTGCCGCGAACTGACCTGGCACTACCTCCGCCTGGTCCGCGGCTCCGGCGCGCTCGCGCTGCTGCCCCTGGTGCTCAGCCTGTCCACGATGCTGCACCTTTTCGAGGGCGACCTGCCGGAGGCCGAAACGCAGAACGAGGAGGCGAAGGCGAACGCGATCGCCGCCGGCGTCTGGACCACCTCCGGAGCGATGGTGCAGACCGGCGGCGACCTCGGCCTCGCGGCGTGGCGGGGAGACGAGGAGGAGACCGAGCAGCTCGCGGAGACCATCGCGAAGGAAGGGGCGGTCCGCGGGGAGGGGAGGACGCTGGAGATCAGCCACTGGGTCCGGTCCGTCCTCTACAACGGGCTCGGCCAGTACGAGAAGGCGCTGGAAGCCGTGCAGCAGGCCGGCGTGGACCACCGGGCGCCGAGCGGCTGCGGAGTCCAGTGGGCGCCGCTCGAACTCATCGAAGCCGCCGCGCGTACCGGCCGGCACGACCTGGCCGCCCGTACGCTGGACCGCCTCTCCCTGTCCACCCGGGCGGGCGGCACGGAGTGGGGCCTCGGCCTCGAGGCCCGCTGCCGGGCGCTGCTCCGCGAGGGAGAGGAGGCCGACCGCCTCTACCGCGAGGCGATCGACCGGCTCGGCCGCACCCGGATGCGCGTCGACCTCGCCCGCGCCCACCTGCTGTACGGCGAGTGGCTCCGCCGTGAACGCCGCCGCGTCGAGGCCCGCGAGAACCTCCGCACCGCCTTCGACCTGTTCACCGAGATCGGCATGAAGGCCTTCGCCGACCGGGCGGCACGCGAGCTCCGGGCCACCGGGGAGACCGCCAGGAAGCGGAACGTCGAGACCACGGAGCAGCTCACCCCGCAGGAGGCGCAGATCGCCAGGCTGGCCCGCGCCGGGCTGACCAACAAGGAGATCGCCGAGCGCCTGTACGTCAGCCCCCGCACGGTCGAGTACCACCTGCGCAAGGTCTTCACGAAACTCGGCGTCACCTCGCGCCACCAGCTCGAAGACCTCCTCTGACCCCGCCCGCCGCCTGAACCTCCGCACGCCGGAGACTGCGGCTGCTCGACGAGCTCGCCCGTCGCGAAGACCTCGCGCGGGCCAGGTGGTCGGCTCCCGGACAGCTCCCCTTCCGCGCACGGACGTTCGTCGCTCGACGGTTGCAACCGGAGCCTGCCCGCGTCCCGAGCGACCCGCCCGCCCGGTGACACCCGGGCGGACCGGGTACTCCCTGGGGACCCTGGCCAGGCATCTCCCTGATGCGACCGCAGCCCCTACCCGGCCACAGTGTGTGGTGTCGGCGACAGGCCGAGCGGCGTCCGCCGCCACAACGGCACCCTCCACGACTTCCTGATGCTCAACCCCGCCGGCGGCCCATGCCGTACGGGCCGCGGGGCCCGCGCGCCGTCGCCCAGGTGATCGCGGCCGTCAAGAGCGCCCCGAACATCGGAAAGGACCACCCATGACCACCACCGCCACCCTGTGGTCGTCCTCGCCCCCGGAAGCGCGAGTGAGCGTGCCTCTTGAAGGACAAGATCGCGCGAGCTCCCTCGACCAGGCCGCCGCCACCTTCGTCGAAGTCCGTCCGCGCCTCTTCGGCATCGCGTACCGGATGCTCGCCAACTCGGCGGAAGCCGAGGACATCGTCCAGGAGACCTGGCTGCGCTGGCAGAACACCGAACGCTCGGCCATCGCCAACCCGGCGGCGTTCCTGACCCTGATCACGACGCGGCTGTCCATCAACGCCGCGCGGTCCGCCCGGGCCCGCCGTGAGGCGTACCTCGGCCCCTGGCTGCCCGAGCCCATCGACACCAGCACCGACCCCGCCCTCGGGGCCGAGCGCGGCGAGGCCCTTGAGCTCGCTTTGCTGCTGCTGCTCGAAAACCTCACCCCCGCCCAGCGGGCCGTCTACATCCTCCGTGAGGCGTTCGTCTACCCCTACGAGCAGATCGCCGAGATCATCCAGCTCAGCCCGGCCAACGTCCGCCAGCTGGCGAGCCGCGCCCGCAAGCACCTGAACGCCGCCCGCCGCGGCTCCATCGACACCGACGAGCACCGACGCCTCCTGTCGGCCTTCCGCGGCGCGGCCCAGGAGGGAAACCTGACGGCCCTCGAAGACCTCTTCGCCGCAGACGCCCGTCATCCCTTCCGACGGCAACGACCTCAAAGGGGCACTGCCGCTAAGGCGGACAAACCTGCCCGCAGGCCCGTACGGCCGAAAACCGTTTGCCTCAGCATCGCGGGCTCAGGGAACGTGATGACCATGATGCTCTGACGGACAGCACCCGCTACCCCCAGATGCCACGGCGCCGACTCGCGCCGCAATGCCACCCGCCCATACTCCGTTCAGCGAAGAGAACGTCTTTGTCTCAGCGACACTCCCGGCAGGAGCCCCTGCCGCCGTCCATCCCGGCCACGGGTTCGGCCACCGTCACCGTGTTCGCCTCCCCCGCGAGCTGGATCGAGTCCGATGCCCTCGCGCAGTGCCACCAGGTGGCCGCCCTCGACGGCATGACGCACGTCGCCGCCATGCCGGACCTGCACCCCGGCAAGGGCGCCCCCATCGGCGCCGCCATGGCGTCGACCACCTTGTACCCGTTTCTGGTGGGCTCCGACATCGGTTGCGGCATCGCCGTGTTCCCCGTCAAGCTCAAGCGCGCCGTACCCGAGAAGCTCGCCGCCCGGTTCCCCGATCTCGATCGCGCGCTCGACCCTGAGCAGGATGCCGACGACCCGGCCTGGGCCGTGGTCAAGGGCGACATTCCCGCAGGTCACATCGAGGGCCTCGGGACGGTCGGCCGGGGCAACCACTTCGTCGAGCTATCGCGGATCGGGACCGTCTTCGAACCTGGGCACGCGACCCGGCTCGGACTCGCCTCCGGCGACCTGGTTCTCATCGTCCACAGCGGTTCCCGAGGGCTGGGCGAACGGATCCTGCGGGCGCACACCGAGGTCCACGGCGCGGGCCCCGCCCCCGATCCCGGCGCCTACCTGGCGATGCATGACGACGCCGTACGCTGGGGATCGCTCAACCGGCGGCTGCTGGCCGCCCGGGTCGCCCACGCCCTGGGGACCGAGCCCACCGAGCCGATCGTCGACCAGTGCCACAACCTGGTCGAGATCCGCGACGGCAGCTACCTGCACCGCAAGGGGGCCGCGCCGGGTGACGGCCGCGACGTGCTCATCGCCGGTACGCGCGGCACCCCTTCCTACCTCGTGGCCGCCCACGCCGGGCCGGACGCCAACCATTCCGTGGCGCACGGCGCGGGCCGCAAGATGTCGCGTACCGACGCCCTGCGCCGGGGCAAGGCCAAGCACACGGTCGAGGAGCTGCGCCGCACGCCGATGGGGTCGCTGGTGGTGTGCGGCGACCGCCAGTTGCTCTTCGAGGAGGCGCCGACGGCCTACAAGCACATCGAGCAGGTGATCGCCGACCTCGTCGCCCATGACCTGGCCACGCCCGTGGCCACCACGATCCCCCTCGTCACCTACAAGACGCCCGACCTCGGGTCCACGCCCCAAAGGGACCGCCGGGACCAGCGCCGCAAGCGAGCCCGGCCGTGAGCGTCCACCTGCTCCTGTCGGCCGGGCGTGGCCCGCAGGAGTGCGCCTGGGCGCTGGCCCAGCTGCTGCACCGCCTGGAAGCCGACGCCACCCGGCAGCACCTGGAGACCCATCGGGCCCAGACCGTGCCCGGCGACCGGCCCGGCACCTACCGATCAGTCCTCATCCAGATCGCAGGAGCCGGCGCCGAGGCATTCGCCGCCTCGTGGACCGGAACCCTGTGCTGGCAGGCCCCCAGCCCGTACCGCACCAGCACCGGCCGGAAGAACTGGTACGTCATCGCCCAACCGTGCCAGGTCGACACCCCGCGCACGACGTTCGCGGAAGCGGACGTCGACATCGTCGCCTGCCGCACCGGCGGCCCCGGCGGCCAACATCGCAACAAGGCCAGCACGGCGGTACGGGCGACCCACCGGCCCACGGGGATCGTCGTCGTGGTCGACACCGAGCGGCAGTTCAGCCTCAACCGCCGCATCGCCATGCGGCTGCTGCGACAGCGCATCGAGCACGGCGACGAAGCGGCAGGGCTTGCCGTCACCACCGCCCGCTGGCGCATCCACGATGAGCTCGTACGCGGCAACCCCACCCGTACCGAACGCCCGGAAAGGCCGAAGCAGGACCGGTAAGGGGCCACGATCGTTCCTGCTCGTTGAGGACCTCCGGCGGCGGCCGGTATTCGAGACTCGGATGCAGTCTCCGGCAGCGGTTGACCTGCTGTTTCACCTTGGCCCGGGCGGCGTTTTCCGCCATTCGTTCTTCAACGCGGAGAAGAACGATCCGGCCATCGCGTTATCGGGCACACCCCTGCGGCCCACCGAGCGGCGCATCCCCAACTCATGCAGCACCTGACCGTAGGCGTCAGAGGTTGCCCGCGTACTTGTGGTCGGTGTGCTCGTGGTAGCTCACGTAGTAGTCCTGGAGATGAACTGCGCCTTTGATCAGTCGAGGGGGAGATCGAGCAGGGCGTTCTCGATCACTTCGGGCATGGCCGGGTGGATCCAGTACTGGCCTGTGGCCATCGAGCGGGCGTCCAGGCCGAAGGACATGGCCTGAACCAGCGGCTGGATCAGCGTGGGCGCTTCGGGGCCGATGATGTGTGCACCGAGCAACTGGCCGGTGGCGGGGTCGGCCAGCACCTTCGCGAAACTCGTCGTGTCCTCCATCGCCCAGCCGTACGCGATCCCGCTGTAGTCCCGGATCGCGGTCACGTAGGCCCGCCCGGTGGCGCGGGCCTCCTGTTCGGTGATCCCGACCGAGGCGATCCTCGGAGAGGTGAACACCGCGTGCGGGATGTAACGGTGGTCGGAGGCTCGCAGATCGCCCGGATGCAGCAGGTTGTGCTGAACTGTGCGGGCCTCGTGGTTGGCAACGTGCTTGAGCCGCCAGGCAGAGGAGACGTCGCCGAGGGCCCAGACGCCGGGCACCGAGGTCCGCTGGTGTGCGTCCACGACGACCCGGCCGTCCGGGTGCAGCGCGAGCCCGCCCGCGGCGGCGTCCAGCAGGTCGGAGTTGGACCGGCGGCCGGTGGCCACCAGCAGCGCGTCGGACTCGAGTCGTTCCGCACCCTCGGGGCCCTCGAAGTCGAGCAGCAGCGTGTCGCCTTCCCGGGCGGCGTGCAGCAGTTTGCGGTCCAGCCGTACACCCCACTGGCCCTTCGCCAGCTTGGTGAAGCGTCGCGACACGGCCTCGTCCTCGTGCCGCAGCAGGACGTCGCCGCGCGCGATCAAGGTGATCGCGACGCCCAGGGAGGAGAAAACATGTGCCATCTCGGTGGCGACGAAACCCGAGCCCAGAATGATCATGCTGTGCGGGAGCCGTTCCATGCGCATCACCGTGTCGCTCGTGTGGTAGCCGAGCGCGTCATCCAGGCCGGGCACGTCCGGGATCACCGGGCGGCTGCCGGCCGCCACCACGACCTGGTCGCCGGTGATCGTGACAGGCCCGTCGGCGGTTGCCACGGTTAGCCGGCGCTCGCCGGTGAATCGGGCGGTGCCGCGGTAGAGGGTGACGTTGTCACGTCCTGTCGCGCGGTAGCGCTCGCCGCCTGTGGCGAGCGGGTCGATGCGGCCGAAGATCCGGTCGCGTACGGCGGGCCAGTCCACGCCGCGCAACGTCATGTCCAGGCCCAGACCAGCGCCGTGTTCTGCGGCGCCGGCGGTGTCGGCGGTGTGGACGAACATCTTGGTCGGGATGCATCCGACGTTGAGGCAGGTGCCACCGAAGCTGCCGAATCGGCCGAGGCCCTTCTCGATGACGGCGACCTTCCAGTCGGCGAACCGCTTGTCTACGATCGGGTTTCCGGAGCCGGAGCCGATGACGACGAGATCGAAATGCTGGCTCATGGAGGTTCCTATCGGCTCGGGACGGTGCTGGACAGTACGGCTTGCGCCGCCCGCTCTCCGGCGGCGAGGGCGCCTTCGATGTGCCCGGCGTACTCGGTAGCCGTCTCGGTCGACGCCCAGTGCAGCCGGCCGCCGAGCGCCGGCCGCTGATAGAGGTGGTGGCCGAAGAGGGAGTAGTCAGCGAGGTGCTGCACGGTGGACGGGGCGGTCCAGTGCTCGGCGCTCCAGTCCTGCACATGCAGGGCCTCGGGAGAAGCCGCGGCCGGCCCGAAGAGCTGCGTGAGCTGGGCGGTCACCGCTTGGGCGAATCCCGGGCCGACGACGCTGGCGTGCGCGAAGCCGAACAGCGCGGCGGACCGTCCGCCGGGCCCCGACATGTCGTGGATCTCCTGCAGCGGGCCGATCCTGCTGGATGCCGCACCGGCCAGCCCCTCCCGGCGCCAGAAGGCGGAGGGGTAACGGGCGACGACCTTGGCGACGGCCCCCATCCATACCGGGGTGGCGCGGGCCAGGCGCGCGAGCTCGGCGGGAAACGCGTCACCGAAGTCGATGCGTTCCACCGCCAGGGCAGGCGGGAGAGCCAGCACGACGTGCTCGGCCCGCAACGTTCCGGTGGGCGTGCGCAGCTCCAGACCGTCACTGCTGTCCGCCTGTACGGCAGTGACGGGCGTGCCTAGCCGCAGGCCGTCCTGCGGCAGCGCGGCCGCGAGGGCGGAGGCGAGGCTCTGGGCGCCGGCGGCGAAGCGGTAGGAGGGCACGTCGATCAGGTTTCCCTGGAATCGGCGTGTGCCGGTGACGTCCTGGAACAGGGTGTCGCCGGCGAGGTGCTGCGCGAAGATCTCGACGCCGCCTCCTGTTGCCAGCTTGCGGACGCGTTCTTCCCCCTCCCAGAACCAGGTGGCTCCCAGATCGAGGGTCCGCCCAGGGTCGGCTGCGGGGACCGAGAGCAGGCGTCCACCGACACGGTCGCGGGCCTCCAGGCAGAGCGTGTCACGGCCGGCGGCGTGCAGGGCGGTGGCGGCGGCCAGACCCGAGGCTCCGGCGCCGATCACGATCACTTCGTGGCTGTCCCCACGGGACATGTGAGGCTTCCCTTCTGTACAGGCCGAACCCACGTCATAGAGCATGGTGTTTCGGTTTCCGGCTGCGTCCGGCTGCTGGGCGTGCCGAGCCGGTGGAACAACACCGGTCACTCGCCGCTGGTGGCGTCCAGAATGATCCGGAAGCGGGGAGTTCCAGAACGTAGCCGGGTCACGGCTTCACCGGCCTGCCGCAGCGGCATGCGCTCGATCATGGGGCGCACGTTGGTGGTGACGGCGAACGCCATCGCCTCCTCTGTCTCGCGTGCGCTGCCGGTCAGGTGTCCGGTGATGGTGTGGCCGTTCATGACGAGACGGGCCGCCGGAACGGTCACCGATCCGGCGTCGACGCCGACGAGGGTGAGCTGCCCGTGCACGTTCAGCCCGGTCAGGAGCTCGTCCACCGGAGCTGTGGAGGAGGCGGTGTAGACGATGAGGTCAGCGCCGCCCAGTTTCTTCAGGGCGGCACCGGGCGCCTGGGCCTCGCTGTCGATGTAGTGGCGGGCACCGAGTTCGCGGGCCAGCTTCTCGCGCCGGCCGCCGCGGGCGATGGCGATCGTCTCGAAACCCAGCTTGGCTGCGAACTGGACGGCGAGGTGCCCCAGCCCGCCGATCCCGTACACCGCGACCCGCCCGCCGGAAGGCGTGCCGGCCTTGCGCACGGCGTTGAAAGTGGTCACACCCGCGCAGCCGAACGGGGCCGCGTCGAAGAAGTCGAGCCCGTCGGGGATGCGGGCGAGCGCGTCGGCGGGCACGGTGATGCTCTGCGCCCAGCCGCCCGGGTAGGACAGGCCCGGCACCTTACGATCGAGGCAGTGGACGACGTCACCCGCCCGGCAGAACACACAATGTCCACAACTGCCGCCGAACCAGCCCACAGCCACCCGGTCCCCGACCGCCCAGCCTTCCACCTGGTCGCCCAGCTCGGCGATGACACCGGCGACCTCGTGTCCGGGCGTGACCGGAAAGGAGATGTTCGGACCGGCGGCCGCGGCGGTGCCGATGTCGGCATGGCACACGCCGCTCGCCACGACGGCGACACGGACCCACATGCCCGCGGGCGGCGTCGTCGTGGCGACTGAAGGGTGCAGGGGGCCGCGGGGCTCGGTCACGACCATGGTCACGGCAGTGTTCGACATGACAGCCTTCTGATAGCAGTTGATTATGGTTATTACTAGAACTCACAACCTAGATGCAGGTAATCCCCATCGGTAGGGGACATTGGCGAATGGAGCCATAAGCTGTGACTATGATCGAGCGCCTGAATCTCGAAGGACTTCGGTACGCCCGGGCAGTCGCTGAGACCAAGTCGTTCAGCGCCGCCGCGCGGGCCTATGGCGTCACCCAGCCCGCCCTGTCCAACGGGATCGCCAAATTGGAGGAGCGCCTCGACGGCAAGTTGTTCGACCGGTCGCCGCGCGGCGTCACTCCGACAGCCTTCGGCGCCCGCCTCCTGCCACTGATCGAGCGTGCGCTGGAGGCTCTCGATGCTGTGGCGGCCGAGGCCAGGCGGCTGACCGAACCCGGCGAGCAGAAGATCCGCATGGGGGTCTCACCCCTGATCGGCTCGCATCTGGTCGGCCGGGCGTTCAACATGGTCTGCGAGCTGCCCGTACCCCGCGATCTAGTGCTGCGCGAGGCGAACATGCAGGACCTGCGTGAGAGCCTGCTGGCCGGCGAGCTCGACATCATCCTGATCCCAGCCGTGGCCGCGATGCCACGCTTCCAGCACCGGGTCATCGACGTCCAGTCAATCGTGGTCGTCACACCCGAGGCCGAAGGGGGCGCTCCCATCGAACTCGAGGAGGCGGGCAAGGAGCAGTTCATCCTCGTGCCGGACACCTGCGGCCTGACTACCTTCACCACGCAGCTATTCGAGGCGAACGAGATGCCCTTGCGCGCTTATCCGGGGGAGGCTGTCAGCTATCAGGTCCTGGAGGATTGGACGAAGCTGGGCCTGGGCTCGGCCCTGGTCCCTCGCTCCAAGCTCACCTCTCCTGACGTGCCGCACCGGCCATTGATGGACCAGGGGCGCGAGGTGCAGATCTCCTTCGAGGCGGTGTGGAGCGCCGATGCGCCACTGGCTGCGGACCTTCTCCGCCTCGCAGATAGCCTCGCCGCAGCCCGCTAGCCATACATAGCGCATATATCCGTATTCAGCGGGCTCCTCTACCGCACTCCGCGCTGCATACCTAAACTCGCAGATAGATGGAGGTTCTCACGCACGGGACATCCTCCTTTCTGCCAGGAGGGGCTATAACCATGGCATATCCGGAGATTACTCTACGGGTGGACCCGGCCGACCGCGGCGCGGCCGCGGAGGTCTACACCAGGAACAGGCAGCCGTTCCTGGACACCGTCTGACCTCGCGAGTCCCACCAAGTGCTCCGGGAGGCAGACGTGGTCGCGCCCTGGGGAGTTGCCCGGCATCCGGGGCCTTGATTTGCCGCCGCCCGACGCACC
Organism: Nonomuraea sp. NPDC050153; assembly: GCF_044460125.1. Taxonomy (NCBI): domain Bacteria; kingdom Bacillati; phylum Actinomycetota; class Actinomycetes; order Streptosporangiales; family Streptosporangiaceae; genus Nonomuraea; species Nonomuraea sp. NPDC050153. The sequence goes on from NZ_JBITJQ010000009.1 coordinate 149,618, forward strand.
CTGCCGCGCCTGGCCTGGCTTCCCGACCCCGAACCACGACAGGTGGAGCCATGCACAACCTGCAAGCGTTGCTCGATGAGTACGACCGCGCCCGCGCCTACACCGACGACCTGTGGAAGGACCTCACGCCGGACGAGGTGATCTGGCGCCCGCACGAGAACTTCAGCGCCATCGGCTGGCACCTGGGTCACCAGGCCCACGTGGCCCACTTCATGATCCGCAACCTCACCGCGGCCGAGCCCAGCCCTGATCCGGAGCTGGACGCCCTGATGGATTCCGCCAATCCGGAGAAGTTCCGCGGCGCGCTGCCCACCGTCGACCGGCTCACCGCGTTCCGCGAGACCGTCGGCGAACGAGTCCACGCCCGCATCGGCGACATCGCCACCGGACGTGTCGGCGCACCCGAGCAACTGTCCATCGTCGCGACCCACCTGCTGACCGCACTCATCAACCACGAGTACCAGCACGACCAGTGGATCAGCGAGGTACGCGCCGACAACCTCGGCCACGCGCTCCCGCCCGATCCTGCCTCCGACCGACTCAGCCGCGTCGACGGCTACCTCGTCCTGAGCGCCCACGCCTAAGCACCGCACCGGACCCGCCCGGGAACACACCGACACAGGAGCACCACATGTCCAGCACCACCCTCGACTTCACCGGCCAGAAGGTCATCGTCATCGGCGGCACCAGCGGCATGGGCTACGCCGTCGCCCGCCACGTCCTCGACGCCGGCGGCAGTGCCGTAGTCACCGGCCGTGCCCAATCCAGCGCCGAGGAGGCAGCCGCCGCTCTGTCCACCCACGGCAAGGCCATCGGCCTGGCAGCCGACCTGGCCGACCCGGCGGCCGTCGACCACCTGCGCGCCACGCTGACCGAGGATCACACCGACGCCACCCTGCTCGTCAACGCGGCCGGCGTCTTCGCCCCGAAGCCGTTCCTGGAGCACACCCCCGCAGACTATGACCGCTACCAGGTCATCAACCGGGCCTTCTTCCTTCTCACCCAGACCGTCGTCGGCAACATGATCGCCCGCGGCTCGAAGGGAGCCGTTGTCAACATCGGCTCGATGTGGGCGCACCAGGCCGTCGCGGCCACGCCCTCCTCGGCGTACTCGATGGCCAAGGCCGGGCTGCACGCTCTCACTCAGCACCTGGCCATGGAACTCGCCCCGCACGGCATCCGGGTCAACGCGGTTGCCCCCGCTGTCGTGCGCACCCCGATCTACGAGGAGTTCATCCCCAAGGGGGACGTCGACTCCGCGCTCGACGGTTTCAACACCTTCCACCCGCTCGGCCGTACCGGCACCCCCGACGACGTGGCTGCCACCGTCGCCTTCCTCCTGTCGAATCAGACCGACTGGGTCACTGGCGCCGTCTGGGACGTCGACGGCGGTGTCATGGCCGGACGCAACTGACCTGCCGCGCGCCAACCAAACCGACGGGGGGACGGTTAGGGCCATCTACCGGCTACGCGTCTCGCACCGCTCTCATGCGACTGCCGGCTCACCCTTGATCTCACGCGATTCATCCCGCTCATGGGTGGGCGCCGAGCGAGCAGACTCGACGCCCGGCCAGGCTGCCGGAAACGGCTCGACCGTGCCGTAAGCGGCTCGTGCCACCGGCCGCCCCCTCCTACCGTCGCCCATACGGACAACGCACCGCGAGCATGAGATTCACAGCGGAGGAAAGCATGGGCGTGCGCATGACACGAGTTCTGGGGATCGGTGGGACGACGCGGCAGGATTCCAGCTCGGAGCGCGCCCTGCGGATCGCCGCCGCGGCCGCGGCGGAGGCCGGCGCGACCGTCGAGCTGATCACGGCACAGGCGCTGCTTCTTCCGATCTACGATCCCGAGAATCCCGTAAGGTCGGATCCGGCTGCCGCGTTGGTCGCGGCGCTGCGCGACGCGGACGCGGTGTTGATCTCGTCTCCGGGCTACCACGGCACGGTGTCCGGGATGGTGAAGAACGCCCTTGACTATGTCGAGGACCTGCGGGACGACGACCGCCCGTACCTTGCCGGCCTGCCGATCGGCTGCATCGCCGTCGCCTATGGTTGGCAGGCGAGTGTGGCGACCCTGCACACTCTCCGCACCTGCGCACATGCGCTGCGAGGATGGCCGACACCGCTGGGTGCCGCTCTCAACGCCTCGGTGCCAGGGCTCTTCGACCAGGCTACCGGCGCCTGCACGGACGGGCCGTCCCGGTTCCAGTTGGAGACCGTCGGCCGTCAGGTCGTCGAGTTCGCCGCTACCCGGATGGGCGGCGAAAGGGCCCTGGACCCGGCACAACTGTGAGGCCGGCTCCGGCCTGGTGGGAGGGGCGTCCCATCGCCACGATCGCCCCCCGGGCCGGCTGATCCGGCCAGGGAGGCGACAGGTCACGTGGGGTCTCCCGTTCGTTCAGGAGGATGCCGTCGCTCTGTTCGCGACGCCCAGCGGACGCAGGGCGGGCATGACTTTGGACGCGAACAGCTCCATGCTTCTGGTCATCTCCTCGGACGTGATGTCACCGATCGAGAAGAGTCCGATGAGCTGTCCGAAGCCGAGGTGCTCCTGGAGTTCGCTCAGCCGGGCGGCGACGGTGTCGGGGCTGCCGACAACGGCGTATCCGCCCGCCAGCAGTTCCTCGTACGACGTCTCGGTGTACGGCTTCATCCCGGACGTCAGCAGACCGCGCATCGAGCCCGGCGACATGTAACCCGGCGGATAGACCTGCGGAAAGGACTGCTTGAGCCCGCGGTGGAACAGCCATTCGAGGTGCTGCCGTCCCTCTTGGTGCGCCTTCTCGTCGGTCTCCGCCACGTAGATCGGCACCGAGAAGGCGGTCTTTCCCGGATCGGGTTCGATGCCCAGCTCCTCCGCCGCCCGCCGGTGCCCGTCGAACCAGCGGCGGACCACGGGCGTCGGCGCGTAGACCGACATGTAGGTGTAGCCGTGCTCGGCGACGAACTTCATCGTCTCGGAGCTGCCGGCTCCCGGGATGTAGATGGGCGGATGCGGCTCCTGCACCGGACGCGGCCAGAGGTTGACGTAGCGGTACTCGTAGTTGGGACCGATCCACTGGAACGGTTCGTCGGACGTCCAGGCCTTGATGATCAGGTCGTGGGCCTCGTTGAACCTGTCACGGGAACGGGTCGGGTTGACGCTGTGCGCGAAGTACTCCCAGCCGATTCCGCGGACGAATCCGGAGACCACTCGTCCGTTGCTGAGATGGTCGAGCATGGCGATCTCCTCGGCCACCCGCAACGGGTTGCCGCGCACGCCGATGGCGTTGCCGAGCACCATGATCTGTGCCCGCTCCGTGCGCCGCGCCAGGGCGGCGGCCATGATGTTCGGCGAGGGCATCAGACCGTAGGCGCTTTGGTGGTGCTCGTTGACTGCGATCCCGTCGAAACCGAGCTTCTCGGCGTACTCCAGTTCGTCCAGGTAGCGGTGGTAGAGGCGGTTGCCGAGCTCGCGGTCGAAGTACTTGCTCGGGAAGGTGAGGGAGGGGCTCGGATGGTTCTGGTCGAAGTCGTCCGGCAGGTACGGGTAGGGCATCAGGTGGAAGAAGACGAACTTCATCGGCGCGCTCCGCTCAGCTGGGTTTCGGCTTCGGCCAGGAATTCGGTGACGATCCGGGCGAATTCCTCGGGACGTTCGAAGTACATCGCGTGGCCGCAGTCCTCGACCTGCGAGAACCGCGCCTGAGGAATGAGCTCGGCGTACCGCGCTCCGTGGGCGACGGGGATGACCTTGTCGTGGGACGGGCAGGCGACGAGCGTGCGCGCGGTGATGCGGTGCAGCCTGCGCTCCAGCTTGGGGTTGCTGAGGAACGGGTGCCACGAGAAACGGGCGAGCGCGGTCATGTCCCGGTAAGCCGCGAGAACATCGTCGATACCCGGCTCGCCGGAAAAGAGCACCGACGCCTTGGCGGGGTCGTCGAACAGCGCACCGACCACCTGGTCCGGCGTCATGAGGAACAGATCGGCGACCGGATGTTCCGGCAGCCGCAGCCCGGCCGGGCCGAGCAGGGTCAAAGAGCCGATCACGTCCGGACGAGCGACGGCGAGCTCCGCCGCGACCCATCCGCCGAAGGAGGCTCCCACGACGTGCGGACGCTCCAGCCCCAGCCGTTCGATGACGTCGAGATAGTGGAAGACCAGATCGTCCACGCCCTCCAGCTCGGCGAACTCGTCAGACCCGCCGAACCCTGGGTGGTCGGGAGCGAAGACTTCGAAGCTGCGCGCCAAGAGCTCGTGAATCTCGTGCCATCGACCCGCGCCGCCGGCCGCGTGCAGAAAGAGCACCGGAGCACCCCTCCCGCCCTGGAACAGATGGACCCGTCCTCCGGGAACCTCGAGAAGGCCCTCGGTCGGCGGGCCGCTCACGTCCGGCCCGGCCTCGGTGGTCGTCACTTGTGTCACTGCACTACCTCCGGCTTCCGTGCTGCTGACGTCCCGAAAGTAGGAGGTGGCGACAGGAGCGCCGAGCCGGATACCGCACGCCTGAGCCGGTTTCCGCACAGCGGTTGACTTACCGGCCTGGAACCCCTCATTCTGCGAGCTGGACGTTGTGCGGACACATGTCCGATGATGGAGGTAGCCATGCACGCTCCGTCAATGCCGATGGACGACAAGCAGACACCGGAGGGCGTCAGCGTTCCTCACGGCCGGGTCATCAGTACGCCGGACTTGTCCGAGGCGAGGGTACGGACGCAGGAACTCCTCAAGAACGTGCACGGCATGAAGGTGCTGGAGCGCGGGAATCCCTTTCAGGCCCGCGTCGAGTACCGGCGCCTGAACGGGATCGGTCTCATGTCGTCGGGCTACGGCGCCGCGGTGGAGATCTTCTGCACCCCACCGATCAGCATCGTGACCGTGAACTTCGTCTTCGGCGGCACCATGCTCATCGACGAGGGCACTACCGGCGAGACCACAGCGGTCGCCGACCGGAGCCACGCGGGCGTCTTCTGCTTCCGGGAGAACGTTGCCATGCGGTGGTCTCCCGGGCTCCGCCAGCTCATGCTGACCGTCGACAAACCCCTCGTCGATCGATGCCTGCGGAACCTGCTGAACGAGCCGCTGCACGCCCCCTTGCGCTTCGAGACCGTCATGGATCTGAACCAGAGCGGTCAGGGGATCACGGCCGCGACGGGGACACTCCTGCGGGCACTCGACCAGTGCGGCAAGGCCGGCCCGCCCCCGGTGCTCGCCAAGGAGATCGAACACAACATCCTGACCTCTCTCCTGTTCGGGCAGCGGCACAACTACACTGACCGCATCTTCTCGGCGCAGCCGCTGCCGGCGCCCCGCGTGGTCCGGCGTGTCGTGGAGCTCATCCACTCCTCCCCCGAGGCCGCCTTCACCGTCGCCGACCTCGCGGAGTTCGCGGGCGTGAGTGAACGCTCCCTGCACTCGGCCTTCCGCCGGCAGCTGGGCACGTCACCGATGTCGTACGTACGCCGCCACCGCCTCGAACTGGCCCACGAGGAACTGCTGCGCGTCGATCCCTCCACCGGGGCGAAGGTCACCGACGTGGCACTGCGCCACGGCTTCACCCACACCGGCCGCTTCGCGGCCGCCTACAGGGAACGTTTCGGAGAGTCGCCCTCCGCGACGATGCGCCGGTGAAGGAAAGCGCGTGCTGTGGACCCTCTGATTCTCTTCGTGCACGGCGCCAACCACGACGGTTGGTGCTGGACCCCGGTCCTGGAACGGCTGGACCGCCTCGGTGTGGCCGGCCGAGCGGTCGATCTGCCGCTCACGTCCTTCGAGGACGACACCGCCGCCGTGCGGGAGGCTGTCCGCGAGGCCGCGCGGTCACGGCCTGTCGTGCTGGTCGCGCACAGCTACGGCGGCCTGCCGGTGACCGCCGGCGGGCAGGAAGCGGACCGCCTGGTCTTCGTGGCCGCACGGATGCCTCTGGCCGGAGAGTCGCCCGCGGCGCGCACACCCCGCTGGGGGCATCCGGAGTTCCGGGCGGCCTGGCACACGGACGACGACGGCGCCGTGATCCTGCGCCCGCAGGCCCGCGAGGTGCTCTACTCGCACTCCCCGCCCAACGTGGCCGAGTTGGCGGCACAACGCTGGCGACCGATGCGGAGCCGGGTGCCGGAAGCGCCGATCACCGACCCCGCATGGACGTCCTTGCCCTGCACCTACGTGGTCTGCACGAAGGACCGCACGGTACGGGTCGACGCTCAGCGCGAATGCGCGGCGCACGCGACCGAGAGCGTCGAGATCGATTGCGATCACTCCCCCTTCTTCTCGGCCCCGGGCCGGCTGACGGCGATTCTGGCTGATCAGGCGATGCGTGCCGCGCGGGCGGACCGAGCCTGAGGCATCCAGGACCGTGAAGGATCCGGTGTCCGCGCGATTCATCCGATTCCCGCAAGGAGCGTCAATCCGAGGCCGTGCAAGACCAGAGACGGTTCTTGACACGGGAAAAGCCTGACGCAATCGTCGATCCGTGCCCGCTTGGCGGACAAATGTCCGGAGTTCTCTCCGTTGCGGTCCGCCAACGCCGGAGTGGGAGATCACGAAGGAGAGCCATCAATGACGCAGCCACCGCCCCAGGCCACCGCCGGCACGGACGCCGGCTCCCTGCCGACACGGCTACACCACAACGCCTACGTGACGCGAGACCAAGAGGCGACACGGGCGTTCTACGAGGACATCATCGGTCTGCCATTGATCGCGACGTGGAAGGAGTCCGACGAACTCTTCGGGGCCGTGCGGACCTATTGCCACACCTTCTACGGCCTCGGAGACGGTAGCGCGCTGGCCTTCTTCCAGTTCGCCGACCCCGCCGACCAGGAGCGGTTCGGCCCGCAGATGCCTCACTCACCGTTCCAGCACATCGCACTCAAGGTCACCGGGGAGTCCCAGAAGACCCTCGCCCAGCGACTCGAGGACGCCGGCTGGAAACCCGATGAGACCTACGTCCTGGAGCACGGCTACTGCCGCTCGCTCTACACCAGCGACCCGAACGGACTCCTTCTCGAGTTCACTCTGGATGCCCCCGGCATCGAAGAGACCGACGCGGAGCGCCGACGTACCGCACGCGCCGAGCTCAAGGCCTGGCTCGAAGGCGACCACGTCAGCAACAACACCTACCGCTGAGACCCATGACCGCCCGTACCCACCGGAAATACGCTCGCGATCGGCGGGTACGGGCGGCGTTGGAGCACCCCCGCGCATTGTGAACCGCCTTCGCCCGGCCCACGGCTCCCGGCGCCACGTGTGCCGGGGCATGCCCGTGACCGTCGAACCGTGGATCGCGCCGATCGACCACGCGCCCGCGAAAGCCATGTCGGGCATCTGAAGTCCGTCCATGGCGTCCGCCCAATTCGATCGACCCTGACGGGCAGTTCTTGTGCCCGGCCTCGACCACACGGTCCCCCTTTACCTCCAGGGGCGGTCTGCACTTGTACGTCTCGACGGTGACGCGGCTGTCGTAGTCGGCGTGGGTGCCTTGATCTTGGCGACGGTGCCGTCGAAGGGCATGAGCGAGAGAGTCATGCGAACTCGGCGATCGTGATCGAAGCACAACAGTCGGCGTACAGGTCCGGGAAAACTGTACAGGTGTTGAGATTTTCGATGCGCCCTCCTAGCCTGAGAGCGACCGTCAACGCAGACGACAGGGGATCTCGGCATGATGAAAGTCATCGGAGCGGGGCTTCCGCGCACGGGCACCACGTCAATGAAGGCCGCGTTGGAGCGGCTGGGCTTCGCCCCCTGCTACCACATGGTCGAGGTGATGACCCATCCCGGCCACGTCGATCACTGGCTGGAGGCGGCAGCCGGGAAGGTTCGGACACGCGAGGACTGGGACCGGGTGTTCGAGGACGGCTACGAGGCGGAGGTGGACTGGCCCGCCAGCTACTACTGGCGCGAGCTGGCCGACGCCTATCCCGAGGCGAAAGTCGTGCTCACCGTACGGGACCCGCACAAGTGGTACCCGAGCATCCGGATGCTGCTCTCCGGCGAGAACCGTCCGGCCCCTTCGGACGAGATGCCCGAGCAGATCCGCCAGGTCTTCGCGACCATGGGGCGAATGGGGCCGGTTCTGAATCAGATGGGGCGCGCCCATTTCGGGCCCGACTGGACTTTCGGGGCCGACCTGGCCGACGAGGAGCCGGTCGTGGCCGCCTTCAACCGGCACGTGGAGACGGTGAAGCAGAGCATTCCCGCGGAGCGGCTGCTGGTGTTCGACGTGCGCGAGGGGTGGGAGCCGCTGTGCGCCTTCCTCGGCGTGGACGTCCCGGTCGGCGAGCCGTTCCCGCATCTGAACGACACCGAGTCGATGCGGCAGGCGTTCGAGCGGATGAAGGCGGGCGACATGTCGGGCTTCCCGTTCGGCCGGTCCGGAGGCTGACGCGCCGGTAGTGGATAGCATCGGCCTGCGCAGGAAGGGGTGACCAGCAGTGACCGATGCCATCGAGCAGGCCGGCAGCGGCGAGCGCAAGGGCGAGCGCACCCGCCGCCGCATCCTGGAGGCAGGGCGGCGGGTGTTCGGCAAGGTGGGCTACGACCGCGCGACCATCCGGGCCATCGCCGCCGAGGCGCAGGTGGACAAGTCCTCGGTGATCCAGTATTTCGGCACCAAGGAGCGGCTCTTCCGCGAGGCCCTCGACCTCCGCATCGATGTGGACGCGCTCACCGTGGACGGCGACCCGGCGGCCTCGGCGGAACGCTACCTGCGCGCCATGCTCGAACGCTGGGCCGCCGCCCCCGACAGCCCCATGGCCGTGCTCCTGCGCACCAGCCTGACCAGCGAGGAGGCCGCCGAGCTGCTGCGCAGGCACATCACCGCCGAGGCCATCGACCGCATCGCCGTCCGCCTGGAGGGGCCGGATCCGCGGCTGCGGGCGGCGCTGGCCGGGGCGGTCATGTTCGGCATCACCTTCCACCGTCACCTGCTGCGCACCCCGGATCTGGCCGGCGCCCCGCTGGACGACGTCCTGCGGCTGGCCGTCCCGCTCATCCGCGAGCTGCTCGCGCCGCCGTCCGCGACCTCCTGACGGCCCCGCTCGCCTCGCTCAGCGGACGGCGGCGGTGGGCGGTGCGCCGCTGCCCTCCAGACGGGTTGTGATCGCGATGCGGTTGTGCGCGTTGATCACTGTCGCCGCCCAGATCAACGCCGCGAGCTGCGTCTCCTCGAACTGCCTCGCCGCCTCGGCGTACACCTGGTTCGGGACCTGTCCCGCGAAGACGAGGGTGATCGCCTCGGTCAGCGACAGCGCGGCCCGCTCCTTGGGGGTGTAGAACTTGCTGTTCCGCCATGCCCGCACCTCGCGGATACGCTGCTCGGTCTCCCCCATGGCCCGCGCGTCCTGGGTGTGCCGAGCGAGCGAGAGGGAGCAGCCGTTGATCTGGGACGCGCGAATCTTGATCAGCTGGAGCAGTCCCGGTGAGATGTCCGCCGCCTGCGCCGCGGCCAGAGCGGCCTCGTGCAGGGCGCTCATCGCGCCGGAGACTTCAGGGGTCACGTTCTTGATGGCAATCCGCGGGGCAACCGTGGCTACAGACATGTCGTGACTCTCATCTCGCTCGTTGAAGCTCTTTGAAGCAAGGACGGGCGCAGCGACGACGTGTCGATATGTCCCCCTTTCCGTCCCGCTCGAGAGCGCGCCGCCGGGACCGGGTCCCACGCGCCCTCCGTACTGCATGGGATACGCGACACCGCCCGCCCTGGTTCGCTCCACAGATCTCGCCGAGGACGCGCTCGACGGAGCTGGGATCAGCCGCACGCCTTCGCGGTGCCGCCGGAGCCGGTCCTGCCGTCGCGGCCGGCTCGGAGCAGGTTCGGCCGCCCGGGGAGCGGTTCTCATGGAGTTCTCAGGTGGAGTTTGTGGCGCTTTCCGCTGAGTTTTATGACGATGGGGCGATGGAGCACGTGCCGCAGGAGGCCGTTGCGGCCGAGGCTCGGGGAGCCGTGGCCGGGAGGGCTCGGCGGTTTGCCGTCGCGGGCGGCGTGCTCGTCGTCGTGGCGGTGCTGGCGTACTGGCTGGGGAGCAGCGGCGGGAACGGAGAAGCGGCCGCGCCCAGGCCGAGCCCGACGCCGACGCCCAGCGCGACGCTCACGACGGCCGAGGTCTTCGAGCGGGCCGGGCCGTCGGTGGTGGTCATCCAGGCCGGGAAGTCGCTCGGAACCGGGGTGATCGCGGCCGAGGACGGGACGATTCTGACGGCACACCACGTCGTCAAGAGCTCCAAGGACGTCACCGTGATTTTCGCTGACGGCACCAAGACGAAGGCCGTCGTCGTGTCGTCGAATCCCAAGCAGGACGTCGCGGCCCTCAAGCCCGCGAAGCTGCCGGAGATCGTCGTCCCGGCGACGCTCGGCGGCGCCGTGGCCGTGGGCGCGCCCGTGGTGGCGATCGGCAATCCACTGGGCCTGACCTACAGCGTCTCCACCGGCGTCGTGTCGGGCCTGAACCGGACCACCGAAGAAGGAGATCGCGACCTGGGCGGGCTCATCCAGTTCGACGCCTCCGTCAACCCGGGCAGCTCCGGAGGTCCCCTCCTGGACGCTCGCGGCCTGGTCATCGGGATCGTCGTCTCGATCGCCGACCCGGGAGGCGACGAGGCGTTCGCCGGCATCGCGTTCGCGGTGCCGATCGGCGTGGCCCTGGGTGATGGCGAGGGTGACGGCCCGCCGGGGCCCCAGATCTGACCGAAGCGTCACGCGAAGGGACACCATATGACCTCGACCAGGTCCCCCGAGTCCGCTCATCCGCTCGAACATGTGCTGTTCGAGGTCAAACGCACGATCGTCGGGCAGGACGTGCTGCTGGAGCGCATGGCCGTCGCGCTGATCGCCGACGGCCACCTGCTGGTGGAGGGCGTGCCGGGCCTGGCCAAGACGCTCGCGGTGAGATCGCTGGCCGCCGCGATCGCCGGAAGTTTCCAGCGCGTCCAGTTCACCCCCGACCTGGTGCCCGCCGACCTCGTGGGCACGCGGGTCTACCACCAGCGCTCCGGGGAGTTCAAGACCGAGCTCGGCCCGGTGTTCGCGAACCTGCTGCTGGCCGACGAGATCAACCGCGCCCCCGCCAAGGTGCAGAGCGCCCTGCTGGAGGTGATGCAGGAGCATCAGGTGACCATCGGCCGGGAGACGTTCCGGGTGCCCGAGCCGTTCCTGGTCATGGCGACGGAGAACCCGATCGAGTCGGAGGGCACGTACCCGCTGCCCGAGGCGCAGGTCGACCGTTTCATGATGAAGGTGGTCGTCGACTATCCGGCGCAGTCCGAAGAGCAGGCGATCGTCGAACGGGCGCTGCGTCCGCCCGAGCCGCCGCAGCCGATGGTGACGGCCGAGGACCTGATCGCGATGCGGGCCCGCGCTCAGCAGGTGTACGTCGATCCGGCGATCATCGACTACGCGGTACGGCTGGTCGCCGTGACGCGCTCCCCCGCGACGGCCGGGCTCGGCGAGCTGGAACGGTACGTCACCTACGGGGCGAGCCCGCGGGCGTCCATCGCGCTCGTCACGGGCGCCCGGGCGCTGGCGTTCCTGCGCGGCCGCGAGTACGTACTGCCGCACGACCTGTCCGAGCTCGCGCTCGATGTGCTGCGCCACCGCCTCGTGCTGTCGTACGAGGCCCTCGCGGACGACGTCGACGCCGACACGATCATCACCAGGGTGCTCGGAGCCGTCCGGGCGCCCGACGTCGTCCTGCAGAACCGCTGAGCCGATGGCCACCGCCCCCGAAAGGCTCCTGCTCCGCCTGGAGTGGAAGGTCGTCCGCAGGCTGGACGGCCGGCTCCAGGGCGCCCACCGCACCGCGCACCGCGGCTCCGGGATCGACTTCACCGGGCTGCGCCCCTACACCGACGGCGACGACGCCCGGCACATCGACTGGAACGTGACCGCGCGGCTGGACGAGCCGCACCTGCGGGTGTTCACCGAGGACCGCGAGCTGACGGTGTGGCTCGTGCTCGACCGGTCGGCGTCGATGGCGGCCGGCCGGCCGGGGCGCGGCAAGCGCGACGTGCTCGCCGAGCTCGCGCTCGTCCTCGCCCGGCTGTTCGGCCGGGGCGGCAACCGCGTCGGCGCCCTGCTGTTCGACACCGGGATGCTGCACGTCGTACCGCCAGGCACCTCCCGGCGGCACGCACTGCGGATCGGCGCCGAGCTGGAACGCACCTCCGAGTCGGTGGGCGGCGCCACCACCGACCTGGCGGAGATGCTCGACGCGGCCGGACGGTTCGCGCGCCGCCGCGCGCTCGTCGTCGTGCTGTCGGACTTCATCGGCGAGGGCGACTGGGAACGCTCGCTCCAGCGCCTGGCCCGGCGGCACGAGGTCGTCGCCCTGCGGATCGTCGACACGGCCGACGACGTGCTGCCCGAAGCCGGGCTGATCGTGGTCGAGGACGCCGAGACCGGCGAGCAGCTCGTCGTCGACTCCGCCGACCCGCTGCTCCGGGTCCGCTTCCGCGAGGCCGTCGACGCCCGCGACGCCCGGCTCACGGCGGGCATGCGCCGGGCCGGGGTGCCCGTCCACCGCATCGACACCGACCGCGATCTGGCCGAGGCGCTCGTCGAGGTCGTCGCCCGGACCCGGGACCGGTCGCCATGACCGAGCTCGTCGAGGCGCGGCCGACGGAGACGGAGGAGGTCTCATGACCCTGTCGTCCCCGCTGCTGCTGGCCGTCGGACTGCTGGTCACGGCGGCGCTCGCCTGGGCGGCCGTCGTCTCGGCGCGTCGCCGGGCGGCCACGCTCGCCGCGGCCGGCGTCGTCGTGGCGGGCGGCCGCCGGGCGTACCTGGGCAGCGGCCTGACGATCGCCGGCGTCGCCGTGCTCGCCATCGCCACCGCCGGACCGGCGGCCATGGTGCCGGTCCCGCGCACCGCGGGCACCGTCATCCTCGCCATCGACGTCTCCAACAGCATGGGCGCCGACGACGTCGCGCCCACCCGGCTGGTGGCCGCGCAGCGGGCGGCCCGCGCGTTCGTGGCGGCGCAGCCCGACAGCGTCGACATCGGCGTCGTCGCGTTCGAACGGGGCGCGCTCACCACCGCACGGCCCGACGCCGACCACTCCATCGCGCTCGCGGCCATCGACCGGCTGAAGACCACCGGCGGCACCTCGTTGGGGGCGGCCATCACGGCCTCGCTGACGGCGATCACCGGCAAGCAGGTGGCCATCGGCCGCGACGGCACCGCACCCGACATCGGCTACTGGCCGTCGGCGACGATCGTGATGTTCTCCGACGGCCAGAACCAGGGCCCCGACCTCGAACGAGCCGCCGCCGTGGCCCAGAAGGCAGGCGTCCACATCCACACCGTCGGCGTCGGCACCACGGCCGGGGCGACGGTGCGGGTCGACGGCTACCGCCTGCAGACCTCGCTGGAGGAGGACACCCTCACCTTGATCGCGCAGACCACCGGCGGCGCCTACCATCCCGCCTCCGACGCCGCGCGCCTCGACCAGATCGCCGACACGATCGATCTGCGGCTCACCGTCTCCGACGAGCCGCTGCCCCTCGCCGGCGCCCTGATCGGGCTCGCCCTCGCGCTGCTCACCGCCGGAGCGGCGCTCACCGTGCTCCGGTCCGGACGGGTGATCTGAATGACGTTCTCATGGCCGTGGGCGCTGCTGTCGCTCCTGATCATCCCGCTGATCTTCGCCATCCGCTGGTGGGCGCGGCGTCGCCGCCGGCGCTCCGCCGTGCGCGTCACCTCGATCGCGCTCGTACGCAGCGCTCTGCCCGACCGTACGCGCTGGACGCGGAAGATCCCCGCGGCCCTGTTCATCGCCGGACTCGCGCTGCTCGCGGTCGGAGCCGCCAGGCCGCAGGCGTCGGTACCGGTCCCGAGGACGTCGGCGACGATCCTGCTCGCGCTCGACACCTCCGGTTCCATGTGCTCCACGGACGTCGACCCCAACCGCATCACCGCCGCGAAGAAGGCCGCCGCGGACTTCATCGAGTCGCAGCGCGGCGGGCCGCGCATCGGCCTGGTCACCTTCGCCGGCACCGCGGGCCTGCTCGTCCCGCCCACCGACGACACCGACTCGCTGATCCAGGCACTGGACAACCTCACCGTGTCCCGCGGCACCGCGATCGGGCAGGCCATGCTCACCTCGATCGACGCGATCGCGGAGGTCGACCCGTCGGTAGCCCCCACCGGCGCGAACCCCGGCAACGACACCGGCGGCGGCTACGCCGGTGCCGCGATCATCGTGCTCACCGACGGCGCCAACACCCAGGGCGTCGACCCGCAGACCGCCGCCCAGGAGGCGGCCCTGCGCCGCGTCCGCGTCTTCCCCATCGGCTTCGGCACCACGAACCCGGCCCCGATGGTCTGCGACAACTCGCAGTTCGACGGCCGGGGCTTCGGCGGCTGGGGCGGCGGCTTCGGTGGCCGCGGCGGCTTCGACCGTGGCCGCAACGTCCGCATGATCGACGAGCCCGCGCTCAAACAGATCGCCCAGACCACCGGCGGCTCCTACCACCGCGCCGAGAACGCCGACCAACTCACAAGCGCCCTCGACGCCCTCCCCGGCAGCTTCACCGTCATCCGCCAGCGGGTCGACACCGCCGCCGTCTTCGCGGCCGGCGGCGCGCTCCTCATCACCGCGGCCCTGTCCCTGTCCCTCTGGTGGAACCGCCCCCGAACCCCGACCCGCTGACCGCTACGCCTGCCGCCGAAACGCCTCAACGACCCCGCCGATGCGCGCCGGGTATCGCGGCCGGCGGGCGATCTCGGCCGACGAGGCGTCCACGGACACCGTCGCGCCCTTCTCGTCCGCCTCCAGCGGGTCCAGTGCCTCGGACTGGGAGCGCAGCAGTGCGGGCGGCATGAAATGGCTGGTACGTTCCGCCGACCGGCGACCGATGAGCTTCTGCGCGCGTGCCCTACTCGTCGATGACCAGGCCCTTCGCTTCGAGGACGGCGGCGAGCCCGCTGACCTCGATGACGCTCTTTCCGGCGCGGTAGGCGGCGATGTACCCGGCCTCGGCGTCGACGCGCTCCTGGGACCTGCGGACCGTTTCGCCCAGGTCTTCGCGCCGCACCACCACGACGCCGTCGGCGTCGCCGCGCACCACGTCACCCGGGCGTACGATCTCGCCGCCGATGAGGACGGGCTCGGCCATGGGGCCGACGGTCTCCTTGACCGTGCCCTTGATGGAGACGCTGAGGGAGAACACAGGGAACCCGAGTTCGCGCAGTTCACGGGTGTCGCGGACGCCCGTGTCGGTGATGAGCCCGCCGAGGCCCTTGGCCACGCAGGCGTTGGCCAGCACGTCGCCGAAGGAACCGGCCTCGGCGTACTCGCCGGCGGACACCACGATGACGTCGCCGGGCCGGGCGCAGGCGATGGCGACCTGGAGCATGATGTTGTCCCGGGGGGCGCAGCGCACGGTGAACGCGGGCCCGCACAGCGACATGGCGTCGTCGACCGGCTTGATCCTGGAGCTCAGGGCGCCGAGCCGGCCCTGGGCCTCGTGGATGGTGGCGGAGGAGTACTCGCCGAGCCGCTGGACCAGCCCCGGATCGGGGCGGTCCGCCGCGCCGGGCAGGTGGCCGGGAAGCGCGTGCTGGTGACCGGCGCAGGTCCCATCGGTTCCCTGGTGGTCGCCGCGTTGCGGCACGCGGGAGCCGCCGAGGTGACCGTCAGCGATCTGCTGGACACTCCCCTGGACATCGCCAGGAGGGTCGGCGCCACGGCCACCGTCCG
The DNA here is from genome assembly GCF_044460125.1 of Nonomuraea sp. NPDC050153. Classification (NCBI taxonomy): domain Bacteria; kingdom Bacillati; phylum Actinomycetota; class Actinomycetes; order Streptosporangiales; family Streptosporangiaceae; genus Nonomuraea; species Nonomuraea sp. NPDC050153. The sequence goes on from NZ_JBITJQ010000009.1 coordinate 165,289, forward strand.
GGCCGACCACCCCGACGACCCGGCGTGGCCGGACGACGTCGACGTCGCCGTCGAGGCGTCCGGCTCCGGGGCCGGCCTCGGCACCTGCGTCCGGCGGGTACGCCGCGGCGGCACGGTCGTCCTCCTCGGACTGCTCCCACCCGGTGAGACCGGGTTCCTCGGCAACGTGGTGGTCACCCGGGAGATCACCCTGCGGAGCGCCTTCCGCTTCGACCACGAGTTCGACGACGCGCTGTCGCTCCTGGCCTCGGGCCTGGACGTCCGGCCGGTCATCAGCCACACCCTTCCGCTGAGCCGGGCGGTCGAAGCGTTCGACCTGGCCGGCGATCGGGCCGTGGCGTCGAAGGTGCTGCTCGACCTGGGTGCTGACTGACGCTCAGGCGACGCGATGGTCGTCGAGGGCATCGGGGTCCCAGTCGATCCCGATACCGGGGACGTCGGGCGGCGTCACCTGGCCGTCCTCGATCATCAGGGAGCTCCGGGTGATCGCCCGCAGCTGCGGGATGTGCTCGACGTACATGCCGTTCGGCACGGCGGCGGCCAGGCTGACGTGCAGTTCCATGAGGAAGTGCGGGCTCACCGCGACGTTGAACGCCTCGGCGGCGTGGGCGACCTTCAGCCATGGGGTGATCCCGCCGATGCGGGCCACGTCGACCTGCACGATGCCGACCGCGCCCGCGGCCAGGTAGTCGCCGAACCGCTGGACGGAGTAGAGGGATTCGCCGACCGCCACCGGCACCGAGGTAGCGGCGGCCAGCCTTCGGTGTCCGTGCAGGTCGTCGGCCGGCAGCGGCTCCTCGAACCAGGCGATGCCGAGCGGCTCGTAGGTCCGGGCGCGCCGGATCGCCTCCGCGGAGGTGAACGCCTGGTTGGCGTCGACCATGACCTCGAAGCCCGGTCCCACCGCCTCGCGGACGGCGGCGAGGCGCTCGGCGTCCTCGGCGAGCGACGGCCGGCCCACCTTGATCTTCACCCCGCACAGCCCGGCCGTGGCCGCCCGCTTCGCGCCGTCCACCAGGTCCTCGACGGGCAGGTGCAACCAGCCCCCCTCGGTGTCGTACACGGGCAGCCGCTCGTGCGCGCCACCCGCCATCCGCCACAGCGACTCGCCGGTGCGTCGGCCGCGCAGGTCCCAGAGCGCGGTGTCGACGGCCGCGAACGCCAGCGAGGTGATGGCCCCGACGGTGGTCGCGCGGGTCTGGTCGAGCATGTGCCGCCACAGCGCCTCGACCGGCCGGGCGTCCCGGCCCACAAGCGCCGGGACCAGGTGGTCGGTGATGAGTGACAGGACGGCCCGCCCGCCGGTCCCGATCGTGTAGGAGTACCCGGTACCGGACAGCCCGTCGGAGGTGTGCACGGTGACGAGCACCGTCTCCTGCTTGACGAAGGACTGCATCGCGTCGACGCGGACGGCCGCCGGTTGCAGGTCGACCAGCTGGACGTCGATTCGTTCGATTCGGGGCATGTCATGTGCTTTCTTCACTTGAGCGCACCCAGGGTGATGCCGCTCGTGACGTAGCGCTGGAAGATCAGGAAGAGGATGACGATCGGGAACGTCGCGATGACGAGGCCGGCGAAGAAGGCCCCCTGGTCGCTGACGAACTGGCCCTGGAAGGAGAGCAGGCCGACCGACAGCGTGCGGTTCTGCGGGCGGGTCAGCAGGACCACTCCGAACTGGACCTCGCTCCACACGAAGATGAGCCCGAGCAGCGTGACCGAGACGAACCCGCCCTTGCTGATCGGCAGCACCACGCGGAGCAGCGCGGCCAGCTCCCCGTAACCGTCGATCTTGGCTGCCTCCAGCAACTCCCGCGGTACGGCGGCGAACACCGACCGCATGATCAGGGCGATGGTGGGCGTCATGAACGCCGCGTAGACCAGCGAGATGCCCGCCACGCTGTTGAGCATCTGATACCTGCCCAGCAGCTCGAACGTCGGGATCAGCGCGACGACCAGCGGGACGCTCAGGGCGAGGACCATGACGCGGCTGACCGCGTTCGACAGGCCCCTGGTCGCGCGGGCCAGGCCGTAGCCGGCGAGGCTGCCGCAGGTCACGCCGACGGCCAGGCTGCAGAGTGCCACCAGCACGCTGTTGATGATGTACGTCGACAGCGGCGCGCCGCCGACCACGCCCCGCCAGGCGTCGGCGTAGTTCGACAGCACCCACTTGCCGCCCAGCCCCAGCGGGTGGGCGTAGATGTCGCTGGTCGGGTGCAGCGACAGCAGCAGCATCGACACGAACGGCACGACCGTGATCGCCGTCCAGACCAGCAGGAGCGCGTAACCGACGTACCAGAGCGGGCCACGCCGCCAGGCAGATCGCCGCCGTACGGCCGCCGGGCCGCCGACGTGCCGGGCCCCGCCCGGGGTCCGCGGCGCCGTCATCGCGCGTCCAGGGTCTGCTGGCGGAAGATCCGCAGGACCATGATCCCGATGACGGCGACGATCAGCGTCGTGATGACCGCGGTGGCCGAGCCGTAGCCGTAGTCCTGGTCGACGAAGGACTGCTTGTAGACCAGCACCGGGAGGATGCTCGTGGAGTTGCCCGGGCCGCCCCGGGTCATCGCGTAGATGACGCCGAACGCGTTGAACGAGAACACCGAGGTCAACGTCGTGATCGTGCCCAGCATCGGCACGATGTTCGGCAGTGTGATCCGGAACAGCCGCCCGGCCGCTCCGACGCCGTCGATCGTGGCCGCCTCGTGCACCTCCGTGGGGATGGCCTCCATCGCGCCCAGCAGGATCAGCATCGCGTACCCGGTCTGCGTCCACACCGCGACGAAGATCGCCGCGTACAGCGCCGTCGAGGACGACGCCAGCCAGGCGTGCCCGTCTCCGAGCCCGACCAGGCCGAGCAGTGAGTTCACCACACCGGTCGTGGGCTGGAACGCGTTCGACCAGAAGATGCCCGCGATGCTGACCGGGATGATCACCGGCAGGAACCACACGACCTTGAAGATCCGCGCGCCGGGAACCTTCCGGCTGATCGCGTTGGCCAGGAGACAGCCCAAGGTCACCGTGAACACCACGGTCCCGATGAAGAACTGCAGGCTGGTCCCGATGGACTGCCAGACCAGCGAATCGCGCAGCAGCCGCCGGTAGTTGTCCAGGCCGTGGTAGGCGATCGCGCCGACACCGTCCCAGGAACCGAGGCTGATGCGCACGGATCCGGCGATCGGGTAGGCGACGAGCCCGAGCAGCAGCACCAAGGCGGGGGCCATCACCGCGATCGGGAAGATCCGTGCCCTCCGGCGAGGCGGCCGCGCCGTGGCGGCCGTCGCCAGGACGACTTTGTCGGCGGTCATCAGTCGGACGCCCCCGACACCTTGCCGGACTGCAGGTCCTCCAGCGCCGACTGGTACTGCTGCGCCGCCTGCTGCGGGGTCAGCTTGCCGGCCACGAGCTTCTGCAGCACCGGCACCGAGAACGCCTGCCCGAGGGTGGAGGGCACGGTGGAGTCCCAGATGTTGACCAATCCGACGGACTGCGACAGCTCGAACTGCTGCTGCACCAGGTCACCGAGGTTCGACAGGCTCGATGCGGGGATCGAGGTGAACACCGGGAGCGACCCGGTGGCGGCGATGACGCTGACCTGGTACTTGTCGGTCATGAAGAACTGAAGGAACTTCTTGGCCAGCTCCGGGTTCGCCGCCTTGGCCGGGACCACCAGGGTGTCACCGTTGAAGGCGTTGAACGGCGTCTTCCGGCCCGGGGTGAGCGGGGGCAGCAGGAACCAGCCCATCTCGAACGACGGCTTGGCCTCCTTCAGGCTCGCGTAGGAGTAGTTGCCGCCCTGCAGCATCGCGAGTTTCCCGCTGGTGAACAGCCCCTGGGCCTGGTCGGTGTCCATGCCGAGCATCCCGTTCTGGTAGATGCCCTTCTTCTGCCAGTCCTGGATGATCTGGAGCACCTTCACGAAGCCGGGGTCGGTGTACTTGACGTCCGTGGGGGATCCGGGCTTGAAGTTGGTGAGCAGGGCGTCGTAGTCCTCGGCCGGCACCGCGGTGGGCAGCAGCGCGTCCAGCGTGTGCCCCAGGTCGTACGGGCTCGAACCGCCCACGCCGAACCCCTCGTAACCGGCGGCCTTGACCTTGCCCACCATGGACTCGAAGTCGGCGACGGAGGCGATCTGGTGGTCGATCGGGTCGGGGATGCCGGCCTTGGCGAAGGCCGCCTTGTTGTAGTAGACGGGGTTGATCAGCAATTGCTCGTAGAGGACGCCGTAGTGGCGCCCGTCGGTCGTGTAGTAGTCGACCTGGCTCTTGGAGTACTTGTCCGCCAGACCCGCGGCCTTCCAGACGTCGTCCAGCGGGGTCAGCTGCTTGTTCTTCAGCAGCGCGGACCAGACACCCGTGCTGCGCTGGAGGTAGCCGATGTCCGGGGTGCCGGTCGAGCTGAGCAGTGCCACGTTGGGGCCGCGGGAGCTGCCGGAGTCGACGCCCTCGAAGGTGACCGTCGTGCCCGGGTTGGCCTTCTCGAAGTCCTTGCCGACCTGCTGCATGGCACTGGCCAGCGGTCCGGTGGGGATCTGGATCCGCAGCGACTTGCCGTCGCCGCCGCCCGGTCCGGTGCCGGTTCCGCACGCGATGCCGGCGGCCGCGAGCAGGACGCCTGCGAGGGCTGCCCGGAGAGTTCTAGAGAGTGGCACGGGATTCGTCCTTCCAGGGAGCTGACAGCTCTATGGCGATGACGTCGATGAGCGCGCCGGTCGGTGGCGGCACGGTGATGAACAGTTCGCCGAGCGGCTCGTCGTCCGCGCCGTTCGCCTTGTGCACTTCCTCGTTGACGCTGTACTGCAGCGGTTGCTCGGTGCCGAGCAGGCGGACGCCGACGACCGAGCCGATGGGAACGTTCCTGACGATCAGCACGTCCTGCGGTCGCAGCACCAGGTGGAGGTAGAGGTTGTTGCCGCGCTGCGTGGCCGGGCCGTGGAAGTCCAGGCGTTCCGGCGCGGGCGCGGCCCCGACGATGCTCTCGCCGTGGCCGGCGAGCCAGCCGCCGAGCTGCTTGAGCGTGGCGACCTCGGTCGGCACCAGCGACCCGTCACCCCGCGGCCCGATGTTGAGCAGGAGGTTTCCGCCCCGGGAAACGACCTCGCTCAGGTAGGAGGCGAGCAGCCGCGGGCTCTTGTAGTCGAGGTCGTCGGGCCGGTAGGCCCAGCTCTCGCTCATGGTGAGGCACAGCTCCCACGGCCCGTCCGGCGGCCGGCGCGGCATGCCCTGTTCGGGCGTCGCGTAGTCGCCCTGGCCCGGCAGCCGGTCATTGATGATCACGTCCGGCTGCAGGGACTTGATCAGCTCGCGGAGCTCGGCGGCGTGCCACTCCTCCGCGGTGCGTTCCCACTCCCCGTCGAACCACAGCAGGTCGATCGTCCCGTACTCGGTGAGCAGTTCGGTGAGCTGTCCCTTGACGTAGTCGAGGTATCGCGCCCACCGGTCAGGCGCGGGCCGCCGGTAGCGGTCGTGCGGGTAGGGCCGATCGGCGTCGGTGAACGCCGGGTAGTCGGGGTGGTTCCAGTCGAGCAGCGAGTAGTAGACCCCGACGCGCAGGCCCTCGGCGCGCAACGCTTCGAAGAACTCCCGGGTGATGTCACGTCCGTACGGCGACGCCGCGATGGAGAAGTCCGACTGCCTCGTGTGGTACATCGAGTACCCGGCGTGATGACGGACGGTGAAGACCACGTAGCGGGCGCCCGCGTCGCGGGCGAGCCGCGCCACGCCTCGCGGATCCCAGCGCCGGGGGTCGAACGTGGCCGCGCTCGACTGGTACTGCGTGATCGTCATGTCGGCTTCGGGTTCTGTCCGGCCCGGAAGGATCGAATGGCCGACCAGAGGCCAGCCGATCTCCACGCCTTGCTGACTCGCATGGTCCCAGTGCACGAACAGGCCGAAACCCGCGTCGCCGAACCAGTCGGGAATGGTCACGAGCTCATCCTTCTGAGTCGGGCGGGGTGCCCGGATCGGATACGATACGATTTGCATGAGAATGCAGGGCGTTTCGGGCATGTGTCAACCACGAGTGGCGAAGATTTCCGCGGCGGTCTCAGATGGAGGGGCGATGAGTGACTCGGCGCCGGTGACAGGCGCGTCCGCCGGCTCGGGCTCCGACGAGCCGGCCAAGGTCAGCGTCCGCGAGTCGGTCTTCCAGGCGCTGAAGGCCCGGCTCATGGATCACGACCTGGAGCCCGGGGCGAAGCTGTCGATCGACGGGCTCGCCCGCCGGCTCGACGTGTCGCAGACGCCGGTCCGCGAAGCGCTCGCGCGCTGCGAGTCGGAGGGGCTGGTCGTCCGCCGGCCGAACGCCGGCTACCTGGTGGCTCCCCTGCTCGACCGGGCCGCCCTCGATGACCTGTACGACGTTCGCCTGCTCCTCGAACCGTCCGCCGCCGCGCGGGCCGCCCGGTACGCCACCGCCGGCGAGGTGACGGCCATGCGGGAGTCGCTGGAGCAGATGATGTCACCGCTGGTCGGCGACACCTACGAGGCCTACCGCGGCTTCGCGGAGCTGGACGCCCTGTTCCACAACGCGATCGCCGAGGCCAGTCGCAGCCCGCTCATCGCCGACACGCTGCGCAGGTTCCGCGCGCACACCCATGGCTACCGCCTCTACTTCCGCCACGGGATCGCCAGTTACGCCGCCGACGAGCACCGCGCGGTGTTCGACGCCATCTGCCGCAACGATCCCGAGGCGGCGGCGAGCGCCATGACCGCCCATCTTGAGGCGTCGCGGTCACGCCTGACGAGCGCCTACGAAGGCTAGCCTTTCGCAGATCTACCATCTAAATCCGTTTCAGTAGTAGCATCGCTCTATGGACGTGTCCGAACTGCCACTGGTGGGCGGTCACCCGGCCCTGGATCTGGTCAACACCGTCGAGCGGGGCGTCCCTGCCCCCGGATCGGAGCCGCGCGACCACGTGGCGGAGCCGGCCGCGCTGCTGCTCTGGGCGTCGCGCGCCGGGTTGATCGACGATTCGGACGCCCGGGCGGTCGCCGGGGCATGGGACCGCGACCCCGGCGCGGCGGCCGCCGCGCTGGACGCCGTCAGGGACATCCGGGAGTCGCTGCACACCGCCGTCCTGGCGGCGATCGACGGCGCGGGCTCCGGCGCCGCGCTCGATCGGCTGCACGGCCGGTGGCTCGCCGCGGTGGGCCGGTCCAGGCTGACGCCCGATCCCGGGGGCACGTCCGCGGTCCGGCTGGTCGTCGGGATCGTCCCGGCCTCGCTGGTGCCGGACCGCGCCGCGCACGCCGCGCTCGACCTCCTGCGCACCGCCGACCTCGGCCGCGTACGCCGCTGCCCGACCGAGAGCGGCGGCTGCGGGTGGATCTTCCTCGACCGCAGCCGCAACGGCTCGCGGAGATGGTGCCGGATGGCCGACTGCGGAACGGAGGTCAAGTCGCGCCGCCTCACCGAACGCCGCCGGGCCGCCCGGCGGAGCACCACAGTTCCCTAGCGCATCCGCTACCGGCAAAAGCCGATACAGGAGAAGCAGGATGGACAGACCCAGCACCGCACGGTCGATCGGCGCGCTGGCCGCGCTGTCGGTGTCGACCTTCATCTACGTCACCACGGAAACGCTCCCCATCGGCCTCCTCCCGCTGATCGCGGCCGACCTGTCCACCTCGCCCTCGGCCGTCGGCCTGCTGGTGACCGGCTACGGGCTGATGGTCGTCTTCGCCACCGTTCCGCTGACCCGGTTGACGTACCGGATGCCGCGCCGGCTCCTCCTGACGAGCCTGCTCGTCGTGTTCGTCGCGGCCAACGCGCTCTCGGCCGCCGCCACGACCTACGGCGTCCTCCTCGGCGCCCGGGTGGTCGTCGCGCTCAGCCAGGCCCTGTTCTGGGCCATCGTCGTCTCCACCGCCACCAGCCTGTTCCCGCCACGCGTGCACGGCCGCGTGGTCGCCGTGGTCTTCGCGGGAAACTCGCTCGCCGCCGTGCTGGGCGTGCCCGCCGGGACGTGGCTCGGCCAGCAGGCCGGCTGGCGGGCGTCCTTCCTCGCGCTCAGCGCGGTCGGCCTGCTCACTCTGGTCGCGATCGCGCTGCTGTTACCGGCCGCCCCACCCGGGGCCGACCCCGTCACCAAGGGCACCGCTCCTGACTCCCGGGCGTACTGGAGGCTGATGGCGGTGTCCGCCCTCGCGGTCACCGGAGCGTTCACCGGGTACACCTACGTCACCCCGTTCCTGACCGACGTGAGCGGCTTCCCCGCCACGGCGATCGGGCCGCTCCTCCTGGTACGGGGCATCGCGAGCCTGCTGGGCGTCGCCGTCGGCGGGCATCTGGCCGACCGCGACGCCCGCGCGGCGATGGTCGTCCCCGTGGCGGCGCAGAGCGCGGCGCTGCTCGGGCTGTACTTGTTCGGTGACGTGCCGATCGTGGCGGTCGTGCTGGTCGCGCTGGCCGGGCTGTCGTTCTCCGCCATGTGCACCGCCCTGGCCAGCCGGATCCTGCAGGTCGCCCCGGGCAGCGTGGAGCTCGCCTCGGCGGGCGTGAGCACCGCGTTCAACGTCGGGATCACCGCCGGGGCGTTCGTCGGCAGCGTCCTGCTGCCCGGCTTCGGCGTCCGGAGCACCACGCTGGTGGGCGGGCTGCTGAGCCTGGCCGCGCTCGCCCTGACGATCACGAAGTCCTCCAGCGGGCGCGGTCCGCGGCTGCCCGATCACGGTGCGGCCGGAGAGCGCGATCCGGTGCCATGACCACGGCCGAGCGGCTCCACCGCGCTCATCGGATCCCCTGCTGTCGCCGGTATCTCCGCAGTCCTGGCTGCGCCAGCCGTTCGAGCAGTGGGCGCAGGCGCGGCAGGACGCCGGGTGCCAGGCCGGCCGCTTTGAGCAGCCATCCGTCGTACCGAGGGAGGTTGGTCTCCAGGCGGGGCCGGTCCAGGTTGGCCACGACCGCGCGGGCGACGGTGTCCGGGCGCAGCGGGCGGCTGAGGAAGTTGAGCGCGGAGCCGCCGTCGGCGGCCTCGTGGCGGAGCATGGGGGTGTCCACGGCACCGGGGTTCACCATGCTGACGCGCACGCCGGTCCGGCCTTCGAGCATCGCCAGGGCGAGCATGAAGGCACGCAGCCCGGCTTTGGAGGCGCTGTATCCGGCGCTTTCCGCCAGCGGCATCATCGCGCCCAGCGACACGACGGACACGATCCGGCCGGGGACGCGCCGCAGTGCCGGGTAGAGCGCGCGGCTCAGCTGCATGGGCGCCTGTAGGTTGATCAGCTGCTCGCGGCGGGCCTCTTCGGCGGTCACCTGCTCGAACGGCCGGGTGACGACGATGCCGGCGTTGTTGACGAGCACCTCGCAGCGGCCTCCCAGGGCGTCGACCGCGGCCACGACGCCTTCGTGGAAGCCGGGGTCGGTCAGGTCGAGGCACAGCCGGGTGGCGGGGTCCGGGAGCCGGTCCAGCCCGGCGGCGTCGACGTCGACGGCGACGACGTGGTAGCCGCGGTCGTTCAGGCGTGCGCAGATGTCGGTGCCGATGGCGCCGGCCGCCCCGGTGACGACAGCGATCTTCATGCCGACGCTCCCTGCGTGGTCGCGGCGAGCCGCTGCCGGTCGAACATGCCCGGGGTCAGGTCGCTCCAGCCGATGCGTTTGCGCACCGTGGCCAGGTACCGGCGGTAGGTGCGGGCGTCGACGTAGGAGCGGTGCCGCGCCGAGTCCAGGAAGCGGATGCCCCCGCTGAGCCGAGGGTGGTCGCCGACGATCATGCGGTCGAACCGTGCGGCCCGGGCCGGGGCGTGGTCCTGGTCGTGCAGGTACTGGGCGAGGAGGTTGCTGATGTGGTCGAAGACCGTGTACGCGCTGGAGTTGATCTCGATGTAGCCGAGCCCGAACAGGTTGTGGTGGTCCCGGTTGAACGCCGTCAGGTACAGGTCGGGGCGCCCGTCGCGCCAGTCGAAATACCGCTCGGCGTACGGGATGGCCCAGTCGTAGCCGGTGGCGTACAGGATCAGGTCGATCTCCTCGCTGCCGCCGTCGATGAAGCGGACCCGGGAGCCGTCCAGGCTCGCGACGTCCGGGCGGATCGCGACGTCGCCGTGCTGCAGATGGTGGATGAGCTGGCTGTTGAGCAGCGGGTGCGACTCGAACAGCCGGTGATCCGGCTTGGGCAGCCCGTACCTGGTGAGATCGCCCTGGAGGAGCCGCAGCAGGGCGCCGAACAACGGCCGTTCCAGGCGCAGCGGCAACTGCGGGCCTCGGGCGCCGAACTCGTCGCTGGGGACGCCGAACACGTGCTTGGGGATCAGATGGTAGCCGCGCCGGATGCTCACGAACGCGGCGTCGGCGTTGGCCGCGGCGTCGCAGGCGATGTCGGCGCCGGAGTTGCCCAGGCCCACGATGAGCACGCGCTTGCCGCGGAACTCCAGCGGGCTGCGGTAGCTGGAGGAGTGCCAGATCTGGCCGGCGAAGGCTCCCGGATGTTCGGGGGTACGCGGCGCCCAGGTGACACCGGTGGCGCACACGACCGCCCGATAGTGCTGCCGGGAGCCGTCGCCGAGCGTCACCGCCCACATGTCGCCGGCTCGCTCGACGGCCTCGACCGCGGTGTTGAACCGGATCGCCTCGCGCAGGCCGTAGGCGGCGGTGAAGTCGCGGGTGTACCGCAGGATCTGCCGGTTGCTCGGGTAGTCGGGGAACGTGTCCGGCATCGGGAAGTCGAAGAACCCCGACGTCCTGCGGGAGGAGATGAAGTGCGCGCTCTCGTACATGGGCGTGCCCGGATTGTCGACATCCCAGATGCCGCCGACGTCGGAGTGCCGTTCGTACTGGGCATAGGGGACGCCCAGCCGCTTGAACGCGCGCGCCGCCGACAACCCGGCCGGCCCGGCGCCGACGATGCACACCCGCTCTTGCGGCGACGTTCGGGATCTCTTGCTGGCCATGGACACTCCTGCGGTCTTCTCGGGTCCAACCGATTCAAACGAGCCTGACCAGGGCGGGAGGAGGGTGGCTCCGGCTAGCATGGGGGGCAGACCGGACAGGATGGTGCGGTGTGGCCGAGCATGACGATCCGCGGCTGAACCAGGCGGTCATCCCGCCGTCCGTGCTGGCCGGCATCGTCGAGATCGGACAGCGCGAAGGGCTGCCGATCGTCTCCTGGTTCTCCGGCACCGGGCTGGATCCGGCCCAGATCGTCACCTCCGGCACCGTCAGGGTGTCGTTCCGCCAGGCCGCCGCGGTCCTGCGGCGCGCCGTGCGCGCGATGCCCGGCCGGCCGCTCGGCATGCAGGTCGGCGGCCGGGACCTGCTGATCTCGTTCGGCATGCTCGGCGTCGCGATGCGCTCGTGCGCCACCGCGGGCGACGCCCTCGCGCTCGCCCTCGAACTGCACCAGGCCTCCGGCACCCTGCTGGACGTGGAGGCCGAGACCTTCGGCCAGGAGGTAGCGCTGCGGCTGCACGAGCGCGGGCCCGACCCGGAGCTGGTGGCCTTCCTCTGCGAGGAGGCGCTCTGCAGCACGCTGGTCTTCATCCGCTCCATGTTCGGCGCGGACTGGGCACCCACCTGCGTGGAGCTGACCTACCCGGCGCCGCCGTACGCCGAGAGATACCGGCGCTTCTTCCGCTGCCCCGTGCGGTTCGGCGCCGACGCCAACCGCGTCGTCTTCGCCGCCGCCCTGCTGCGGCAGACCTTCCCCACCCACTACGAGCCCACCCGCGCCGTCGCCGTCGACGCCTGCCGCCGCCTGCTCGATCTCGACGACGCGCGCCCCGACATCACCGTCGCCGTCGAGGCCCTGCTGAACCGCAACCTCCGCCATCCGCTCACGATGACCGAGGCCGCGCACCACCTGCACGTCACCGAACGCACCCTGCGCCGGCAACTCACCGCCGCCGGCGAACGCTACAGCGCCATTCGCGACCGAGTCCGCGAGCGGCGCGCCACCTTCCTGCTCCGCGAGTCGGCGCTCTCGATCGACGCCATCGCCCACGAGATCGGCTTCAGCGACGCCCGCGAGTTCCGCCGGGCCTACATACGGTGGACCGGGCACCCGCCCAGCGCCACGCGGAAGGCGTGATCGCCTGGTGCGCGGGGCTCACGTCGGTCGGCTGTCTGTGGGCGCGCGCGTCGTTCACGAAGCGAGTGTGATCTCGGCCAGCTCATGCCAGTCCTGCTGTCGCCCCGCACGGGTCGCCTCGGCGAACGCGGCTTCGCCGAGGCGATTGCGCGTGTCCTCGGCGATCCTGGAGACGTCCGGCTGCGAACGATCCGGTGTACCGCGCACGGCGTCGCTCGCCGCGAGCAAGCACACGGCCTGCTCGTGCTGTCCCTGGCGCAGCGCGAGGTCCGCGATCCCGACCAGCGTCTCGGCGATCAGCGGCGGATACATCTGCTCCACAGCCGCACGGAGCGCCTCAGTCCGGTGCGCGCGGGCCTGTTCGAGATCCTCGGTGAGGTAGCCGTACAGATTCATGACCTTGGCGTGGACCATGCCGCTCTGTTCGGCGTCGGTCAGCATCGTCCGCACCGTGGCCAGCTGCTGGTGTGCCTCGTCCGGCTCGCCTCGCAAGCGCGCCAGCTCCGCCTTCGCGATCGCCAGCCCGGCAAGCGTGTACGGCCAGGCGATCCCGTCCGCGCACCGCTGCGCTTCGGCCATGGCGTACGCGCTGGATCGCTCATCGCCGAGCAGCCAGTACAGCAGAGCCTGCCGCGTCCGCAGCTCGATCGCGTCCTCGGTCGCGCCTACCTCGGACAGCGCCACAGCCGCCTCTTCGCAGTATTCGCACGCGCGTGCGAGCTCACCGCGCATGGCGAGCCGATCGGCGAGGAAGGTCAGCGCCCACGAGATCCCCCACCGGTCGCCCAGCGTGCGGAACTCGGCGAGCGCGGTTTCGGCGTCGATGTCCACGTCGGTCGCGTCGCCGCCGAGCGTGAGCCGCAGCCGGCCACGGGTGAGCCGGGCCTGCGCGCCCACCCACGGATCGTCACCGGCGATGAGCGGCTCGAACGCGGGCAGGAAATCCGTCGGCTCCCGCAACATCCGCTCCAGCGGCGCGATGAACCCGACCAGCGGGTTGCGATATCCGCTGCGCTGGATGAACCGGTACGCCTCCTGGATCCACTCTTGCGCCTGATACTGGTCGCGGCCGGGCCCGGAGGTCACGAATATCGTCACGATGGTGTACGCCAGCGCCCGCACCTCATCGGGCACCTCACCGTCCAGCGAGGCCGCCGCGACGCTCAACTCGATGCCCTCGGTCCGGTGCCCGCTGAGGTAGTAGTACCAGCCCGCGGCCCCGGCCAGCCGCATCGCCTCCTGGGCCCAGCCCTCGGAGATCGCCCCGCGCAGGGCCGTACTGAGGTTGTCGTGCTCGGTCTCGAGCGTGGTCAGCCATTCCAACTGCTCGGCCCGGCGCAGGTACGGATCGGCCGTCTCGGCCAGCTCGGTGAAGTAGGCGAGGTGCGCCCGAACCGCCGACTCGGTCTCCCCGGCTTCGGCGAGCCGGTGCGCCGCGTATTCCCTGATGGTGCTGAGCATCCGGTAGCGGGGTGCGTCCTCGCCGTCGGCGAGCAGCAGCGACTTCTCGATCAACGCGGTCAGCACGTCGAGCACCGGCTCCCCCGCGAACGTCTCGCCCCCGCACACCCGTTCGGCCGCTTCCAGGCTCACCCCGCCGGAGAACACCGAGAGCCGCCGCAGCACGCCCCGCTCGGCCTCGGTCAGCAGATCCCAGCTCCAGTCCACGACCGCGCGCAGCGTCTTGTGCCGGGGAAGCGCCGTACGGCTGCCGCTGGTCAACAGCCGGAACCGGTCGTCGAGCCGACGTGCCAGCTGATCGACGGACATGGTGCGCAGCCGCGCCGCGGCCAGCTCGATCGCCAGCGGCATCCCGTCGAGCGCCCGGCAGATCCGCGCCATGGTCGCCACGGTGTGCGCGTCGGAGCCGATGTCCTTGCGCACCAGATCCGCGCGGTCCCGCAGCAGCCGCACCGCGGGCGAGGCCCCGACCTCGGCGGGGTCCGCCCCCTTCGCGGGCAGCGCGAGTGGCTCGACCTGCCACAGCACCTCCCCGGTGATGCCGAGCGGCTCCCTGCTCGTGGCCACGATCCGCAGCCTGCGGCACTCCCCCAGAAGCCGATCCGCGAAAGCCGCGGCCGCCTCGATCATGTGCTCGCAGTTGTCCAGGATCAGCAGGATCGCGCGCTCCCGGACCGCGGCGATGAGCCGATCCATCGGTTCCCCGCCCCGCGCGTCGCCGAGCAGTGCCTGGTCACGCAGGCCGATCGCGGCAAGGGCGGCCTGCGCCAGCTCGCCGCCCGCCCGCACCGAGGCCAGTTCGACCAGCCATGCCCCGTCCGGCACCTCGGTGAGCATCGTCCGCGCGGTCTCCGTGGCCAGCCTTGTCTTGCCGGCGCCACCCGCCCCCGTCAAGGTGACCAGCCGGTGCCCGATGGACAGCACGGCGATCGCCGAGATGTCGTTGTCCTTGCCGACGAAACTCGTCAGCTCGGCGCGCAGGTTGGTCCTGCGGTGCTCCGACCGCTCACCCAGCTCGCCACGGAGCAACGCGGTGTGCATCGCGGAGAGCTCGGCCGACGGGTCGGCGCCCAGCTCCTCGGCGAGCAGCTCGCGCGTCCGCTGGTAGACGGTCAGCGCCTCGTTCCCACGCCCCGCCTCGGCGAGCGCTCGCATCAGCGCCGCCACGAACCCCTCCCGCAGCGGATACGTGGCGACCAGCTCGGTCAGCTCGGAGACCAGCTCCGAGCCACGGCCGAGGCGAACATCCGCATCCACCCGGTCCCCCAGCGCGGCGACGTGGAGCTCCTCCAGCCGCGCGACCGCGGTGTCGAACGCCTCGCTGCCCTGCAGCGCGATGTCCGCCATGGGCGTGCCGCGCCACAATGCCAGGGCCGAGCGCAGCAGATCCGCCCGCGCCGCGGGCTCGGCGGCCCGCGCCTGACCGATCAGGTTCTCGAACCGGCTCACGTCCACGGCATCAGGAGCCACGGCCAGCCGGTATCCGCCGGAATCCGCCTCGATCACACCGTCCGGCAGCACCCTGCGCAGCCTGGACACCAGCGCCTGCAGGGCATTCACTTCGTCCGCGGGCGGCTGCTCCGCCCAGATCCAGTCCACCAGCCTCGCACGCGAGACGATCCGGCCGGGTTCGAGGGCGAGCGCGGCCAGCAGCGCGCGCAGCCGGACCCCCGGAACCTCCACCACAGCCCCATCAGGGTTTCGGACCTCGAACGGTCCGAGCAATCCGACTCGCACATCACC
Organism: Nonomuraea sp. NPDC050153; assembly: GCF_044460125.1. Lineage (NCBI taxonomy): Bacteria > Bacillati > Actinomycetota > Actinomycetes > Streptosporangiales > Streptosporangiaceae > Nonomuraea > Nonomuraea sp. NPDC050153. The sequence goes on from NZ_JBITJQ010000009.1 coordinate 180,515, forward strand.
AATTGTGCCGAACGCGGCGACCGACGCCGCCACTGTACGCGTACCGCGAACGCCGAAGACCTTCATCATCGCAGGTCAGGCGGACGTAGAGGACTTTTCTGCGGATACTGAGGCGGCCCCGCGGCGGAGGCTCCGGCGGTGATCAGGTCTGACGCGGTGTCGTGTCAGCGGCCGTGTCAGCACGGCGACGGCCCGGTATCAGGACGGTCGGCGATGGTGGCTGTCATGAACGGTTCCGGGCAACGCAGCCGCCCGCTGCGCTCGCACCGTCACTGCGACGCCCCAGGCCGATGAGAGGAATGACCATGGAACACACCCTCACCACCATGCCGACGGCGCGTCAGGCCGGCTGTCCCTTCGACCCGCCCAAGGAGCTGATCGAGGCCCGCGAGCACAGCCCGATCAGCCACTTCCCCTTCCCCGACGGGCACCAGGGCTGGCTGGTCACCGGATACGACCTGGTCAGGTCGGTCCTGGCCGACCCGCGGTTCAGCTCGCGCAAGGAGCTCATGCGCCATCACCCGCTGGTCGACTATGGCGACTTCGAGGTGCCTCCGGCGCCGCCCGGCGAGTTCCTGCTCATGGACGATCCGCAGCACAGCCGCTATCGGAAGCCGCTGGTGGGCAAGTTCACCGTCCGGCGGATGCGGCTGCTCACCGAGCGGGTCGAGCAGGTCACCGCCGAGTACCTGGACGCGATGGAGCAGGCCGGACCGCAGGTGGACCTGGTGACCGCGTTCGCCAAGCCCATCCCCGCCGTCATCATCTGCGAGCTGCTGGGCGTGCCGTACGAGGACCGGGGCTCCTTCCAGGAGAACATCGACAAGTTCCTCGGCGGGGAGGTCGGCGACGAGGAGCTGATCGCGGCCTACACCGCGACCCAGCAGTACCTCGCGGAGCTGGTGGCCGCCAAGCGCGCCGACCCCACCGACGACGTGCTCAGCGACCTGATCGACAGCGACCTGACCGACGAGGAGCTGCGGGGGATGGCGCTGATCCTGCTGTCGGCCGGGTTCGACACCACCGCGAACATGCTGGCGCTGGGCACCTTCGCGCTGCTGCAGAACCCGGAGCAGCTGGCGGCGCTGCGCGCCGAGCCCGCGCTCGCCGAGGGGGCCGTGGAGGAGCTGCTGCGGTATCTGACCGTCGCCAAGCAGTTCCAGAGGGTGGCTCTGGAGGACGTCGAGCTGGGCGGCCGGACCATCAAGGCCGGCTCGACGGTCATCCTGTCGTACGCCACCGCCAACCGCGACCCCGAGCGCTTCACCGACCCCCACGCGCTCGACCTGCGCAGGCAGGAGGGCGGGCACCTGGCCTTCAGCCACGGCATCCACCAGTGCCTGGGCCAGCAGCTGGCCCGCGTCGAGCTGCGCGTCGCGCTCCCCGCGCTGCTCAACCGCTTCCCCACGCTGCGCCTGGCCGTACCGGCCGGCGAGGTCGCCCTGCGCCCGGAGACCGCGGACATCTACGGGGTCAAGAGCCTCCCGGTCACCTGGGACGCCTGACCACGGATCCAATCGGGCTCCGCCACCAGGCGACGTGCTGCGGCCCTTCCAGGCCCGATGTCCGGCACCCCGAAATTGTCCTTGCCCTCCGCCATGATGGCCCCTGCTCGTGTCCACGCGCGATCCCCAAGGAGCCGTCATGCCCGACAAAGAAACCGCCGGATGGTCCGACTTCGGGTGGCAGTCCTGGAAGGACCTCGCCCTCGTCCGCGCCAGGCTCGACGCGGGCGCCGACCCGAACAACGGGGTGTACTCCTTCGAGCCGCCGCTGCACGCCGCGGCGGACCGCGGCTCGCCGGAGGTGGTCGCCGAGCTGGCCGGCCGGGTCGATGACGTCGACGCGGAGTGCGAGGGCCGCACCGCGCTCTGGGAGGCGGTCTTCAACGACCGGCCCGAGAACGCCCGCGCCCTGGTGGCCGCCGGAGCGGACCCGTGGCGGCCGATGATGGGTGGCTGGTCGCCTGGTCGGCTGAGCCTGGCGGGCCCCACGCCTGGCCTGTTCTTCCCGTTCCCGCCGGGTCATGCCGGTCTGACCGAGGCGGAGACCACCGCCGTGGCGGAGGCCGAACGCCTGGCCGGCGCCCTGGGAGGCATCGGGTACGACGGCTACAGCCTGGCATGCGTACGCGGCATCAGCGCCGCCGAGGCGGTGCGGCGCCTGGCCGCCGAAGCCGTCGACGAGGAAGAGCTCGAAGAGATCATGGAAGACCCCTCCGACGACGAGGCCCTGCGGATCATCGGCTTCACCGACGTGCCCGGTGGCTGCGTCGTCAGCCAGGAGTGGGGATACATGTCCTCCGCTCCCGGCGTCATGAAGGCGCTGTCGGCGGGCACGATCGCCTACGGCATGTACGCCAACCCCAAGAGCGGCAACCAGGGTTACGTCTACCGCGATGGAGAGGTCCTGGCCGGGGACACGCACCCGGGCGGCGGCGATGCGTCCTCCGCTGACTCCGCCGAGGAGATCCTGCTCAAATACCTGTACGTCGGCGACGCGGAGGCCTACTGCTTCGCCGGCGCGGGTCTACGCCCGGCCGACGCTCGCGCGATCACCGATCCGGACGCGCACCTGCGGCTGCCGGAACGGGACTACTGGAGCTGACCGGGCCGCCCTGCGGAGAGCTCGCCACGCCGGGCGTCAAGGTGACAGTGCCCACACGGTCACCCGCCAGAGCGCCTCGAAGAGGACGCCGACGCTCATCTTGCTCGCCCCGCTCGTACGGTCGACGAATGTGATCGGCACCTCCGTCACCGCGCATCCGTGACGCACGGCCCGCAGCGTGAGATCCACCTGGAAGCAGTACCCCCGCGACTCCACACCTCCGAGGAGGATCTTCTGGAGCGCGGCGGCCCGGTAGACGCGGAACCCGCCGGTGGCGTCGGCGACGGGAAGCCGGAGCGCCACCCGTACGTAACGGTTCGCGAGTCGGGAGAGCAGCTCCCGCTTCCGCGGCCAGTTCGCCACGCGGCCGCCAGGCGCCCAGCGTGAGCCGATGACGAGGTCGGCCCGCTCCGCCGCGTTCAGCAGCGCCGGGAGCCGCTCAGGAGGGTGCGAGCCGTCGGCGTCGATCTCCACCAGCAGGTCGTACCCCCGGGCGAGTCCCCAGCGAAAGCCCGCCAGGTACGCGGCGCCCAGCCCTTCCTTGCGCTCCCGATGCAGGACGTGCACGCCGTCGGGTTCGGACGCGAGCCTGTCGGCGATCAGGCCCGTCCCGTCCGGGCTGTTGTCGTCGACGACGAGGATGTGGGCGGCGGGTACGGCCGCGCGGATCCTGCCGACGACGCCCGGGAAGGTCTCTCGTTCGTTGTAGGTCGGCGTGATGACCAGGGCGGTGCTCATGATCGCTCCTCAGCTCGCGTGCTTGAAGTCGGGCCAAGCGGTCGTCCACGAAGCCCGCGGTCCTGAGCAGACCGTGATGGGCAGGCCCTGCTCCTCGTTCGCGACTCCGGTGCCGTGATCGATGACCCCGGCGGATTCGCAGCCGGCGAAGCGCAGCCGCAGACGCTGCGGCGACAGCCCCACGGCGACCACCGTCTGCGCCGTTTCCGGGGGCGGCCCCTGGTACCACAGCTCGTTGTGGCCGCTGTAGACGGGAATGGCCGGCACGAACCGGTCCAGTGCGCCGGCCTCGCCGTAGTTCGCGGTGAGCACGATCGTCCCCGACGGGAGCGTCCGGTACACCCCGGCCACCTGGGCGACGAAGCGCGGCCAGCCCACCGATTCCCTGGACACCTCGTTGGGCGAGGAACCGAGCGCCGACAGCGGGAGCAGCGGCAGCGCCACGACGATCCCGATGACCGAGGTGCCGAGCATTCCCCACCACACCGCTCGACGCCGGGCGACCCGGCTCTCCATCCACGCGGCGGCAGGCACGCAGCCGGCCGCGAAGGCGAAGATCAGGCTCCCGGCGACATAGTCCGCCCGCCCTCCTGACGCCCAGCCGAGCAGGATCGTCACCAAGGTCGCGACAGCCAGTGGCCGGGTCTCCGGCCGCCCGCGCAGCCAGAGCCACCCGGCGACGGCGATCGCGAAGGCTCCCATGCTGAGCAGCACCACCAGCATGGGCACGAACATGATCCGATTCACGGGTTCGCTGAGCGTGGCGGCCATGGTGAGCTGAGGCCAGCCGTTGGCGGCCTGGTAGAGAAGGTTCGGAGCCGCGATGACAGCCGCCAGGAACGCCCCGGACCAGAACCACCGGTCACCGAAGACGGCACGCGGCCCCTTCACCGCCATGCCGACGGTGATGAGCAGGCCGGTGGCCAGCCCTGTGATCAGCAGGACGATGAGGTGTTTGTTGAACGTGGCGGCCCCCGCGATGGCACCGGCCGCCAGCCACCATCGCCCGTCGCCGCGCAGCAGGGCACGCAGCACGAACAGGATGCAGGCCGTCCAGAACACGAGGTCGGCCGACTGGGTCAGCAGGGTGTGCCCGGCGAGCAGGGGCAACATCCCGGTGCCGAGGCCGGCGGCGGCGAGCGTCTGCGCGTTCGCGCGACCGCCGAGCTCCCGCGTGATCGCGGTGCCGATGAGGATCAGCAGTCCTGCGCACAGCGCGGGGACGGCCCGGAGCCCGACGATGGTGTCCCCGAACAGCTCCGTGGACAGCCGCGCCAGGAGCGGGGTCAGCGGAGGCTGGTCGAAGTATCCCCAGGCGGGAGACTTGCCGAGCATGCGGAAGTAGAGCTCGTCGCGGTGGTAGCCGTACCACGGGCTCAGCGTCAGCAGGGTGACCACGACGACGCCCGCTATGGGACCGGTGGTCCGCCAGGCGAGCGCCGGGAGCGAGGGAGCGGTGATCCGAGGACGGGGGGCTTGAAGAAGCATGCCTCCACGGTTTCCGATGGACCGCTGCCTGTCGTCCGGCCTGGAACAGAACGTGGAGTCAGACCCCAGGCATAGGCGGCGGCTCCCCAGGGCGGACCACGCCGTGGTCGAACGCGAAGACGACCGCCGCGGCCCGGTCGCGCACCGCCAGCTTCGTGAAGATCCGGCCGATGTGGGTTTTGATCGTGCCCTCGCCGATCACGAGATGGCCGGCGATCTCGGCGTTGGTGAGCCCTCGGCCGATGAGCCTGAGCACGTCGAGCTCGCGAGAGGTGAGGTCGCCGAGCCGCCGCACCGCGTCGGGGTCGGTCACCGGATCCGCGCGATAACGCCGCAGGACCCGCCCGCAGACAGCGGGGTCCAGCCAGCCGTCGCCTGCCGCCACCGCCCGGACGGCACGCTGGATGTCCTCGGCCGGGGCGTCCTTGAGGCAGAATCCCGACGCGCCGGCCCGCAACGCCGCCGCGAGAACGTTGTCCTCGCCGAACGTGGTCAGCACCAGGATGCGGGACGCCGGATCCGCGGCCAGTAGAGCGCGAGTGGCCTCGACCCCGTCCATCCGCGGCATGCGAATATCCATGACCACGGCATCGGGCCGCACGCGCGCGACCTCCGCCAGCGCGGCCCGGCCGTCGGCCGCCTCGCCGACCACGTCGAACCCGTACGGCTGGCGCAGGATCGTGCGCAGTCCTGCCCTGGCGAGTTCCTGGTCGTCGACGAGCACCACCGAGATCATGCCGGCAGCTCCGTCCGCACGACCCATCGGTCGCCCTCGACGCCGGCGGTGACGTGTCCGCCGACCATGCGCACCCTGTCGGCCATCGCGCGTAGTCCCATGCCGCCATTGTGCCGAGGTGGGCTGTCAGGCAATGAATTGGTGACCGTGCCCCATACAGCGCCTTCCTCCGATACGCGCAGCCGTACCTCGACCGAACTCCGCGGAGCGTGCCGGCTCGCGTTGGCCAGTGCCTCTTGCACCAGCCGGTAGAGCACCATCCCGGTCGTCGGGCTCACCGCCGTCAGCTCACCGTCGACGCTCGACTCGAGTTCCAGGCCCGCCGTCCGGTATTCCTCGAAGAGCTCGGGCAGCCGGGGCGCGGTGGGCTGGGGGGCGACGACGGCGGGGTCGGCGCCTTCCTCCGCAAGGACGCGGACCACCTTCCGCAGCTCCGCCATGCTCTGCCGGGCAAGGCGCTCGGCCTCGGCGATCCCCGCGGCCGCGTCCCTGGGATCGTGCTCCAGCGCCAGCCGCGCGCCCCCCAGGTGCAGCACCGTCACGGCGAGCGTGTGCGCGACGATGTCGTGCAGGTCGGCGGCGAGCCGCTGCCGCTCGGCCAGAGCGGCGGCAGCGGCGGCGGTGCTCTCCGCGCGGTGCAACCGCTCGCCCACCTCGATGCGGTAACGCGCGGCCCAGCCGCTCCAGAAGACCAGCGTCACGGCGGCCAGCCAGTTGGGCCATCCGGGGTCCGGCGTGGTGAACGCCGCCGCGACCACCGTGGAAAGCGCGGCGAGCCACATGACGACGCCCGGCCAGAGCCGCTGGGTCAGCGCGACGAACCCGCTGTAGAGCACCAGAACGAACCAGCCGACGCTGTTGACCGCGAGCCCCGTGAGCGCCGCCATGGCCGCGGGAGCCAGGAGACCGGCTACCTCGGCGAGACGGCCCGGCGCCGTACGCACGATCACGAGACAGAGAACGACGAGGGCGCCCCCTCCGGCGAACGGCCACACGCAGCCGCGGCCACGCGCGATCGTCTGCGCCCACGACAGCCCGACCAGCAGGATCAGCAGCCCGAAGCCGGCCGGGATCAGCCGGCGGGGAGTCACCACCACCCGCCCATCGTAGGAACAGCCAGTCCCCCACACATCCACCCGGAGTGGTACCCGCCATCTGCCCACGGACAGAGAGGCGATCTACCCGCGGCGCACCGGCTAGTCCTTCAGGCCCGCGCTGAGGTCGGCGTTCATCACGTACTTCTGGAAGATCAGGTAGATCACGACGAGGGGGATCATGGACAGGACCGACGCCCCGAGCAGGACCGACCAGTTGACGTTCTCCGCGCCCACGATGCTCGCGACGCCGATCTGCAGGGTGAACTCCTTCGGGTCGTTGAGGACCACGAGGGGCCAGATGTAGTCGTTCCACCGCCACTGGAACGACATGATGGCGAGGGTCATGATGATCGGCCGGGAGAGCGGGAGCATGATCCGGACGAAGGTCGACAGTTCCCCGCTGCCGTCGATGCGGGCCGCGTCCAGCAGGTCGCGCGGCACGCCCAGGAAGAACTGGCGGAACATGAAGGTGCCCGTCGCCGTGATCACCGAGGGGGCCACGACGCCGCCGAGACTGTTGTACAGGCCCAGGTCACGGACGATGAGGAACAGCGGGGAGAGGATGACCTCGCCCGGCAGCATCGTGGTGGCCAGGATGCAGATGGTGAACGCCCGCAGCCACCAGTTGGTGTACTTCGCCAGGGCGTACCCGCAGGTCGCGCTCGTCACGATGGTGATGAGGGTCGCGGAGACGGCCACGATGAGGGTGTTGCCGAAGTAGCGGCTGAAGTCGAAGCTCGTCCAGGCCTCGGTGAAGCCGGAGATGGTCGGCTGCTTCGGGAAGACGGTCAGCGGATAGGAGAACAGCTCCCCCGCCGGTTTGAAGGAGCTGAGCAGGAACCACAGGACGGGAACGCCGTACAGGGCGACCATGAACCACAGGGCCGCCGTCGCCCAGACCTTCTTCGGCAGCAGGTTGTCCATCTCAGGACTCCTTCCGGCGGTTGATGACCAGCTGCGCGATGGCGATGACCATCAGGAGCAGCATGAGCACGAAGGACGCCGCGCTCGCGTAACCGATCTGGGCGCGGCGGAAGCCGGTCGTGAAGATGTACTGGATGAGCAGGTTGTTCTCGGTGCCCGGGCCTCCGGCGTTGACCGACTGGATGAGCGCGTACTCCTTCATCGAGTGCAGGGTGCTGAGCAGGATCACGATGAAGGACGTGGGCGCGATCGAGGGCAGCGTGATGTGGCGGAACTTGGCCCACGAGCCCGCGCCGTCCAGGGAGGCGGCTTCGTAGTACGCGGGCGGCACGTTCTTGATGGCCGGGACGAACATCAGCATGTTGATCGCGGTGTTACCCCAGGCCGAGGCGATGATCACGATGACCAGGGACAGGTTCGCGTTGGACTGCCACGGCACCGCCTCGCCGCCGAGCGCGATGATGACGTAGTTGACCAGCCCGAAGTTCTCACCGAAGATCCAGCGCCAGATGACACCGGCGATGATCGGGGAGATGAGCCAGGGCACGAAGAAGATCACCCGCGCGACCGGCTTGCCACGACTGTACGGGCTGACGATCAGCACGGCCGCGCTCAGCGCGGCGACGAACGTCAGCGGAACGACGGCCGCCGTGAAGATCAGGGTACGGATCAGCGCCGCGTAGAACGCGTCGTCGTTCAGCAGCCGCTGGTAGTTGTCCAGGCCCACGAACGGCGCCGAACCGACGCCCGTATAGCTGGTGAAGGAGTATCCGATGCCGATGACGGCCGGCCAGACGAAGAAGAGCAGGAACAGGGCGAGGTTGGACGAGATGAGCAGCAGGGGCGCCAGGGTGTAGCGGTCATGTCGCCGGGTCCGCCGGCGCGACCACTGCCGCCACGCGGGCCGGGCCGGCGTCTCGTTGGCGCGCCCCGCCGACTGTGGCACACTCTCCGCCATTGCGCTCTCCTCTTCCTTCCGCGTTCTTCAGCGCTCGGCCCGCCGGCGCAGGGAGGGCGCCGGCGGGCCGTACGATCAGCCGATCTGCTGGTTGAGTCCCGACACGATGTTGTCGACGGTCTTCTTGACGTCCTGCTGACCGTTGATCAGCTTGGCCATCTCGACCTTGGTCGGGTCGTCCTGGATGGACTTGCCGGCGAGCAGGAGCTTCGTCCCGTTCTGGAATCCCGAGGAGGAGATCGGGTCCGCCAGCTCGATCTCCTTGAGGTAGAGCTGGAACGCGTCGAGGGCGGCCTGGTTCTTGAACGGGTAGTTCAGCGTGAGACCGGACTCCACCGGCAGGTAGCCGTTGACCTGCGCGAGCTTCGTGTAGTTCGCGGGCTGGAAGAGGTAGTCCACCCACTTCTTGGCGGGGTCGGCCTTGTCACCGTTGTTGAAGGCGACCACCTTGCCGCCGAGGTTGATGTCGGTGGCGTGGACGGGTCCCGGCGTCGGGGCGCTGGCCCAGTCGAAGCTCGTGATGCTCTCCGCGAAGTCGGCCACCTGCCAGACGCCGGAGAAGTACGCGACGACCTGGCCGCTCTTGAACAGGGCGTTCGGGTCGGCGCCCGAGGTCCAGACCGACTTCGGCATGACCTTGTCGTCGTTCAGCGAGGCGAACTTCGACAGCGCCTGCACGGTGACGTCGTCGGGGGTGGCGTACTTGTTGTCCGGGCCGAGCTGGAAGCCCTTGCCGCCGTGGCCGTAGATGAAGGGCCTGATGCGCGCGGGGGACTGGTCGTAGACCAGGTCGTACTTGGCGCCCGTGGCGGCGCGGACCTTCTTGGTGGCGGCGAGGAACTCGTCCCAGGTCCAGGTCTGGTTCGGGTCGGCGGGAATCTTGACCTTGGCCTTCTCGAACAGGGACTTGTTGACGAACAGCCCGGCGGCCGTCAGGTCGGAGGGGATGCAGAGGACCTTGCCGTCCTGGACGGTGAGCAGGTCTTTGTTGATCTTGTTGGCCGGGGCGTTCGCCGTCGCGGCGAGGTCCTGGAGCTGGTTGATCCAGATGGTGTCGAGCGAGGGCACGCTGGCCGAGTCGGGCAGGGAGTTGGCCTGCGCGGCCTGGCGCAGCTTGTCCTGGTAGCCGTCGTAGGGGACGTTGACGATCTCGACCGTGACGCCCTCCTTGGCCTGGAACTCCTTGGCCAGGTCGTGGTAGCCCTGCGCCTGGGCCGTGCTCGCCGAGAGCCAGAAGGTGATGCTCTTGGCGCCGGAGTCCCCGCTGGAGTTCCCGCCGGAGTTCCCGTCGGAGCTCGAACCGCATGCGGTGAGGGCGATCGCCGCGGCGACGGTCACTGGCAGCCAGCGCCAGCGGGTGAGTCGTCTCCGGTATGTCGCAGAAGTCGTCATGGCGTCTCCTCGAACGTCGTCTGCCTGTGGCGTGGGACGGTAACGGGAAAGCGTTTGCCGGGTCAATAGTCAGGACAAAAGCTCTTAAGATCTCCTGACATATGCACAACAGGATAAAGTGCCAAAAAGGCTGTGAGCTGCGGTTTTATCCAGAGCGATGGGTGACTGCGAGACGCAAACGCAACCTTCCCGGAACCCTTCCGGCGACGTACAGCCGCTCCCCCGACACCGCGTCGGTGCCCCCGAGGAACCGGTACTCCTCGCCGGGCTCGTAGCCGGGAACCGCATGGGAGGCGGCCGTCGACCTGGCGGGCACCGTGACCGTGATCGCGTCGTCGCCGACGCGGTAGACCGCGGGCTCGCCCGGGTCGAGCTGCCAGGCGTGCTCGTCCAGGGCCAGGGCGCCCGTCATCCGCCCGCCGGGCCGGAAGGCCAGCTCCAGCGCCCAGTCCACGGCCGGGCCCGCCAGGTCGACGGTCAGCTCCGCCCCGGCGTCCGTGATGGCCACGTGGACGGCGGTGGTCAGCGTGACCTCGTCCCGCGCGCGCAGGCCGAAGTCCATCGCCGCGCTGAACCGGCCGTCGTCCACCAGCCCGTAGTGGCCGTGCGCGTCGCGGTTGTGATCCGTCATCGGCTGGTAGTAGGAGGCCGACACGGATTCGGCGAGCGTCGCGGTCGTGCTCCCCTGATCGCGCTCGACCAGCAATCGATCGGCGCGGAACGGTCCAAGGCCGAAGAAGACCCGCGAGAGCCGCACGTCCCCCAGGACGGCCGCCCCGGCGAACAGGCGCAGGAACGTCGGGGAGTTCGCCAGCCCGGAGCGGACGCGTCTGTGGCGCGGATAGTCGGAACCGCCGAAGACCACGGTCGTCGTCGCGGGCCGATGGTCGACGAGCAGTCCCGCGGCGCCGAAGACGCGTTGCCGCGGTCTTCGGGGCGGGACGGGTTCCGGCAGCTCCCGCCCGATGCCGGGGTCGAGGATCAGCTCCGTGGCCGCGCGCGCCGGTGAGACGATCCCTTGGGACAGCGCGAGCCCGGCCGCCCAGGCGAGGTCGCCCCGGGCGCGCAGCAGCGCGATCCGGCGTAGCGGGAGCAGGTAGGGCGCCAGGGGCAGCGGCCGCCGCTGGTCCTGGCGGCGCGACAGCACCGTCTCGACCGACCCGTCCGGCAGCAGCAGATCGAGCGTGGCGTCCAGGTTCCGTTCGACGGCGTCGACCAGGTCGGGGCGGTCGAACACGTCGGCGATGGCGAGCAGTGACGGGTTCGACACGAACGCGGCGTAGTTGGCGCTGCGTTCGGAGTAGAGCCCGTCATCGTCGATGTCGACTCCCTCGGCCAGCCACTGGCCGACCCGTTCCGCCAGCGCCCGGTCGGGCGCGAGCCGGTGCAGCCTGGCCAGGGCGGCCGAGATCTCCCAGCGGTGGTTGGGGGTGTGCACTCCGCCCCGCGCCAGGGCCGGGGCGACCGCCGCCAGCAGGTCGTCGAGCAGGTCCGCCAGCCCGTGCCCGGCCGCGCCGGGAGGGTCGCGCCGCAGCAGCCACAGGGCGTCGGCGAGATCGTTGACGCTGAAGGCGGAGTCCGGCGGGGAGTCGACGTTGTCGCCGCCGGTGAACAACCCGCCGGGGCCCTGTAGCTCGCGCAGCCGGGCGGCGAGCCGGGCCGCGTGATCGAGCAGCAGGCCGTCCCGCCCGTACGCGACGAGAGCCAGGATCCGCTCGGCCAGTTGGCGATGTTGCAGGTGAGCCCCGGCATCGCCCTCGTTGAGCATCGCTTTGACCTGCCCGGTGAGGGCGGTCCGGACCGCCGCGGTGAACGCGGCGTCAATATGTTCGTCGTTCATCTCTTCATCGATCAGCCCATGAGCAGGTTCATCTGGAAGCTGTAGCGGGCCGCGGCGTAGATGTGCGTGCCGTACTCCACGGGCGTGCCGCTGTCGTCGTAGGCGACGCGCTCCATGGTCAGGACGGCGGCGCCCCGGCTCTCCCCGAGCAGCCGCGCCTCCGCCGCCGTGGCATTGCGGGCGCCGACCGTCTGGGTCGCCGCGTGCAGCCGGATGCCGGCCGCCCGGATCAGCTCGTAGAGCCCTTGTCTCTCCAGTACGTCGGTCTTGAGTTCGAGCAGTAAGGCGGGCAGGTAGTTGCGCATCTTGGCGAGCGGCTGGTCGCGGACCGTCCGGAGCCGCGCCAGCGCGATCACCGGAGTCCCCTCGGCCAGCCTGAGGGCTTCCGCGACGGCCGCGGAGGCCGGCTCGACGGTGTTGGACAGCACCGTCGTGGCCGGCTCCTGACCGCTGCTCTTGAGGTCGTCGTACAGGCTGCTCAGCTCCAGCGGCCGCCGGACCTGGGACTGGACGACCCGGGTGCCGATCCCCCGTCGCCGCACGATCAGGCCCTTGTCGACGAGGAACTCCATCGCCTTGCGCATGGTGGGGCGCGACACCGCGAGCTGGTCGGCCAGCTCGATCTCGCTGTCGAGCTGGGTGCCCGGTGGCAGGATTCCGCCCGCGATGGCCGCCTCCAACTGCTGCGCCACCTGGAAGTAGAGCGGGACGGCGCTGCTCCTGTCGAGGTTGACGAGGGCGGCGAGCGACTCCAGCGGGGGGACATGGGAGGGCATGATTGTCATTATGACAGGACTAGCTTACAAATAGGCTCATTATTATGCCTCTCTCCGTCGTACGTGACGCCGGCCACCTTGAGCAGGGCGTCCGGGTAGGTGTGGTCAAGACGTCCTCCCTGCGGTGGTCAGCGGCACCCATCCAAACGCTCCGGAGAGACCTGCGTCAATATGTTGTCCTGACTTTCTCACATATATTGTCCTGACAAAGCTCGCACCTCGACGGGGAGCGTCCGGGTGTAGTGGACCCGGCCGAAGGCGCTGACCTTCACCCCCGCCCACCAGTGCGCCCCCGGCCGGGCGTCGCCCGGTGCCCGTACGGTGAAGTGCAGCGGGGCGCGGCCTCCGGCGGGAACGGCGAAGCCCTGCGTCCACGGGCCGGACAGCACCTCCCCGGCCCCGGCGCCCCACGTGCCGAACGGGCTGAGCAGTTGCGCCTCTCCGCGTACCTCGGTGCGCGCGTCGTTGACCAGCTCGACGGTGAGCGTCGCCCGCCCGCCCGGCACGACCTCCAGCCCGGCCGGACTCAACGTCACGGTGAGCGGCTCGCGGGGCTCCGGATCGCCGACGGTCACGGTGACCACGTCCTCCAGGGTCTGGCCCAGTTCGTCGCGGATGCGGGCGGCGACGAAGTAGGTCCCGGCCCCGGCGTCGGCGGGTGGCCGCAGAACAGTCTCGAACTCGGCGTGCTCCCCCGACGCCAGGTCGTACTTCAGGGCGCCGGGAGGAGTCACCGCCCAGCCGTCCGGCACCTCCAGCTCCACCAGGCCGACGGCGGACCGGGCCGAGCAGGCGACGGTGACCCGCACGGTCTCCTCGTCGCCCGGCCCCACCCGCAGCGCCACCGGATGCGCGTGGACCGCGACCGGCAGGTACCCGGCCGGGGCCGGGCCCTTGTTGTGCAGCCAGTACCGGGTGAAGACCGGCTGGGCGGGCTCGACGTGGGCGGCCGCGTGACCCGGCTCCAGGGCCGCCCGCGCGCCCAGCGTGACGATCTCGGCGGGCCGCAGCGGGATCACCGCGTCGCCGAGCCGCTCCCCCGCCCTCACCCCCGCCTCCGTCCCCGCAAACGTCGCCCCCTCAAACGTCGCCCCCTCAAGCACCGTGGCGACCTCGACGTCGGTCAGGCCGCCATGCAGGCGTACGCGCGCCACCGCCGGTGACCCGGCCGACTCGTAGAGCCGCACGGTGACACCGGCGGCAAGGTCGAGGTCGCCGGACAGCCCCGACGCCATCGGGTTTCCGCGCGGCTTCAACGCGGTCAGCACGACGCTGGACGGCTCGACCCCGCCCAGGCTCGTCCGCGCGGCCAGCGGACCCGGCGACGCGGCCACCTGACGCGCGAGCACCCAGTGGTTGACCTCCTGCCCGGCCTGTACGAATCCGGCGGCGCGCCAGTCACCGGCCCCGGCCACCAGGCTGTACTCGAAGGTGTGCGTCCAGTGCTGGAGGGAGAAGCCACTGCCGTCGGGGACCGTCCTGGCCGGGCCGTCGATCCAGACGCCGCTCGGCCATGCCCCGCAGGAGCGCATCAGCGAGACGTAACAGGTGCCGTCGGACTCGGCCACGAAACCGGGCGTGCCACGGTTGACCACGGCGACCGAGTAGTCGTCGACCGGCTCCGCGGTGCCGGGCAGTCCGGCGGGGACCGGCACGTCGATCACCGAGTCGGCGAGGTCGTCGATGACACCGTCGATGGCGTCGTCGATGGCGGGCCCGGCCACGATGAGCACGGGCAGATCCCGTACGCCGCGCAGGTCGGCGCCCGGCACCCAGGTCTCGCGCCGGGTGCGGCCGGCGGGCACGAACACGCGCCCGTGCCGTGCCAGTGCCTCCCGGCAGCCCTCCGGCGCGGTGCCGAGGACCTGCTCGGCGAAGGCGTTCACGGTCCCGTCGCCGAGCACGATCCGTACGTCGGGCAGGTTCGAGTCGCCGTCGAGCGCGCCGTAGCGCGGGCCGTCCGGCCGGGTGAGCGTGGCGGTGACGCCGCAGGCGACCAGCCGGTCGAGCAGGCCGCGTACGCGGTCCCCGTCCTCATCCCCGTCTCCGGGCGCCACCACCTCGGCGACCCCGATCGCGTGGTTCTCGCGGCGGCCGTCCGCGAGCGACAGGGCGATCCGCGCCGTGGCCGACAGGCCCGCCCAGGTGTGCGCGGGGTTGTCCAGCGTGTACAGGTGCTCTCCCGCGTCGGAGTTCGGGAAGCCGAACGACCGGCCGATCGCGGCGAAGCCGACCTCGCTGACCGGCAGCGCGCCGGGCAGGTCGAGGTCGAACCGCGCCCTCAACAGGTGGTCGCGGCCGATCGAGCCGTCCACGTGGGTGCGGAAGTCGATCCGGCCGATCCCGTCCCACAGGGTCGTCTCCTGGGTGACCCGCAGGTCGGCGAGGCGGGTGACGGCCACGATCCGGCGACCGACCGGAGACCTCCGCACATGCACGGTCGTAGCCTGTTCCCGGGTGCCGACGCCGGGCCCCTTCGGCAGCAGGTGCCACGGGCCCTCGTGCCAGACCGGATGCTCCGCGTACTCGTCCTGCAGGTAGAGCTCGCCGCCGAGGCCGCCGGGCCGCAGCAGTTCCCGGCCGGTGCGCCGGTCGAGGACGCGGCTGAGCGCGCCGCCCCGGGCGGCGTCGGCCTCGATCAGGAACGTCTCGTTCTCGATCGCGGCGCGTCCGGGCTCCTCGGCCCACCCGGCGGGCAGATCGGACGCGGGGGCCAGGTGGTAGACGCGGAAGCCCAGCGACGGCACGTCACGGGCGACGAACGTCAGGCTCAGCTCCGCCACGGTGCCGTCCGGGTGGCGCAGCACCCCTTCGGCCACCGCGGGGACGGGCTCGCCCCGGTCGTCGCGCAGCTCCGCGCCGGTCGTTCCCGGTTCGGGGAAGGCGACCCGCACGGTCGTGACGCCGTCGCGGTTCCAGGACAGCGTGTTGACGGCGAGGATCGCCCGGCCCGCGCCCCCAGTGGCGGCATCGGTGGCGGCATCGGTGGTGGCATGGGCGGCGAGGCCCGCGATGGCGCCGTCCCGGGCCGCCGCGCCCAGTTCGTACGCCTCCCGCCAGCCCGCGAGCAGGTCCAGGTACACCTGGTCGGACTCGGTGCCGGTGATCGCGTCGTGGTGGGCGCCGTACGCCAGCAGCCGCCACGCCTTGTCCAGCGCCTCGCTGGGGTAGCGCTCGCCCAGCAGCGCGGCGAGGGTGGCGAGCCGCTCGGCGTCGAGCACGGCGATCTCGGCGGCCCGCTGCGCCTGCTTGGTGTCGATGTACGAGACGTCTTTGCCGGTGTAGACCGGGTTCATGTCCCGGGTCTGCGGGGTGATCCCGCGCCGCGGGGCGGCGGCGCGTACCGCGGCGAAGAACTCGCGGGGCAGGCCGACCCTGAACCGGGGCCAGACGTAGCGGGCGGCCCACTCGCGGTGCACCTCGGTGCACCATCGCGACGGCAGGTTGTGGTCGTGCCCGACGGGCAGCAGGACATTGGGGGTGGCCGCGACCTTCTTCAGCTCGCTGAACTGCCGGTACGCCTCAGCCATCGCCTCTTCGAGGGTCGCCTTGCGCTCCACGTCCCAGCCGGCGACGTAGTGGTTGGACATGTAGCTGGTGAGCAGCCCGCGCCCGGACGGCGAGACCCACTCGAACTCGCTGGGGAACTGCATGCGGGTGATGTCGCCGGTGTGCCGCTTGGCGCCGACCATGTGGAACGGCCCGCGCGCCCACGAGGCGGAGTCCAGCCCCGCGTCGGCCATCAGCCCGGGGAAGGCCGGGTCGTGGCCGAAGACGTCGAGCATCCAGGCGGTACGCGGGTCGCCGCCGAGCACGTCCCGCTGATAGCCGATGCCGTAGACCGCGTTGCGGATGGTCGACTCGGGGTGCGTCAGGTTGGTGTTGGGCTCGTTGTAAGTTCCGCCGACGAGCTCGACCCGCCCCTCGGCCAGGAAGCGCCGCAGTTGCTCCCGCTCCCCCGGAAAGACGTCCCAGAACGGTTTGAGGTAGTCGATCTCGGCCAGGACGAACTTGTAGTCGTCGTCGTGCCGGGCCGCGTCGATGTGCGCGCGTACGAGGTCGAAGGCGGTACGGACGAACGGCGGCCGCAGCTTGCCGACCCACGGCAGGTCGGGCAGCTGGTGCCACACCTCGGTGAACCCGGCCTGGGTGTTCCACCAGACCGGGTCGTAGTGGAAGTGCGAGACCATCCACATCGTCCAGCCGGTGGCCGCCGCCTCGACGCTCCCGTCGAGAGTGCGGCGTTCGCCCGCGCCTTCCGCGACGGCGGTGACCCGGTGGACGGAGCCCTCCGGCCCGGTGATGAGCACCCCCACCTCGGCCTCCCCGTCAACGGTGACCGTCACGGGCTCGGGCGTGGTGACGGCAGGACCCTCCACCCACACCCGTACCGGCCCCGGCACCTCGGTCAGGGTCACCCTGACGACCTGGCGTGGCGCGGACTCCGAGCCTATGAACAGATCAGTGCCCTGCAACGACGCGATTCGCATCTTCACTCCAGATCTCTGACCCGGGGTGGCGTCATCCGGCCTGTCGTGGATCCCGGGCACGGGAAAGCGCTTTCGGCGGATCATATAGAGCCCTGGTTCGACCCTGCTACCCGGTATGCCCAGATTCGTCCGGTGAGCCGCTCTCCTCACGCGGACACACCCGGGCATTCACCGAACGCGATGGGCGCCACCGGTCGGCCGGCAGGCTGCGATCCGCCGCCGCCGTGGCCGAAGTCGGGGCCGCCGCCCTGCGTGCCCATGAACGGGTTGACGTACGAGGCCGGGTCGGGCGGCGGGGCGGCGTGGGCGGGGGTGCTGGGCAGCAAGACGGCGACGGCGAAGGCCGCCACCCATGCTGAACGGGACAAGGCTCCTCCAGGAGGGGCCCGCCTTGCCGCGGTGTGCCCCGCGCCGGATGGCATCCAGGTCTCGACATTTACCACCAGAGCCATCTGAATAACGCCATCCACAGCCGAGCGTGGACCTTGCGCTGCGGAAGTACTTTTCCGGTCAGGTATCGGCTCGAAGTCACTCAAAGCGCTCGGCCCTGGTCAGCGGGGCGGCGGCCGCCGATTGAGGCATTTGCCGGATCTGCCACCATCCGCGACCGGCGGTGTCGTGGGACATGGGCCTTTGAAACGGATTCCTTGGCCAAGTAATGGATGAACGGCCGCCTATTACGGAATCCTTGAGCAGGCGAGAACACCGCAGCCCGCCATACCGGCTGCCCCCGAAGCGACCAACGAGTGCGATGGCGGATCCGTGGAACAGCTGGAATACCGAAGGCTCATCAAAGTGCTGGAGCAAGTGGCCGGGGCTCGGGAGGGGGAGCTCTATCCGGTGCTGGCTGAGGCTGTGGCCGTCCATCTCGGGTGGGTCGACGCGTTCGTGGCCGAGAACCCCGCGTACCTGGCGCTGGAAAGCGATGGCGAGGAGCAGTACCTCACCATGTTCCGGCCGGACTTCGTGGAGGAATACGTCGAGCGCTGGCGCTGGAACAATCCGTTCGCCTCGCGCGACGGCATCACCTGCCTGAGCCGCCGCGGTGTGGCGACCCTCGGACAGCTCCGCCTGCGGGCGACCGAGACGGAGCGGGACTTCGCCGACACATTCCTGCGCCGCAACGGCATCGACGACATGCTGAAGATCGTCGTCAGGTCCCCGGCCACGGGCGCGGTCAGCACGCTGGGGGTGCCGTTCGACGGTGATCGGCGCGCCATCGAGCCGAGCGACCTGCTGATGGCGGCCACGCTGGGCCCGTTGCTGAGCCCGTACTTCGACGCGAACCTCCTACCGGCCTCCGTGCTCACCTCAGGTGAGCGCGACGTGGCCGAACTCGTGGTGCTCGGGCTGGGCCACCAGCACATCGCGCGGCGGCTGAACGTCAGCGAGAGCACGGTCGAGAAACACCTCACCCGCATCCTCGAGAAGACGGGATGTGGCAGCCTCACCGAGCTGACCGCCCAGTGGGAACGCCGTCCGATGAGCTGACGTCCCCACCATGCCCGCGATCGGCCGGCAGGGTGTCACAGTGATCGTCCTGAGCCGCCTGCCCGACGTCACGCATGCTACGGTGTGCCCTTCCCACCACGGGCTTCGCCGCATGCCGAGCGGCATCCGCAGGCCCGGCTCCGGGCACGGCCGTCGGCTCGTACGGTCGGCCCGTGCGACACCCTCATCCCTGGAGGAACAGCCAGTGGCGAAACTCGCGCCCGCCGGGTCCAGACCGCGGACGGCCCGCTTATGCGGCGATGACGCGTCCTGCCGCATGGAGATGGCATGACGATGAGGCTGGCAGGCCGCTATTCGCTGATGTCGCAGCTCGGCCAGGGCGGCATGGGCACCGTGTGGCTGGCCGTCGACGAACTGCTGCGTCAGCAGGTCGCCGTCAAGGAGGTGCGGCTGCCCGCCGATCTGGACGAGGCGTCCAGGGCCGAGCTGACCGAGCGGACCCTGCGTGAGGCCCGGGCCGCGGCGCGGCTGCGTTCGCATCCGTCGATCGTCACGGTGCACGACGTCGTCATGGACGGCGGCCGGCCGTGGATCGTGATGGAGCTGGTCCACGGCCGTTCCCTCGACCGGATCGTACGCGAGGACGGGCCGCTGCCGCCCGCGCGAACCGCCTGGATCGGGCGGCACATGCTCGACGCGCTGGCCGCCGCGCACGCGATGGGGGTCCTGCACCGCGACGTCAAGCCGGGCAATGTCCTGCTCACCCAGGACGGGCGGGTGCTGCTGACCGACTTCGGCATCGCCACCGTGGCGGGGGACCCCGCGCTGACCCAGGCCGGCCTGCTGAACGGCTCGCCCGGCTACATCGCGCCGGAGCGGTTGCGCGGCGAGGCCGACGGCCCGGAGGCCGACCTGTGGTCGCTGGGAGCCACCCTGTACCTGGCGGTGGAGGGCAGAACCGCCTACGCCGGTCCCAACGCGGCGGCCGTGATGGCGGCCGTGCTGCTGCGCGAGCCCGCGCCCCCGCAGCGGTCCGGCCCGCTCACGCCCGTCCTGGCCGCGCTGCTGGAGAAGGACCCCCAGCGGCGCTGCGCCCCCGCGCAGGCGGCGGCGTGGTTGCAGGCGGTGGCCCAGGGCAACGTTCCCGAGGCCACCCGCCCCACGGCTCGGCGGCCCGCACCCGCGTGGCGCCGGTTGGCCGTCGTGGGCGGCGCGCTGGTTCTCGCACTCTCCCTGACGGCGGGCGCGGTGATCTGGGGGCTGACCCGTCCCGGAGGGAGGGCGAGCGCCGAGCCGACCCGCGGCACCACCTCGCCGGCCAAGCCCGTGTCGCCCTCACCTGCGGGGAAATCGCTCTTCGGGCTGACCAGCCTGCACTCCTGCCGGGTGCTGACCCCCGCTCAGGTCCGCACGCTGCTCGGCAGCACGCTCCAGAGCGACCATCTCGACCGGAAGATCTGCCAGTACTTCGGCGCCAACCGCTCCTACGCGACCGTCTCGCTCTACCGGCTCCTCACCATCAAGGACGCCAAGGCCAACTACGTCGGCATGAAGCAGACCTTCCAGGATCTGCGGGACGAGCATCCGGACATCACGTTCACCCGGACTCCGGTGGTCGGGGAGGAGTCGTTCGCGTCCGTCCACCGGGCGAACGGCATGTACACCGCCAACATGGTGTTCCGCATGTCCAACGTCACCGCCACGCTCAGCTACAGCGGCCCGCGATCCGGGACCAAGGCCATCGTGCGTGCGGCCACGTCCGTCGCCGCGGCGATGGAGGCGGCCCGCCCGGCAGGCTGACCCGGCGGCCGGAAAGCTCTCACGGTTGGCTACGCTCCCGCGCGCAGGTAGGACGCCCAGAGGGAGGGCAGGCGCGGGCGCTTGTCGCGCAGTGCCCGCACGGCGTCGTGCAGAGCACGCGCCGGACTCCCGGCGTCGCCGCGCAACCCGGCGTAGAAGTCGTCCGCGAGTCGCCCGGCCGCCACGTCGTCGATTTCCCAAAGGGTGCTCACGACGTGCCGGAACCCGGCGAGCGGGAAGGCCGCGGAGAGATGGATGGCCTCGTCGACCAGATCGGCGTTCTGGTTGACGGCGGACACGGCGGCGGCGAGGCCGGGCAACTCAGCACCCCGGACACCACCCGCACCGAGATCATCACCGCCCGCCTCCAGTCAGCCGATCTCGCGCACCGCCTCGGCCTCGAACACACCGGCCCCATCACCCGCGAGACCGGCACCGCCCTGACCGACCTGATGCGAACCCGCCCACCACACTTTGACCGACCTGTACAGACCGTCCCGTAACACCCGGCCTGCGGCTTCCTGATGCCTCTACTACAGAACAATCCCGTCCAAGGGTCGCGTGTCAGGGCGTGACGAGTTGCTGCCGGCCCGCAGCTTCGCGGCGATCACGGCCGGGGCCTGGCCGCGGTTCAAATAGCACGCGACATTGTTCTGACAAGCAACCGACCACCTCACCCTCGACAATCCCCCTTCTGAAATTTTCATCGGACACGACCCGCGCGAGCGGGCGATCCTGCGGCCTTGACCATCGTCACTTACTCCGCCGCGCAAGCGAACCATGCCGGTACGGGAACCGCGTTCGACCACGGCAATGCGTTGAACTCAGATGAAATCCCACTGCACCACCCCCTCGATGAGGCCATGCCCGGCAAGAAGACCTTCGCGATCGGCGGGGACCGGAGAGCTGACACCGGAATTGACAAGCCTCGGCGGCGTCATATTTGCTCTGTGGCGTCACCGCTATCCCTCAATGGCGCCCACGAAGGGATGACTCCGTTGAATGTTAGCGATAACAATCTCGGCCGGCATCTCAAGTGATACGGAACCGCCGAAAGGGGCGGGAGCGACCGCACGGCGCCGATTACCGGCATCGCCGTCACCAACTGGGCGCCCCAAGGAGAATTACATGACAGCAGCCACCACCCCGGCGCCACGCCGACCCGAGGGACGACGCCGCCGGCCCATCCGAATCGTCGCTGCGCTCGCCGTCCTGATGGCCGGTGCCGGGGTGGGTGTCGTGCTCGGCCCGCCCCGGGCGTCCGCCGCCGTTTGCGGAGAAGGCGCCTTCCAGTCCCAGGTGACGGTCAGCGGTAGCACCTGGACCGCCCGCAACAGCGCCGGCAGCAGCGTCTACACCGGCACCGACTTCCGGGCGGCGGTCCAGGCCGGCATCGGCAGTCTCACGGCCGGGCGCACCTCGATCCAGCGGGTCGTCGTGCGCGGCAACGGGACGATGAGCGCCGGCAGCCGGATCTCGCTGCCGAGCTACACCTCCCTGTCGGTCTGCGGCACGATCAACGTGACGGGCTCCGGCACCGGCGACTACGCGCCGATCTATTCCCGCGGCACCACGAACATCGAGGTCCCGTACCTCAACGTCACCGGCACCCCGGTCTACGGCATCTTCCTGCGCAACGTCACGAACGTCTGGCTCGGCCAGATCGACATGCGGCTCGGCTCGGGCCTCGGCGTGCGCATCGACAACCGCGGCGACACCAGTCAGTGGACCCGCAACGTACGGGTCGACAATGTGTACGTACAAGGAGCCAGCTCTCACGCGATGGAGACCTACGGCGTCGACGGTCTCACCGTCGGCACTGTGACAGCACGCAACGTCGGCGAGTCCGGCCTGCTGCTCAACCAGACCGTCAACGCGACGGTCGGCACCGTCGACGCCGACAACGCCGGCGCCGGCACCGGGTACGCGGCCTTCCGCATGGCCAACCGCAACGGCCGGGTCGGCAGCGCCTACCCGAACAACATCCGGGTAGGCACCGTCAAGGCACGCGGCGGCGGCCGAGGCGTGTTCTGCGTCTCGGAGAGCGGCGGCGCCACCATCGACCGGGTCGACATCGCCAATACCGGCAACAACTCGGTCCTGGTGGAGAACTGCTACAACGTCGTCATCGCCGGAGTGTCGGGCACGATCAGCGGCGGCGGCGAGGTCCGGATCGCGGCCCGTACGGAGTTCGCTCCGTCGTCGGGCATCAGATTCCAGAACCTGACGGTCACCAACACCACCATCAGGTGGAGCCCCTGCACCGGCAGCAACAACACGATCAGCAACGTGACCCGCGTCAACTCGACGCTGTCCTGGTGCTGACGCGGCCGCGCCCGCAGTCTGCTGCGGCTGCCGGCGCGGTCCTTTCGCCATCGAGGTGACGGGAGAAACCATGCGTAAGGTCCTCTTATCGATCGTCTCTGCCCTGGTGGCATCCCTGTCGCTGGTCGTCCCGAGCCCCGCCTCGGCCACGGCGATCGGCGCAACCGGGTGCGACGCCCGGGTTGCCGACGCGGCCGCAACCGCCGCCATGGCAACGACCACCGTCTGGATGGCCGGCGACTCGACCATGGCCAACCCCAGTGCCACCTGCCCCGTGGGCTGGGCCACCGAATTCGACTCGCTGTTCCACAGCAACATCGTGGTCAACAACCTCGCCGTCGCCGGGCGCAGCATCCAGACCTGGCTCTACGAGGGGAACGTGACCTCCACGATCGGCTCGAACGGCGAGTGCGTCCTCAGCTCCACCACCTACTCGTCCCGATGGCAGCAGGTGCTCACCAATATGAAGGCCGGTGACTACCTGTTCATCCAGTTCGGCATCAACGACGGCTCGACGACCTGCCCGCGCCACGTCGGCACCGCCCGCTACCAGGCGCTGATGACGATGATGGCGCAGGCGGCGCTGGCCCGCGGCGCCCACCCGATCCTGCTCACCGCCGTCGCCGCCATCACCTGCTCGGGCAGCACCGCGGTCAAGAACCGCGGCTTCGTCTCCCAGACCACCGCCGCCGGCGCCGCCACCGGCTCACCGGTCATCGACCTGCAGACCCTCAGCGTCGACTACTACAACTCCCTGGGCCTGTGCCCCAACAACGGCGATTACACCTCCGGGCCGGTCGGACAGTTCTTCTGCAACGACCACACCCACTTCGAGGCGTACGGCGCCCGGCGGATCGCCCGGCTGGTCACCGGCGCCCTGCGGACGCAGAACATCCCGCTCGCCGGATCCCTGCTGTAACACCTGCCGACACCCTGCCGCGCCGGCTACGGCTCCTCGTCCGCCCGGACACCGTCCAAGCGCCGGCCTGCCCTTGGCGCCGTAATACTGGAACGGAGGGCGCAGGGCAGTCATGAGCGGCTCCTCTTCGATGCGTATTTCTGCCTACACCTGGACTCGGCATCCAGATTTACTCTTCCGGTACTTGGGGGCCCGATCATTCTCTGAAACAAGGATTCATTCACAATGAACAACACTTCTCGCAGGAAGCGCATCTTCATGGCCGGACGCGCTCGTACCGGCGCGACTCTGACGGCTACAGCCCTCCTATTGGCCGGTACGGCCGCCTTCGCGGCGGCCCCTGCTCACGCCGCCGCCCCTCCCGTCTGCGCGGGGATTCTGCCCGTCCAGGCGCAGAACAGGGACATGGCCCGCGGGGCCGAGCCCGACGTGGTCACCCGGGACTCATCCGGTCTCAGCGCGGCCGAGAGGTGGCGCTTCTTCCCGATCAAGCCGGGCGTCTACGCGCTCATCAGCAATCTTCTGAATCCCTCCGGCTTCGCCGTGGTCGCGCGGGTGACCGACAGCAACCAGGGAACCAAGATCACGACGACGCCCATCACCAACATGCAGAATCCTCGAGAGCATTGGAAGCGAGAGGAGTTTCCCGGCCAGGGCGTCACCTACACCAATCTGTTCAGCGGAAAGCGGTTGACCTACCGCGCGCTCGGCGGATTGGATTTCGAGCAATGGTCCATCGGCACGTTCAACTCCGGCCAGTTCTTCAAGGAAGTGTCCGCGACCTGCCTGGACAATACGCCGGAGGGATAACACCCGGGCGGTTACTCGTCGGGACCCGTCCAATACCCACCGGCACTCCATGATCTCGACGATCGAGATCGCATGGCAGCGGCCGGCACAACGCCCGTCGTCCGTGTCGAGAATTGTCACGACGCCTGAAGCGGGGGATCCGGCCGCCGCGGGGATCACGGACGGGCGACGTCCCCGCCGGCAACTCACCGGCCGGTTCCGCCGGCCGGCGGCGGTCTCCGGACCGCCACCGATTCGGCTGCATGACCTGCGGCACAGCGCCACCACGCCGGCGCCGGCCGCGCACACGGACCTGAAGATGATGCAGGCGATGCTGCGGCACACCGGCATCGCCTGCCCGTGGTGGCTCACGAAGCCGCCCAGGAGACGGCAAGGCTGGCGCTGAGGGCCGCATCCACGCTCGGGCAGGAGCTCAGCACGTGACTCAGCCTTGCCTCACGCCGCCGCGGTAGGTGGATACGGCTGGAGTTTCCGCAGATGGAGAAGCCCGCTCTACAGAATTCGGACCTGCGACGGTCGAATTGAAAGTATCTTCAGGCGGCCCACCGCGAAGCGTTACGCGGAATCACGTTCGGCGTCGGAAACGCGGATGTGCTTCACATCGTCCTCCTCCCCTCGCACACGACAAATCGCCCAGTCCGTCCGGCGAGGACGTAGATGTTCACAGGCTCTTTCATCTCCTCGACATCTGCCGCGCCGGTTTGTCGGTGGGGCGATCTATTGTCCCGGCCATGACTTCAGCGACGCAGGCGTACACGTACGCCGCGCCCTCCTCCCTGGTCGACGGTCGTCTCGGATTGGCGACCTCCGGCGGCCGGGCCCTGTCCGGCCCGGCCGTGGCCCCCCGATTCTTCAGCGGCGTGGTGACCCAGGCTGCCACCGCCGCGGCGGGCCTGCTCGGCGTCGCCGATGTGGCGCTGGCCCGCTACCACCAGCCGCAGGCGCGGCCCGGCTGGGTGCGGGACCCGGTGGTGACGTGCAACGGGGACCGATTGCGGTTCGAGTCGTTCTCGGCCTGTGGCGGCGTGTATGCCCGGCTTGATCTGCTGAACGGCGCGCTCGACGGCGAGGTGTTCGACCGGGGCACCACCAACGTCGACGTGAACGCGCCGCTCCGGGAGGCGCTGGCGCGGATCGGCGCGCGTGACCCGCTGCACTTGGGGGTGGGCCTCGACGAGCTGGTCGTGACCACGATGGACGGCGCGGTGGTGGAGAAGAAGGTGCCGCTGCCCGAGCGCTGGCTACGCGGATTCGCCGAGGTGCAGGTCATCGCCTCGGGCATGGACCAGCGCGGTGAGCTGACCGGCATGGCGGCGGTGCGGTTCCTGCGCGGGCTGCCCAAGAAGGGCACCGTGTGGGTGGCGCAGGCGGGGCGTGACCTGAAGGTCTCCGACCGCCAGGTTCCGGGCTCGGTCCAGCTCGCCGGCCCCAACCGGCTCGGCACCCTCCTGCCGCTGCTTCGCTTCGCGAAGTCCCTCCGGGTGTACGGCCCGGCCGACGCCGCCTCCAGCGCCTGGGAGCTGGAGCTTCCGGGCATGCGCTACACGCTCACCCTCTCGCCCGAGCGCTGGCGTGGCTTCTCCGGCGAGGGCGCGGTGCTCGACGACCTGGCCACCGACGAGGCCGAGAACGACGCCGACGTCGTGGGCATGCTGCTCAACTTCGAGCCCGAGGTCGAGATCGGCCTGCTGGGCGACCGAGCGGGCATCCCAGCCGACCGGGTGCGGGCCGCGCTGACGCAGCTCGGCGTCGCCGGCCGGGTCGGCTACGACCTGTCGGAGGCCGCCTACTTCCACCGTGAGCTGCCCTATGACAAGGACAACGTGATCCTGCTCAACCCGCGGCTGGCCAAGGCGCGCAAGCTCGTCGACGCGGGCGCCGTGCGCCTCGAAGGCGAGTTGGCCACCGTCCACACCTCGGGCGGCGCGCGCCGGGTCTCGCTGGCCGACGGCTCCTGCACCTGCGAGTGGTGGTGGGACCATCGCGGCTCCCGTGGGCCGTGCAAACACGTGCTGGCCGCCCGGATCGTCGCCCGTGCCACCCTGGAGGTCTCCCGATGACCCTCTGGACGGAGATCTGCGATCTGGTCACTCGCAACCAGGTCACCCACCTGGCCGAACGGCTGGTCACGCTCACCGAGGAGGAGCGCGTCGAGCTGGGCGGGCGGTTGCCCGGCCTCGTCAAGGAGCTGCGCCGCGCCCGCACCGAGCAGGTGCGCGCCCAGTATCCCGACGACTTCGAGGAGATGGCCTCCTGGGAGGTCGGCGACCTGCTCGACGAACTGGCCGGCGCGCTGCTGCTGACCGGTGTCGGCGTCATCACCGGCCCGGCGGCCGCCGTGACGTGGATGACCAGCCGCGACGTCAACCGCCGCTGGGCCGAGGACGCCGATGTCGCCCAGGTGTGCCGGGTGGCGGCCACCCGCCCCTTGGAGTGGCGTCGTGATGTCGCGGTCCGGCTGGCCCAGCGGGTACGCCGTCCCGCCGACCGCATCGCGCCGCTGGCCGTGGCGCTGCTGCGTGAGTCCGGCGCCACGCCGCCCGACCACGACCCGCTGGTGGCCGCCTGGCTGGCCGCGCCGAGCGTGGCCGGTGACCCGCTGACCCCCGTGCTGCTGCCTCGTGTCTTCGCCGCCGACGGCGCGGGCCGCGCCCTCCGTGACGAGCGACTGGAGCCCCGGCCGACCCGCTGGCTGGCCGCCGCCGCCCGCGAGCTGCCCAGGGAGCAGGTGCTCGACGGTTGCGTGAGCCGTTTCCTGCGCGGTGGCGAGGCGCAGGACCTGCGCTTCTTCGTCCGGCTGCACACGCTCCTCGACCCCACGCCCGCGGAGTCCGCTCCCCGCCTGCGTGACTACCTGCGGTTGTTGCCGTCGGCTCCGGGCACGGTCGCCGAGTTGGCCGCGGGGCAGGTGCGCGGGGCGATGCCGCTCGACCACGCCGACCTGATCGAAGCGGTCGACGCGCTCACCTTCCGGGACGAGGCCAAGCTCGCGGCCACGGGCCTGCGCTGGCTCGACCAGGCGATCCGGGCCACGCCCGAAGCGGCCGCCGACTTCGTGACCGCGCTGACCACGGCGTACGCGCACAAGTCCTTCGACGTGCGCAACCGCGCGGCCGAGCTGACCCGGAAATACGCCGACCTGTTCGCCGATCACGCCGAGGCGATCCTCGACGGCGTCCGCCATCTCCCCGCCGACCTGGGCGCGCAGCTGGCCGAGCGGTTCGGCGGGGAGATCCCGGTCGACGAACTGCCGGGGCACAAGGAGTTCCCGCCGCTGCCCGAGCTGCCGGAGGCGCGGCGGTTCCCCGAGCCGTCGATCTCCCCTGACCACCACGAACGCTGGATCGCCCAGGAGCGCTGGCTGGCGGCCTTCGTCACCGGGATCGCCGACGACCGGGCGAAACTGCGCCGCGAGCTCAAGCCCCACGTCGAACAGGACCACGGCTACTGGCGGTCCAGGGACGTGCGTCTCGACCTCGACGACTGGCAGTCGGCGCTGGCCGCCGAGCTCGTCACCCCCGGCAGCGTGCCGGAGCTACCGCCGATCGGACCGGAGAAGTTCTGGGACGGCGCGAACCACTCTGTGCGAGTACGCGCCCTCACGCGTGGCGAGGAGCCCGACACGGAGCCGTCGCCCCGGCGGATCACGATAGGCGGCGCCTACCGGCCTGGCCGCTATCTCGACGACGACACCCCGTTGCGTGCCTTCTTCATCACCTGGACCAGCGACGACGGCCCGAACGCAGCCGTGGCACACGAAGGCGACCGGCAGATCCCCTTCGCCAGGGGCCGGATCCACCTGAACGGCTCCCCCACCGACGTCGAGCACCCGTGGCATGACGGCGCCGAGGAGGAGGAGATCGGCGACGACAGACTGCCGGATCACCTCCATCCGGTGCGGACGAGGCCCGGCGTCTTGTACGACGACTCCGTGGAGGCCATGCCGTACTTCATCCTCGACCGCGCCTACGAGAAGATGGCCGAGATCGGCGTGGACCCCGCCCGGATCGCGGCGATGCGAGCGGGGCACCAGGTCCCCCCGCCGAACCCGGGCGAGCCGCTCGTGCAGGTGACCGTCGTCTTCGTCCCGCCCCGGCTGCGTTCCTTCATGCCCAAGGAGCTGCCCGAGCACGACGAGTGGCGGCGGCGCAACCATCTGCCCCACCCCAATCGTGTCTCTCCGCCCCACGACTTCCTGCTCCACCGCTACGCGGAACTCGCCGAGGCCCTCCGCAACGGCACCCTGCCGCCGGTGCTGCTGGCCACGCCGACCTGGATGAGCGGCCACCTCGACCCCGACGTGCTGATCGACCGACTGGAGACCTGCGCCACCGCCGGCGTGGAGCCACCTCCTGCCGACCTGGCGCAGGCGCTGCTGCGGTTGCCCCGGGGCTGCCACCGGGCCGCGGCCGACCGGGCCGCCAAGGTCGACTCGGAGGCGGCGCGCTCGGCCGCCCGCTGGCTCGCCGGTGACGGCATGGCCGACCCCGAGTGCGGCCACGTGTGGCGCCACATGGTCGACGCGTCCATGGTCGAGTTCGGCGACGGCGAACCCGAACACTTCACCGAGGTCAGGCTGCAGCCCGTGCTGCGCGTGACGACCCCGACCGGGCATCGGCTGATCGACGAGGTGCTGCTGCGCCAGCCGTTCGACTCGATGGTCGACGAGTTCGGCGGCGCGCTCAGGGCGTGGCCCGCCATGCTGCCCTCGCACCGCGAGGTCGTGGCCGTCAACTTCCTGCCCTTCCTGCTGCGCGGCCACTGGGGCGCGGGGCTGGTTCCGGCAGACATCACCGGCCTGGAGATCGCCCATGGCCCGATGGGCGAGTCCACGGCGGTGATCCTCGCCGTCCTCCTGGCCGACATCGTGCCCAGCATGATCCCGCTGGTCCTCAGCATGGCCGCCAGGGGCGAGCTGCCCGCCGAGGCGATCGGCCGCCAGCTCCCGCTGGTGCTGCGCCGCACCTGGCTGGAGACCCGCCCCGTCATCTCGGTCCTGACCGAGCTGGCCGAGGCCGGCGGCCACCACGAGGTGTGGCGCATCCTGCGCGCCCTGCTGCCCGGAATGTTGCCGGGCGAGGGGCAGCGCATCACCGTGACCCACGCCGAACTCGTCGCCTTCGCCGCCGACGTAGCACGCTGGACCGGCGCCCGCGGGGAGATCCCGGTCATCGGCGAGTTCGCGCAGAGCCGCCGGACGATCCGCTTCGTCCACGAATGCAAGCGCCTCCACGCCCAGCTCACCGGAGCCACGCCATGACCTCTGACGACATCCGTAACGAGATCAGGAATCTCGTGCTCAACCACGACGCCGAGGGTCTGGCGTTGCGGTTGCCGAAGCTCACCGACGCCGAGCGGGCCACCGTCGCCGCCGACTTGCCGGGCCTGCTCGCCGAGCTCCGCGCGAGCCCGCCGCCGGCCGCCACCGTCGGCTGGGACGCCTTCGACTGGACTGCCAACGACCAGGTCACCGGCGCGTCCGAGGTGCTGATGATGGTGGGCGCGGCGACCATTCCCGGCCCGGCCGGGGTGGCCACCTGGCTGATGAAGCGCGACCTCAATCCCCGCTGGTCCGGCGCGCCAAGCCCGCACCGGCTGGTGAAGGCGGTCTCCGGTCGCCCGGTGGCCTGGCGTGCCGACCTGGCGGTACGGCTCGCGCGCCGCATCCGCCGTCCCGACGACCGGATCGTACCGCTGGCCCTGGAACTGCTGCGCGACGGCGAGGCCACCCCACCCGACCACGAGCCGCTGGTGGCGGCCTGGTTGTCGGCGGTGGGCGTGGTCAAGGACCCGCTGACGCCCCACCTGCTTCCGAAGATCTTCGAGGCGGCCGGCGCGGGCCGGGCACTGGTCAACGAGACGCTCACCCCGAAGCCGTCCCGCTGGCTGGCCCTGGCCGCCCGCACGCTGCCGCGCGAGCAGATCATCACCGGCTGCGTGAGCCGTTTCCTGCTCGGCGGCGACGCGCAGGACCTGCGTTTCTTCGTCCGGCTGCACACGCTCGTGGCACCCACGCCAGAGGAGTCGGCCGGGCGGCTGCGCGACTACCTGCGTCTGCTGCCCGCCGCGCCGGGCCCGGTAGCCGAGCTGGCCTGGCAGCAGGTGCGCCAGGCGCGGCTCGACCCGGCGGACGTCGCCGAGGCCATCGAGGCGATGACCTTCCGCCAAGAGGCCAAGCTCGCCGTGAAGGGCCTGACCTGGCTCGACCGCGAGCTCGGTCACCACCCGGAACGGATGGCCGACCACGTCACCGCGCTGACCAACGCCTACGCGCACGCCTCTCACGAGGTGCGCGACCGCGCGGTCACCCTCACGCTCAAGCACGCCGACCACCTCGCCGACCCCGCCCCGATCCTGGAGGCGGCCGAACTGCTGCCCCCGGCCTCAGCCCGGCAGCTCTTCGAGCGCTTCGTCGAAGGCTGGGCCGGCGACTTCACCCCCGGCCGC
Source organism: Nonomuraea sp. NPDC050153 (assembly GCF_044460125.1). NCBI lineage: Bacteria > Bacillati > Actinomycetota > Actinomycetes > Streptosporangiales > Streptosporangiaceae > Nonomuraea > Nonomuraea sp. NPDC050153. The sequence continues at coordinate 211,314 of NZ_JBITJQ010000009.1, forward strand.
CTGCCCGAGGCCACCGTCCCCGGCCCGTTCCCCACCTCCGGCCTGGAGAGCGGCCCGCCGGAGGAGATCGGCTGGATCGACGTCGAGGCGTGGCTGGCGGCGGTCACGCGGGAAGCACATACGGACCCGGATTCCCTGAAGGAAACGCTGGCCCGGCGGTTCGGCGAACACCTGCGGCCGGTGCTCTACGACGCGCCGACGTGGCAGTCCCCGCGTGACTGGTGCACCGCGCTGGCCAGGGAACTCGTCAACCCCGGCGAAGATCCGGGGCCGCCCACGTCCCGTCCGCCGAGGCAGCACCCGTCGTACCGGAAGACGATCTCCGAGGAACAGCGGGCCGACGCGGAGCAGGCCTTCCCCGGCCTGTCCGGCGATCTCGGGCAGGCCCTGTACGACGGCATGGTGAACATCGCGGCCACGGCCTTCCAGCTGTTCCCCGGCCTCCGCACGATCGTCCCGCTCCACGAGATGCCCGACTACGTACAGGAGGGGATCCTGCAAACGATCGACGACCAGACCGACCTCTACGACCCGAAGGCGCGAACGGCGCCCGCCCCCTGGAACCGCCTCCCCCACCTGCGGGAGTGCGCCCGCCCCCATGCCTTCCTCCTGTCCCGCCTCGACGAACTCCTGCGCGCGGCGAAGACCGGAGCCCTGCCCCCGGTCCTGCTGGCCACCCCCACCCGCGCCGACGGCCACCTCGACCCCGAGACCCTGCTCAACCGCCTGGCCGTGTGCGCGGACTCCGAACGCGAACCGCTCCCGCTGGACGTGGCACAGGCCCTGTTGCGCCTCCCGCCCGATCCCGCCCCCGACCTGGCCGAACGCGCGAAGAGCATCGGCTCGGCGGCCGCTGCGGCGGTGGCCCGCTGGTTCGAACGCGGCGCGCCCCCACCCCCGGAGGTGGAGCTGACCTGGACCCTCGACCTCGACTCCCGCGTCGTCCCCTACGACGACCATGTCCTCGACCAGCGCGGCATCGCCAACGTGAGCTGGCAACCCGTGAAGCCCACCGGTCTCGCCCACCTCGACGCCCTGCTGACCGTGCCCGAGATGCGCCCGTTCCGGCGCGGGTCACGTCACTTCTGGCCCGGCATGACGCCTCACCACCGGGAGCTCGCGGCGGCTCATCTGGCGATCGGCCTGATCGACCGTTTCGACCCACCCGACATCGCGATCGACGACCTGCGCAACCTGACCCTGGCCGAAGGCGCGTCCGGCCCGGCGACGGCCCTGGTCCTGGCCTACTTCCTCACCGTGGAGGGCGACGACGCGGTGCCCCCACTGCTTCAGCTGGCGGCCAAGGGCGCGCTCCCCGCCGCCGAGACGGGCCGCCTGCTGGGCCTGCTCGGCCGCCGCACCCGCTACGGGGCCGACCACGCATTGCCCTCACTGGAGCTGGCCGCCAAACAGGGCGCGCACGCCGAGGTATGGACGATCTCGCGCCACTTCCTGGCCGTCTTCCTCCCGAGGGAGGGCGAGCGGGCCCAGCGTCTGCACACAGACGCCGTCGTATTGGCCACCGACATCGCCACGTGGGCCGACGCGCGGGGCGAGATCCCCGAGGTGGCCGCCCACGCGAAGAAGCGCGGTTCGACCTCGCTGACCCGGGCCTGCCGGAGCCTCCACCAGTTCCTGACCCGGGAGGCCTGATCGACGCAACGGCGTACGAACGCCTTTGCAGCGCTGCGGGCGCGCTTCCTGATCCGAGACCGGGACGGGGAGTTCCCGGCATCCGAACCGTGCTCACCGGTATCCGGATGAACGCGGTCATGGAGCGGACGAACTCGAATGGAAGGCCCGGAACCGCCCCGGTCCACGTAGATGGACCAGGGCCGTTCGTCGTCACCGGGCTTGGTCTGCCTCTCCTTTGGAGGCTGCGGGTCACAGGCTGCGGGCGGTGATGTCGCCGTTGGCGGTGGTGGCGTGGATGTCGAGTTCGGCGGTGCCGTCGTTCTTGAGGGCGTTGGTGATGCGGCCATAGCTTGTGCCGGCGTCCAGGGCGGCCGAGACTCCGACGGCGGCGGCGATCGAGATGTCGCCGGACTGGGTGCGGAGCACGACCGTGCCGCCGGTGGCCTCGGCGATCCGGATGTCGCCCCGTGAGGTGCTGATCTCCGCAGGGCCGCCCAGGCGGCCGACCTCGACGTCGCCGTCGGTCGCGGTGAGGCGGACGCTCGCGGCCTCGTCGATCTTGATCTGGCCGTACGCGCCGTCGAAGGCGACCTCACCGAGGCGGCCGACGGTCCGGAGTTCGGCGCTGGCCGCCTTGGCCTGGACGCGGGAGCCGGCGGGCAGCTTGACCGTCACCTCGATGGATCCGGTGGGGCCGAAGTACTGGTTCTTCGCCGCGGCGGTCTCGATCCGCAGGACGCCGTCGGCGTATTCGACCGTGGTCTGCTCGGCCGCCTTCACGTCGCGGCTCTTTGCGGCGCTCGCGGGCCGGACCTCGACCGCGGTGTCGGCCCGGTCGGCGGCGATGAACTGGACGCGGCCCGCGGGGATGTCCAGGATGGCGGAGATCGGGGCGGGGGTGTCGAACTTCTGCATCATGTGCTCCTTAAGTGCTGCGTTCTTTCGATGTCCCCACCATCGCCAACCGCTCTGATACCGGGCTGCCGCCGTCCTGACACCGCCGCTGACATACGGCGGGGAGCAGCCGGCCGGGCCTCTCGCGTTTAACTACGGGCAGCACGACGCCGCTGACCCCGTCGCCGAGATCGCCGGCCAGGTCCGTCCGCGTCGGCAGGGCCAGGCCGGTGGTGACCTGCGCGGCGACCAGTCGGGGGCGCGTCTGCCGCAGGGCTGCGGCACTTCTGTGGCTGAGGGCTTTGGGAGGGGCGCAGACTGCGGTACCTCTGTGGCTGAGGGCCTTGGGGGTAGACGCCCTTCGGGCAGAGGGGGGCGGATCGGGCGGAAGGCGGGTCAGGCGGGAGGCGGCAGATCGGCGTCGTCTTCCTCCCGTGCCGCCGTCGACGGCAGGTGGCCTCGCGCCGCCTGCCGTCCGGCCCCGACGGGTCTGCCGCTCCCAGCCCGCCATGTGTTCATCAGGACGGGCGCGGCCCTGCCAGGAGCTCGCCGACCCGGACGACCGCGAACTCGACCTGGCCCTGCCCCTCCTCCCAGTTGGCGACCAGCGTGCAGCCCTCGTCGGCGAGCAGGTCGCCGCCCGACCGCTCGGTTCCCAAGTACATCAGCCCCTCCTCGCCTCCGGTGCAGAAGAAGCTCAGGTGGGCGAACAGCTCGGGCGGCGTGAGGCCGGCCAGCGCCTCCTGCCACTCCTCGGCCGCCTCCACCTCAAAGGGAAGGAGGCTTTCGGGGCCCGTGCCGAGCGCGATGGCAACCCGAACCGCGTCGAAGAGCGTGCCGTCCGAGACCAGCCGCGGGTGGCAGACGGTCCACGTGTCGCGCAGATCGGGCGCGGCGAGGTCGTACCGCGCCAGCAGGGGAGCCAGGTCGCCGCCCAGGACCAGCCGGCCCGCGAAGCACGCCGCCGCGAGCTCCGCCTCGAACTCCGGCGGCAGCCCCGCCTTGTCGAACTCGAAGACCGACCGGCTCGCGTCGAACTCCAGCAGCGGCTCCTCCAGGTCGAAGATCGGGCAGTCCCAGACGACCGGCTCGGCGCCGCGGAGGGCGGCCGGGTTCACCCAGGCGGTGTCCTGCGCGAAGCCGAGCTCGTTGATGAGGTTGCCGCCGAAGAACGTCGCGTAGACGGCGTCGGCGTCGAAACTCGCCAGCGGACGGCCGAGCAGGATCTCAAAGGCGCCGGTCAGCTGTTCTCGCCACGGGCCCGAAATGTTCGCAGATGCGGAGTTCATTCCGGGACCATATAGGCCAGGACCGTCATTCCAGACCGGTTGGTCGGAAGCGGGCCAGCGCGTCGGCCACTGAGATGGAGGCTACGCCGCCGGTCCGGCGATTCCGGGGAGCTTCAAGGGAGCTCGCCCAGCACACCAAGCGTGACGTGCAGGTCCGGCCGGACGCGGCCCGTTTACGCCGCATTCCGTAGCACCCCTTCGAGCGCGGTCGCCGCGGCGTGCGTCGGCAGCCCGTTATCCGATGGGCCTCCGGCGGGTGGGCGCGCGAGGACGCTGCGGACCGTCTGCACGCCCAGCAGCTCGCAGATCACGAGCGCCGGAACCGGCATGGCGAACGAGGGTCAGCGGGCGGCTCCGCGGGGATCGGCCGCTCGATCGCGGCGACCGGCTGATGCAGCAGCTCGCGCCGGGCGCCGAACCGCGGATGCGCCAGGATGGCTCGGGTGACGGGGTATCCGGTGGCCACCCAGCCGAGGCGCCCGCCGGGGTAGGCCAGCCTGCCGAGTCTGGCCGTCGCTCACGGGGAGACCTCCCACCGGCGCGCCGGTGATCACCATAAAAGAGGATTATGCATGACAAATCCGGAAAATGCCATCACTAGCAATTTTTGAACCGCCCGATTTAGCATCGGCACTACCTGAACAGACATCTGCGATTCCTTCAGCAGGCTCACGCCCTCAGCAAAGGTATGTATGGCACAGGTCGCGGTAGTTCGTGGTGGACCGGTTGGGCTCATGCTCGCGTGCGAGGTGGCGCCGCACGATGTACCGGTGGGGGTGCTTGAGCGATTGCCCGAAATCAAGACACACCCAAAGGTCGAGGGCATAACCGGCCGGGCCATTGACATCTTGGATCGTCGCGGTCTCATGAACGGAATCGACGGGGCCCACGTCCACATGCCCGGTTCGGTGCCGAAACGAGCACCCAGCGGGTTCCTCGGTGGGCACCGGTACGGAGATCAGATGGGCGATGGTCCCGCCGTAGCCGAAGGCGGAGGCCGCGGCACGGCGCGGGTGCACGGAGTCGGGCCAGGATGTCGGCTCGTCGTTTCCGATCACATCGCCGGGGTGGCGTCCGACTCAGACGGGGAAGCGCAATGAGTACATCCGAGCAGGACATCACCGCGACGCCGGCCTTCCCCATGGAGCGGACCTGCCCGTTCGCACCGCCGGACGAATATCAGCGGATGCGTGCCACCGCGCCGGTCGTCCGGGCCGTCCTGCCCAACGGCGCACCGGTCTGGGCGGTCACCCGCTACGCCGAGGCGCGGCAGATCCTCAGTGACCCGAGGATCAGCTCGAACACCGGACGCCCTGAACGGCCTCGCGGACCCGACGACGATCGCCCCGACGACGGCTTCTTCGTCGACATGGATCCACCGGAACACAGCCGGTTCCGGCGGTTGCTGATCTCAGAGCTCGGTGCCCGTCCGATGGACGCCATGCGGCCGGCCCTCCAGCGAATCGCCGATACAGCGATCGACGAGTTACTGGAGGCCGGGGCGCCCGCCGACCTCGTCGGTTCGTACGCGCGCCGGGTTCCGTCGCGAGTCCTCTGCGAGTTGTTCGGCATCCCGGCCGGCGACCACGAGTTCTTCGAGTCGCGGCTGCGGATGCTGTCAGTAACGAGTATGGATCCGAGTGTGGCGGCCCAGGCGTCCAGGGACGTTCGCGACTATTTGCGCGAACTAATCCGCAGCGCAGAGCGTGAACCGCACAAGGGAATGATCCGGCGGCTGGCCGCCAGACACCTGCCCACCGGCGAGCTGACCACGGACGAGCTGATCAACATCGGCTTTCTCCTGCTGCTCGCGGGTTACGACTCGCCTGCGAATACGATCTCCCTAGGCGTACTCACGCTGCTGCGGCACCCAGCGCAGCTTGCCGCGTTGCGCGCCGACCCGAGCCTGCTGCCGGGCGCGATCGAGGAGCTGCTGCGCTTCCACTCGGTGCAGGACTGGGTCAGCTTCGACCGGATCGCGACCGACGACATGGATATCGGCTCTGCGCGGATCCGCGCCGGTGATCGTCTGACGGTGCTGGCCGCATCCGCCAATCGTGATGTACGGGCGTTCGAGAACCCCGATAAGTTCGACATCCGCCGGTCCGCCCACCACCACGTTGCCTTCGGCCACGGGGTACACCAGTGCATCGGCCGCAACCTCGCCCGCGCCGAGCTGCAGATCGCCTACGGCACGCTGCTGACCCGGATACCGACGCTGCACCTGGCGATCGGGTTCGAGGAGTTGTCCTTCGCCGACGACGCCCCGTTCTTCGGGCTGCACGCGATGCCTGTCGCCTGGTAGTGCCGCCTACGCGCCGGCGACATAGGCGTCCTCGGCCGCATAGGGGAACCAGAGGTCGGGGCCGTGGCGAACGACGAGATCAGGGAAGACATCCTGCCAGCCTCCGCCGCCCGCCTCGGCCTCGGATACGGCGAGGGCGGCCCATTCGATGTCCTGGCGCAGCGCGTCGTCGTAGGAGACGGCAGGGCGGTATCCGAGCTCGGCACGGGCTCTGTCCAGACTGAACACGATCGGCTCCGGCACATTCCACGGATTGAAACCCAGGCCGTCCGGACGCGACGGACCCGCGAAGGTGACGATCTCTGCCTCGTGGCCCATGACGGCGAAGATCCTGGCGCCGATCTCGGCGACGGTCAGCGGGTCGTCGGCGATGTTGAGGACCCGGGCCGCCGGGTGCTGCGCGCACAGATATACCAGCTCGGCGACGTTCGCGACCGCCGTGGTGGGGAACCGGCTCCGCCCGTCCTGGGCGAGTACGACGTGCGGCCGCTTGTCCAGCGCCCGCTTGATGAACGACCAGTGATCCAGCGATTTGCCGTACGGGCCGTGCAGCACGCCCGTCCGCAGAATGCTGACCGGCAGGCCGGGCGTCGCCAGCAGGCAGCGCTCCAGCGCCGCCTTCCCCGCCGGATAGTCGTGGGTGTCGCGCTCGACCGTCGGCCACGTCTCCGGGATCGGCACCGGCAGGCCGGGAGCCTTGTAGACCGCTCCCGTCGAGATGACCACCAGCGAGCCGACGCGGCCGGCCAACTGGGCGAGCTGCGCACCGTGGTATGGGGTGAATGCGACCGTGTCCAGGACCAGATCGTGGCCGTCGAGGGCATCGAGCAGCGCCTTGGTGTCGGCCCGGTCGACCTGGACCGACACCACCCCGTCCAGCTCCACGGCGTCCGGACGGGGTCGGCGCTGCCCAAGGGTCACCGCATACCCGGCCGCGGCGAGCCGGGCGGCTGTGGCCCGCCCGATCTGCCCCGTGCCTCCGATGACAAAGGCGCTTCGATCATGGACCATCACCAGCCGATATTAACCCGCCGCAGTCGAACGCCCAGGTTCGTCACGACAAGCGAGCCAACGCGGCCGAGAATCACGATCACCATGGTCGCAGGACCTGCGGCACGGTGCCGCCACCCTGGCTCCAGCCCGAAGCCGAGGATCCTCGGCTTGCCACGACCGCTGCCGCGCACGACCCTGCGGGCCGGGACGTCAACGTCGAGGCGGTTACTGCTGGTCGGCCACCACGACGTCGTCGAGGTGGAGTGAGTTGCCGACGCTGCCGCCGGCGCTCCTCACCTCCAGCGTGACGGTGGCGGTCGCCGGGGGCGCGGTGAGCTGCGCGGTGAACTCCTGCCAGTTCGTGCTCAGGCCACCGAGCGGAACTTGGTCGGTCTGCAGAAGCTGCTGGTCGGCGTCGAGCCACAGCACGCTGAGGGTCGCGGCGGAAATCCCGGGAGTGCCCTGCCTGGCCCACACGCTGACCCGCTTGGCGCCTGGGGTGGCCGTGAATCCGGGCCAATTGCCGAGCTGCACACCCCATCCTCCGCCCTGGGTGACATCGATCTGCAACCCGTAGGCTCCCGCATGGGCCGCGTTGGCGGCTCTTTGCACAGAGCTGCTGTACCAGGCGCTCCATTGGCCGACTGAGCCTTCGAGCGTCGCGGTGTCGACGTCGAGGGCATTGGGCACGGGAGGCGGTTCCGTCACGCCGTTGAGGGTGCTGCCCGCATCCTGGTTGTAGGGGGCGGAGCGCCAGGCGTTCCATGAGATCGTCTCGCCCCACCCCTTGGCGAACTTCCAATCGCCGACGTAGGTGTTGTCGTGGAAGCTGTTTCCGCCGGTGAGCATGACATTTTGCTGGATCTCCGCGACCGTGTAGGGCATCCACGGCAGGTTGTTCTCGCCCTGGGCGTACAGGGCCTGCGCACCGCAGTAGGTTCCGGCACAGGGCACGGTCGACTTGTCGAACCGGAACTCGTTGCCGAACACCTTGACGTTGCGCGAGTGCCAGCGGCAGTCGCTGCGGTAAGGCTCGTTCGCGATGGATGTGTAGCAGGGGTGGGTGGCGTTGGTGGGGTCGAGATAGTCGTAGTCGTAAGGCGGCGGAATCACCGTGGGAGCGACGAACGGCGTGCAGTAGGTCTTGCTGGTGTTCCCATTGGAGTTGCAGAAGCGATTGGTGTTCTCGAAGATCGAGATGCCGGAGAAGTTGTCCTCGAAGTAGTTGTCGTTGATGTTGAGATCCGGGCTGCCGCTTGTGTCGCTCGCGAGCCGGGCGTCACCGCCTGATTCCGAGATGTAGATCGCCGGCGCCGGTGAGCCCAGGTTCTCGTTGCCGCTGACCCAGGCGTTTCGCTTGAAGACGTTGCGGGTGATGGTGGCGTTGTAGCTGATCTCGTACCAGAGGCCGATGCTCTCGTTGTGCTCGATCCAGTTGCGGTCGAAGAGGAAGTCGATGTTGTTGGTGTCGGCCCAGAGGCCGACGCTCAGGTTGTCGTGTACGTAGTTCTCCGTGACGGTGGCTCCTTCGACATCCCAGAACTTCACGCCGCCGGTGCAGCCGCACCCTTCGATCTCGGCCTCCCAGTCGTCCTGGTTGTTGCCGACGATCTCGTTGTTGTGCACGACGATGTCCTTGATCGCCGAGTCGCCCTCGACCTGCGGCTTGTACATGCTGATGCCGTACTGGCCGTTGTCCTTCAGGCAGCTGTGGCGGATCGTGTTGGCGTCTCCGAGGAACACCGCCGCGCCATCGTTGTGGTGCGCGTAGAGGTACTCCATCACCCAGCCGCTACTCGCGTCGTGGTTGATGACGCCTTCGTTGTTGTTGTCCTTGCCGCGGCCGAAGTTGCGGACCTCGAGGTAGGCGATGCGCACATTGGAGGCGGCGCCGGAGAAGGCGTAAAGATTGGTGTTCATGCCGTCCAGGACGGCGCCTGGAGCTCCTATGTAGACGCTGTTGCTACCAGGGATGATCTGGCTGAATTCTCCATCGCCCAGAGTATGCGTGCCCGGGGCGAACCAGTAGGTCTTGCCGACCTGGTCGAAGTCGAAGCCCTTGTTGTCGCCCGCCGGGACCACTATGGCGCCTGCCGGCGCGCTGGACGGTCCGCCTTCCCACGGGGCGCTGTCGCAGACTTGTAAGGCGGCCGGTAATTCGGTGTACCAGCCGCCAGATGCGAGCTCTGCCGGGGCGGCGGCGCTGGCGGCCTGCCCGACCAAGAGATTGGCGATGGCGACCACGGCGAGTAACGCGCCCACGACAACCGAACGTCGCATGGATTCTCCCGTCCTACCGGTAACGTTGTTGCCAGCGAAGAGTAGCGTCGAAGATCGCCCGTAGGTAGGCGATCGACGTCCAGGCTCCCGGTCGATGGCGGCGATGGCCGCCTTGACCTTGGGATCCACCTTGGCCGTGACCAGGAAGTGCACGCCCTGGCCGCGGCAGGCGCCCACGGCGTGACCGACCTCAACGACCAGCGGACCGTCCGCCGAAAACCCGTCGTCGCCGGCAGGCTCAGCGAATACCACCACGTCGCTCAACCGCATCGTCCGATGCATAGCCGCGCGTCCGTCTCGTCAGACTTGGCGCAGAGGACCGGCACAGGACCATCGTCTTGCGCCACCCCATACACAGGACGCCGAGGTGCCGTGGAGCCCTCTTGGGCGATCGGTTGAGATTACTCACAGGGCGAAATGTCCGTATTGTCATGACAAGTCGGTAATGGGTCGGGCAGAATGCGGGACCACCAGCGTCTCCCTCCACGGAGGAAACCTCATGCGTCGACCCCTTGGAGTGCTCGCCGTCGTCGCCGGCCTCACCTCCTGCGCCCCGTCCACCGGTGGGGCGGCCGGAGCGGCACCCGAGGTGACCGCACCGGCGGACGGCGCGGCGCCGGCCTCGACACCGACGCAGACCAAGGAGGAGGCTCCCGAGCCGACCTCCGAATCGGACGAGTGCCGCGTGAGCGTGGCCAGCCCCGGCATCTCCACGCTCATGATCCAGACCTCGGCCGTCCGCCGCGGCTGTGTGCGCCCGGCGCTGCTGCGCATCCGAGTCAAGCGCGCCGTCCCCGGCGACGATCCGGTCGTCAAAAGCGGCGCCACCAGGAAGGGCCGCATCACCCTGAAGATGCCCTGCAAGCCGGGCACGTACTACGCGGTCGCCACCGACTACCGGGGCGGCACCGCCAAGTCCAAGGCCGTACGGCTGACCTGTGTCACCCCCACCCCCACGACGCGGCAGACGGGGGCGCCGCCGGTTTCCGAGGGAAAGGAGGCCCTCACCTCCGTCGGTACCGCGTTGGAGAACGAGGTCGTCCGGCTGACCAACGCCGAGCGGGCCAAGGGCGGCTGCGACCCGCTCAAGCACGACGCGCGGCTGCGCAGGGCGGCGTTCGGGCACTCGGCCGACATGGCGAAGAACGACTATTTCGACCACGACTCCCAGGACGGCCGCGACATGGTCGACCGCATTCGTGCGACCGGCTTCACCGGCTCGACCTTGGCCGAGAACATCGCCATGGGGCAGCGGTCGGCGGCCGAGGTCGTCAAGGGCTGGATGAACAGCGATGGCCACCGGCAGAACATCATGAACTGCTCGTACACCCTCATCGGGGTGGGCGCGGCCAAGGACGCGCAGGGGCAGATCTACTGGACGCAGGACTTCGCCGCCGGCTGATTCCCAGCCTGCTTGTTCGTGTCGCACGACCTGGGCATCGGGGTTCGAACTGCGCCTCTCCCGATACCGGAAGCCGGTGTGCTGACCGGCTCCGAGCTCGCGGGCCACGGATACGCGGTCACGAGGGATCTCTGTCCTCGTCGACGCCGTGCAGGTGGTCCTCGAAGGTGGGGTGCCGATCTGCCATACGCGACCACACGATCAAGGTAGCCAGTCGGAAGGGAGCCAGTACGAGCCTGAGCACTCGACGCCCCAGCCGACGGATCAGTCTGAAGAGTTCCCTGAGCGCCTCCCGGGGGCGTCCCAAGGCCGCAACGGCCAGGATGAAGGCCATGCCGCCGAAACTGATCCCTCCGAAGTCGTCGGGGTCGTCTCGCTCCTTCTTGCTCACGGCGCGGAACTGACGGCCGGGGACACGAACGTGCTGCCGCGCGTCACGGATCCTCCCAAGCCAGTCCGGTGAACGAAGATCGGGCCCGCCATAACGCCAAGCCTACGTCGGCAAAGAGGCGCAGCAGGCCGCGGCCGTCAAGGCCACCGACCCGGTGGGAGTGTGCGGCGAGCGCCGGCGCTTCTGGATCGGGGCCTTCACCGGTAACTGAGTACGAGCACGCACCGAGCACGTTACTGTCCAGTGGGTCGCCCTACGTTCTGTCCGAAAGGCGGCCCAGACCGCACGCGGCTGCCATCGGGTGACGTGGTGGCGGGGAAAGATATTCCTCACCTCCCCCGGGTCTGTCGTCGACATGGGACACGACCTCCCCTTTGGGAAGGGAAACTGTCGGTATGGCATTTCCGTCTCAGGAGCATCAGCCCTTCGCTCACCTGAGCGTGCCCAACGCGACCTTCTACCGGGAGATCCTGCGTTCCTTCGCGCGCGCGAAGGAACGTTTCATCGTGCATCTGCGGCCCGAGGACGTGGCGGCGGAGCTGCGGCGGGACAACGACGACGCGCTCGCGCAGGCGCTGGACAAACTCCGGGAATGGGGCAACCTGCGGGCCGACGCCGACACCGGCAGGGTCACGAGCGTGGAGGACTTCCACCGCAAGCGGTATCTGTTCCAGCTCACGCATGCGGGGCAGGCTGCCGAGCAGGCGATCGCGTTCTACGAGGATGCCATCGGGAAGCGCGGGGCGCTGCAGTCGGTGGCGCTGGGAGACATCGCCGAGCAGTTGCAGTCGCTGGCCGCCCTGGCTCGTGATCCGGATCCCGACCCGGCGCGCGTACACCTCCTGCTGCTGTCCCTGTCCGATCGGTTCTCGTCCCTGGCGGACAACGCGCAGGCGTTCATGGCCTCGTTACGGCGCGCGATCGACTTCTCCGACGGTGACGTGGCGGCGTTCATCGCCTACAAGGAGCGGCTGATCGACTACATCAACCGTTTCATCGCCGACCTCGCCAACTCCGGCGCGCGGATCGCCACGCTCCTGGGCGAACTGGAGAAAGGCGACCATGATCGGCTGCTGCGGCTGGCCGCGCGGCGAGAGGCCGCCGACGCGGTGCCCGACGAGGAGGACGCGGCGGAGGCGTACATCAGAGCCGAGGAAGCGGCGTTCGCCTCCTGGTCGAATCGCTGGCGCGGGCTCCAGGACTGGTTCGTCTCCACGGGCGCCGGCCGGCCGTCGCAGGCGCGGCTGCTGCGCCAGGCGGCGATCACGGCGATCAAGCAGCTCATCGATGCGGTCGGGCTGCTGAACGAGCGGCGATCCGGGCGCTCCGATCGGTCCGCGGACTTCCGGGCGCTGGCGCGCTGGTTCGCCGAGGCGCCTGACGAGGAGGCGGCGCATCGGTTGTGGCGGGCGGCGTTCGGGTTGACCCCGGCCCGGCATCTGACGGTGACAGCCGCGACCCTGGACGAATGGCGCGAGGTCAAGTCCGGAGTTCCCTGGCCGGAGGCGCCGCCGATCAGGATCTCGCCGCAGCTTCGCCGTACCGGCTCCTATGAGCGGCGCGGCAGGCCGAACAAGGTGGCCGACCGCTCCCAGGCACGTAGGCTGCTGCTGGAGCAGGCCGAGCGGGAGGCGAGCGAGACGGCCGCCGCCCGGGCGGCCCTGCGGACCGGTGGCCCGGTCCTGCTGTCGGAGCTGGACGTGCTCGATCCGCGAGCGTTCCGGCTGTTCCTGGGGCTGCTCGGCGACGCGCTCGCCGCTCGCCGCCCCGGGGAGACGGAGGTGAAGACGGTGAGCGCCGACGGCTCGATGGAGGTGCGCCTGACGCTCGTCCCCGACGGGGGCCAGGTGGAGATCCGTACGGAGGACGGCGTGCTCACCGGACCCGAGCACGTGATAGAGATCACCGACCTGATGGCGGCGCGATGATCTCCGACGAGGAGCAGGCCCAGCGGCGGGCCGCGCTGCGTGCGCTGCTGACCAGGCCGCTGCTGACCGCCGAACGCGACCCCGAGGCGCTGGTGCTGGTCCGGCGGCATGTGACCGAGCTGCGCGACTGGCTCTCACGCGAGACCGGCTGGCGGCTGACGGTGGACTCGGGTGCGGCGCGGCTGTTCAAGACCGCCTCTGACACGCGGGACGCGACCCACCCGGCGCGGGGCAAGGCGGGAGAGCCATACGGCCGGCGCCGTTATGTGCTGATCTGCCTGGCTCTGGCGACGCTCGAACGGGCGGACGCGCAGACCACGCTCGGCCGGCTGGCCGAGGAGGTGCTGTCGTCCGCGGCCGAACCCGAGCTGGACTTCGACTTCACCCTCGACAACCGCGCCGAGCGGACCGACCTGGTGGCCGTGGTGCGCACCCTGCTGGATTGGGGGGTGCTGCGCAGGGTCGCGGGCGACGAGGACGCCTACCTGTCCGCGACCGGCGACGTGTTGTACGACGTGCGCAGGCCGGTGCTGGCCGCGCTGCTCACCGGCGCGCGGGGGCCGTCCACGATCACCGCGCTCTCGTTCGAGGACCGGCTCGCCGAGCTGACGGCCGAGCCGGTCGCCGACACTGACGACCTGCGCAACCAGGCTCTGCGTCGCAGGCTGACCCGCAAGCTGCTGGAGGACCCGGTGATCTATTTCGCCGACCTCGACGAGGCCGAGCGCGCCTACCTGGTCTCCCAGCGGCATGCCATCGTCCGCCGGCTGGAGGAGGCGACCGGGTTGGTGGCCGAGGTGCGCGCGGAGGGCATCGCGATGGTCGATCCCGACGATGAGCTGACCGACGTCCGCATGCCGGAGCAGCGCACCGACGGTCACGTGACGCTGCTGGTCGCCGAGCAACTGGCCACCCACGGCGAGCTGACGATGGAGGAGCTGAAGTCCTTCGTCCGGCGGGCGGCCCGTGAGCACGCCTCCTTCTGGCGCAAGGGCGTGACGGAGCCGGGAGCCGAGGATGGACTGCTGTCAGGGGCGCTGGCCAAGCTCACGGCGCTGCGGCTGGTCCGCGTCACCGAGGACGCGGCCATAGGACTGCCCGCCATCGCTCGATACGCCCTGGACGAACCCGTTATCAAAGGACAATGATGCCGCCTTCCCCGACCTCCGAACGCTGGAAGCCGCTGCGCGCCGGGCTCGTCGACCTGTTCTACTACGACGTGGAGGAGTTCCACTTCCACGACGGTCGCCTGCTGCTGCGCGGCAACAACGGTACCGGCAAGTCCAAGGTGCTGGCCCTGACGCTGCCGTTCCTGCTCGACGGGGAGCTGGCCCCGCATCGGGTCGAACCGGACGGCGACCGGCAGAAGCGCATGGAGTGGAACCTGCTGCTGGGCGGCAAGCACCCGCATCCCGAGCGGCTGGGCTACGCGTGGATGGAGTTCGGCCGCCGGGCGGCGGACGGTTCCGAGGAGTTCCGTACGATCGGGTGCGGGCTGAAGGCGGTCAAGGACCGCGGCATCGTCCGGCATTGGTTCTTCCTCACCCCGCAACGCGTCGGCGCGGAGCTCCATCTGCTCTCTTCCACCGGGGTGGTGCTCACCCGGGAGAAGCTGCGTGACGCCGTCGAAGGCCGGGGCATGGTGTACGACCGGGCCGCCGACTATCGCAGGGCCGTGGACGAGGCTCTGTTCGGACTCGGCGAGCACCGTTACGAGGCTCTGGTGAACCTCCTCATCCAGCTACGCCAGCCGCAGCTGTCCAAGAAGCCGGATGAGAAGCTGCTGTCCCGCGCCCTCACCGAGGCGCTGCCGCCGCTCAGTCCCGCCCTGATCGCCACGGTCGCCGAGGCGTTTCGCGGCCTGGACGAGGAGCGGGACGCCCTGCGCGGGCTGGCGGAGGCGCGCGAGGCGGCGGCGGGCTTCCTGGTCCATTACCGCCGGTACGCCGCCATCGCGGCCAAGCGCAAGGCCGCTGTACCGCGACTGGCGCACAGCCGCTACGAGCATCTGGGCCGCGACCTCGGCGAGGCCGAGGGTCGCCACGCCGCGGCGGAGGCAGAGCTGGCGGCGGCCCAGCAGGTGCTGGAAGAGCTGGAGGCACAGCGGACCCTGCTGGAGGCGCGCCGCGACGCCCTCCGGCAGAGCCCGGAGATGCGTGACGCGGAACGGCTCAAGCGGACCGGTCAGGAGGCCGAGCGGCTGGCCGACCACGCCCGCCGCTGCGCGCGGGAACGGGACCGCCTCACAGTCGAGGCACAGCGCCGCGAGCAGCGCGCCCGCACGGCCCGGGACAAGGCCGACGCGGCAGGCCACGGCCTTGGCCAGGCGAGGGACCTGACCATGTCGGCCGCCAGTGCGGCGCGATGCGAGCCCGAGACCGCCCGCCTCGCACCGTCCGAGCCCGATCACCTCATCACCGCCGACCAGCAGGAGCTGGCGCGGATCAGGCGAGCGGCGGAGGAGCTGGCGGACCGCCAGGAACAGGCGATCGTCGAGCTGGAGCGGCTCATCGACGGCGTCCGGCAGGCTCAGGAGCGTATGAGGTCCGCGCGCACCGAGGTGGACCGGCTGACCGCGGAGACGCAGGCCGTCGCCCAGCGCGTCGCCGACGCCGAGGAGGCGGTGAGCGGAGCGGTCACCGGGCTCGTCCAGGAATACACCCTCTACCTGGCCGGTCTTGTCGAGCTGCAGTTGGACGACCCCGACGAGGTGATCGCGGCGCTGGAGTC
This sequence comes from Nonomuraea sp. NPDC050153, assembly GCF_044460125.1. Lineage (NCBI taxonomy): Bacteria > Bacillati > Actinomycetota > Actinomycetes > Streptosporangiales > Streptosporangiaceae > Nonomuraea > Nonomuraea sp. NPDC050153. The sequence goes on from NZ_JBITJQ010000009.1 coordinate 227,161, forward strand.
CTGGGCCGCCTCCACTGACGGCCCCAACCCGGCCGCGAGCGCCGTGGGCGACGCGGCCAGAGCGGCCACCGACGCGCTCGGCCGGTTGGGCGCGGAACTGGACTCCGGGTTGGTGGAGGCGACGGGGGCCGCCGCGGACCTGTCGGAGGAGATCTCGCGGCTGGAGGCAGGCAGCCACGAGGCGCCGCCTCCCCCTCACACGCGCGACCCCGCCACCCGCCTCGGCCGTCCCGGCGCGCCCCTGTGGAAGGTGGTGGACTTCGCCGGTGCCCTGCCTGCCGACCACCGGGCCGGGCTGGAGGCGGCGCTGGAGGCCGCCGGGATCCTGGATGCCTGGGTGACGCCGGACGGGACGTTGCTGGCCGAGGACGACACCGTCGTCGTGGCCGGCGAGCCGCTGACCGGCCCGTCCTGCGTCGCCGTCCTGCGGCCGGCCGTGGACCGGGCCGATCCTCAGGCCGCGGCGCTGGCCGACGGCGCCGTGGAGGCCGTGCTGTCGGGCATCGGGCTCGGATCCGGCCACGCTCGCCGGACATGGGTGGCGGTGGACGGCCGATGGGCGAACGGCGTGCTCACCGGATCGTGGCACAAAGGTGAGGCCCGCTACATCGGCGAGGGCGCGAGAGAGGAGGCGCGGCGGACCCGGCTGGCGACGCTCCGCAGGGAGCTGGACCAGGTGAATCGGCGGATCGACGACCTGCGCGGCCGGCTTGAGTCGCTCGCCACGCGCAGGGACAGGCTCGCCGCGGAACACCGCGGCCTGCCGCTGGACGCCGACCTGCGGGAGGCGCACGTCAAGCGCGCCACCGCGTACGAACGGCGGGACGAGATCGACGCCGCGCATGCCGCGGCGGCCCAGCTGCTCCGCGACCGGCAGGACGAGCTCCGGGACGCGGGCATCCGGGCCGAGGAGTTCGCCGCGGACGTCGGCCTGCCCGCCGAGCTCGGCCCGCTCGGCGAGGTCAAGGCCGCGCTCACCCGCTACCGGCTGGCCCTGGCCCAGCTGTGGCCCGCCGTACATGCCTGGCGCGACGCGTACGAGAGCGCCGCGGACGCCGAAGAGGAGCTCGGCCGGACGAAAGAGCAGCTCGACGATGCCGCCGAACTGGCCGCGAAGGCAGGCGAGGAGGCAGACGTCGCGGCCGAGGCGTACCGCACCCTGGCCGCGACCGCCGGCGCCGCGGTCGAGGAGCTGTTCAGCCGGCTCGACCAGGTGGAGCGCGAGCTGAGCGAGCGTGCCATCGCCGAGCGCGCCACCCGCCTGCGCGAGCAGAATGCCCTGCAAGAGCGCGGCAAGGCCGAGGGCGAGCGCGACAACCTGCGTAAACAGATCGAGGAGGCGGCCACGGCACGCGACGCCGCCGTGCGCGGGTTCCAGTCGTTCGCCGCCACCGGCCTGCTGAATGTCGCGCTCGCCGACCTGGACGTGCCTGACACGGGCGGCGAATGGGCGGCGACGCCCGCCGTGCTCCTGGCCAGGACGGTCAACGCCGAGCTCGACTCCGTGGACGACGGCGACGGCCCTTGGGATCGGGTGCAGAAGAAGGTCGCCGAGGAGCACAAGTTGCTGTCGGACGCCATGGCGAGGCACGGGCACTCCGTCGGACTGACTCTGCGCGACGGGGTCATGATCGTGGACGTGGTCTTCCAGGGCCGTACCAGGGACATGCCCGAGCTGGCCGGGGCGCTGGCCGAGGAGACCGAGCAGCGCGCTCAGCTCCTGTCGGCCAAGGAACGCGAGATTCTGGAGAACCACCTGCTCAACGAGGTCGCCGGCACGCTGCATGAGCTGATCGCCGCGGCCGAATCCGAGGTCCAGGAGATGAACGCCGAGCTGGAGTCCCGCCCCACCTCCACCGGCATGCGGCTGCGCCTGATCTGGAAGACGGCCAGGAACGCCCCCGACGGGCTCGACCGGGTCAGGGGCAAGCTCCGCCAGACCGTGGACGCCTGGTCCACCGCCGATCGGTCCGCCGTCGGCGCGTTCCTGCAGGAGCGGATCGCCCGCGAACACGCCGACAACCCAGCCGCGGGCTGGACCGAGGCATTGACCAAGGCGCTGGACTATCGCACCTGGCACGAGTTCGCGATCCAGCGGCTCCAGGACGGGCAGTGGCGAGCCGCGACCGGTCCCGCCTCCGGCGGCGAGCGGGTGCTGGCGGCGTCGATGCCGCTGTTCGCCGCCGCCTCGGCCCACTACAAGTCCGCGGGCAACCCGCACGCGCCGCGCCTGGTCGCGCTGGACGAGGCGTTCGCCGGGGTCGACGACGACTCCCGGGCCAAGTGTCTCGGCCTGCTGGCCACGTTCGACATGGACGTGGTGATGACCAGCGAGCGCGAGTGGGGCTGCTACCCGCAGGTCCCCGGCCTGGCGATCTGCCAGCTGTCGCGCCGTGACGGCATCGACGCCGTGCTGGTGACGCCCTGGCGGTGGGACGGGCGCGAACGGCGGCGGGTGGAACGCCCTGCCATCACGGTGCCCGCGCTGTCCACCGCACCCCCCGTGCGGCAGGACGGCTTGTTCGGCATGGATGAGGACGGTGTGCCCGGTTGAGCGACGGCGACACGGACGGCTCCGTGACAGGCGACGGGGCGAGCGAGAGGCTGGTGCGGCTGCTGGGCGGCGATGAGATCGCCTGGCTGGTCGACCGGACCCGCCACCGTCTGGAGCAGGGCAAGCCACTGACCGGGACGGTGACGCTCACGGCCGCGACCCCGGCCCAGCGCCGGGCGGCCGAGGTACTGCTCGGCCGGCGCGCGGGAGCCGGCCTCTCGCTGTCGGTCTCCTTGGACGAGGTGGACCGCGTCTTGCGAGCCAGTGGTGTCACCGCGGACGGGCTGCGCGAAGCCGTCGTCCGGCTGCGCGGCCCGATCCGGGATCTGCCCGGCGAGCAGGCTGCGCGGACGGCGGCCTGGGAACGGGCTTTCGCCAGGCTCGACGCGCTCGTCGCCGACCGGCCCGAGCTGTCGAGGTGGCGATCGTGGCTGGAGTCCACCGGCTTGGTCAGAAGGCTCGCCGCCACGGCCGGAGAGGCACGTACCCTGCTCGACCGGCTGAGTGCCGTGCTGGAGCGGCTGCCGTCGCCGGGCACGCCCCTCGGCAGGTTGGCGGCCGAGACCTGCGGCGACGCACACGGTCTGGACGAAGGACGCCCGCTGGCGACCCTCGCCCTGTCCGCGGCACGCGCCCTGTCCGGCCTGCCGTACGCGGGCGAGGGCGGCGCGGACGCCCGCCGCTCAGCCTGGGCCGCGGTCGGCGTGCACCTCGACGACCTGTCCTCTCTCGTGCTCTGCCTGGGGCTGCCAGGTGACGACCGCTCCCCCACCGGACGTATGCTCAGCGCCGCCAGAGCGGCGGGCGAGCCGTGCGTGCTGACCCTGCGCCAGCTGCGCCGGCACGAGTCCCCCTTTTCCGCGGGCCTGGTCAGGATCTGTGAGAACCCGGTGGTGGTGGCCGCGGCAGCCGACGAGCTCGGAGCCTCCTGCCCGCCCCTGGTATGCGGGGGCGGGCGGCCGTCGACGGCTGTCTGGCGGCTGCTGGACCTCCTCTCGGCCGGGGGCGCGACGTTCGCCTACCACGGCGACTTCGACTGGGGCGGGATCGCCATCGCCGCCTCGGTCCACGAACGGCTCGGGTTCCTGCCGTGGCGCTTCGACGCCGCCTCCTACCAAGCCGTGCCCTCGTCGGCGCCGCTGTCCGGTCAGGCCCGCCCGACCCCCTGGGATCCCGGGCTCACCGTGGCGATGGAGCAACGCGGCGTACGGGTCGAGGAAGAGCTCGTGCTCGCCGAGTTGATCGCCGACCTGGTCCCGAAGGAGCGTGGCGGGCATCGGAGGCCCAGATGACACCTCTCTCGTATTCAGGTGATCCCGACGCCCTGCGCGTGCTCCCCCGATCCGCCCGCGGGTACCCGTGAACGCAGGTCTACGAAACCAGATAAGCCCGGCAAAAGCACGGGTTCGAAGGAGAAACGGCGCCGTTATGGATGTCATGAAGCAGGCCGGGGCTCTCAAGGAGCGGCTGGTCGCTTTCGCCCTGTCGCCCCGGTTCGCCCGCGAGCTCGACGAAGCCTTCGAACAAAGCCACCCCGGCGGCCTCGGCGAGAACGAGGTGACCGCCAGCATGATCGTCGACCACTTCGCCCTGCAGCACCGGCTGGCCTCCGGAGACACGGTGATCGACCGCTTCCTGCGAGCCCACCCGGACCTGAGCCCGCAGGAACGGTCGATGCTCCTCGGCTGGAGGGACGTGGTCGAAGGCATCTTCGAGGTCCAGGGCAAGGACCGGGACGCCGTGATCCTGGTCAACCTGGTGGACGAGCTGACCTATCGCGCCCGGTCCAATATGGGCAAGTCCGCGTTCCGTCCGGTCAAGAAGGGCATGTTCCTCATCTGCCGCCTGGTGCCGCTCGGCGAGGACTGGCTGGTCAGCGCCAACATCAGCCTCTTCCCCGCCAAGGCCCGCGCCGAGCTCCGCACCCAGGCCGCGGAAGTCGCCCTGCGCAATCCCAAGCTGGTCTTCCGCAATCCGGAAAAGCTCGCCACCGCCCGCCAGCTGCTCGCCGAGCAGCGAGAAGTCTTCATCGAGCTGTACGGCGCCGAATACATCGTGGTCCCGGGAGATCAGGTGATCCCGCGATTCGACGCCTTCATGCGGGCCCTCATGGATGGGGCACAGCCCGGTGGCACCACCCCTCCGCCCAGCCCCAGCTATCCCGACGAGGTGCTGGACGCCGAAACGGTGGCGATCCACTTCGACCCGGAAACAGGCATCAGCCTCTACCTCGACTTCGGACTCCTCCAGGAGCTCTTCGCCAACCCGAGCCTGATCAACCGGCGCCGCTACCGCGAAACCCTGACCTCCTACCTGCGCGGCGACGACATCTCCCCCGCCGCCATCAGGCTCCTGGCCGAACCCGACCCGGACAACGCCGGCGTGGTCTTCCAGAAGCTCCTCAAGAAGAAGGGCTTCTCCTGGCCCGAGCACGGGGAAGCACTGCTGCGCCGGCACAAGACCCGCTACTTCGAGACCCCCCAGCTGCCCACCACCGTTCCGGTCAGCGCCGCTATGACGGAACACCTGCGGACTCTCGATCACCAGACGCCGATCTGATCGATCATGCGGGTTCCCGTGCCGGGTGCGAGAAGTTCCCGTGCGCGGCGGGCACCGAGAGGCGGATCCGGCCCTCCACGGCCGGAGCCTGCCCTCGTTGCCGCTCGGAACGAAAAAGGCAAGTACCTCGTTTCCCAGGTCAGCACCCGCCTCTCGAAAACCTTCGCCCTGGCGCTCTCGGTACAGTGACGGGGTGACAGGCGAGCAGCTGAGTGCGCGGGTGGACAGCTGGATCTGGTCGGTGCGGCTCACCAGGACCCGTTCGATCGCGTCCGACGCCTGCCGGGGCGGTCACGTCCGGGTCAACGGGGTGCGGGTCAAGCCCGCGCACGTCGTCCGGGTCGGCGACGAGGTTCGACTGCGGCACGAGGGGCGCGAACGCATCGTGGTCGTCTCCCGCGTCATCACCAAGCGCGTCGGCGCCGCCGTGGCCGCCGAGTGCTACGTCGACAAGAGCCCTCCTCCCCCTCCGCGCGAGGAGGCCGTGACAGTGGCCGTTCGGGCTCGTGGCGCGGGTCGCCCCACCAAACGCGAACGCCGCGACCTCGACAAGCTGCTCGCACGCCCGGTGATGGAGGAGCGGCGCCGCCAGGCCCGCCCAGAGTGAACGAGCATGCCCGCATCCCACCGGATGCGCGGTTCTCCCGCTCCCACCTCGCCGGCGCTCTTCTCCACCCGCCTTCCGGCCGTCAGGAACACCGCCGCCGAACTGATGCCGCCTTATTGGAGCGTTCGAGGCCCGGGTAGGCCAGGTTTCAACGCCGGAGAAGTACTGAGCCCAGCCTCGTCACGCCCGCCACGCAAAAGGCGACTGCAGGCGACGGCGTAGCCCAGCCGGTCGCCTTGCTCGCAATACTTCGGGGCTCTCGCCCTCGCACCCGTTTCAACCTGGGCATCTTCCACGCTCATGTGCTCCGCCCCACCTGACACAGCACCTGCCCACCTTGCGACCTTACGCATGTAAGGGGTAGTGTCGGCGCATCAGCCTTACGGGTGTAAGAGGACGTGTGGCCAGCCCTCGCCGACATATACGGGAGAAGTGTTATCAATACAAACAGGCGCGCAACCACATTCGCGGGCGCACTGATCATCGTGGGCATGATCGCCGGCGTGCTGAGCGTTGTTCCCGCTGTCGAGGAGCCGAGCCATCTCGCTGTCATTTCTGCACATGAGGGCCAGGTCTCGGTCGGCGCATTTTCTCAGTTCATCATGATCCCCGCCTACGTCGGGTTCGCACTGTACCTGTATCCAACATTGAGGATGGAGAATGAAGCGCTGAGCCTGGGTTTCCTCGGATTCAGGCTGATCGCAGCGACGTTCCACTTCATAGGCGTGATTCTCTTGCCGTTGTTTCTGGTGCTGGGTCAGGAATTTGCCCAGGCCGGCGCCTCAGACGCATCCCACCTGGAGGCCGTGGGCGAGTTGCTGCGGACGGCGCGCGACCTGGTCAACCATGTCGCATTAATCATCTCGCTGAGCCTCGGAGATCTCCTGTTCTTCTATATTCTGTATCGGTCGAGATTAGTCCCTCGCTGGTTGTCCGCGTGGGGGCTTATCGGAGCCGGGTTGGCCATGTCGGCGAGTTTCTCGGTGCTGTTTCGCCTGACCGATGTCGTCGCGCTGCCCTACCTGGCCATAAATGCACCGCTCGCCCTGCAGAGCTTGGTCCTGGCCATCTGGCTGATCACAAAGGGCTTCGATACGAAGACATCGGCTACGGGCCACCGGCACGAAGGTCCGCCCGCCACTTCGGCCTGACCGACCGCGGCCGATCGCGGCTGCGCGGCGACGCGACGTACGCCAGGCCGGCTGGTCACGTGGCGGCCAGGACCGGAGCGTACGTCGGATCGGTTAGTCACGTGCCGCTGCCAGGTCTCTGTCAGGGCGTACGCCGGGCTGGTCGGTCCCGTGCCGGCGCCGGGCGGCCGCCAGGACCGCGGTGGCGGACAGGATGGTGAGGGCTGCCAGGAGGGCGGCGGCGGTCAGGGTCTGGGCGTCGGGGTGGATCAAGGGTTGGCCGCGTAGCGCCTGCCAGGTGACGAGGGCAACCAGGCCGGTGTAGCCCGCGGCGGCCACGCCGATCAGGCGGGCGCGGGTGCGGTCGTCGCGCAGCACCGGGTGGCGGGCCGCCAGCGCGGCCAGCAGCAGGGCGGCCAGCAACATGGCCTGCAGGCCGTGCAGGCCGACGAAATGGGGGATGCGCAGGTCGCCGCCCGTTGTGCTCCATTGGGTGATCGGCAGGCCCGGGCCGCCGTCGGGGACGCCCACGCTGTGGCCGCTCTGCAGCGACACCGTCTCGCCGCTCGTGGTCAGCGCGGTCTGCGCCTTGGCCTGGAAGGGGATGAGGAAGCCGAGGAACATGCCGAGGACGGCCAGGGCCAGGCCGGTGTGCATGGCCCGGTTCATCGCCCGGTCACCGCCCACCCGCTGGCAGGTCAGGACGATCGCGATGGCGAGGTTGGCCAGCAGGATGCCCATCACGCCGTTGCCGAAGATGACCTGGATGGTCTCCTCGATCGGCGCGGTGGACTCGTTGAAGTGGCTGAAGGTGCCGCGGGCGGCCTGGATCGCGACGATGCCGACGTCAACGAACAGGGCGACGGCGAAGACGGCGGCCAGGGCGGAGGTCCACTTCCTGCCCCGGTGCGGCAGGGACAACATCCAGGCCAGCGTGGAAGCGTAGATCGCGACCGACACCGCGAACTTGAACGGCTTGAGCCAGACGGGAGCGCCGAGCAGCACCCGGTCGTCGAACACGAGCCCGGCCGCCGAGACGACCACCAGCACCAACATCGAGGCGACCAGCAGCATCAGCGGGCGATGCCACCGCAGCACACCTGAGACAGCGGACACGGGGACCTCCTGGAGGGGGCGACTGGATCTCCGTCCAGGCTCCCCGCCGGCCGCCGCAGCCACATTGCCGCGCACACCCCAGTCGGGGGGAGGGCCAGCCCTACCGTCATCCGCCGGTGGTTCGAGGCCCTACAAGGGACGCCCCCGCTGTACCACGAGTCCGGGCGGCCGAATCAGGCGCTCGACAGCCACCGCGGGGCCCTCGCGCCGGCCTCGGCCGGCGCGAGGGCCCCGCGGAGAACACTGGCCGACGAGGACGGCGTAGATCCCAGGTCGGCCAGTTCGTCACGGAACCATCCGTATGCGCCCGGCGGGCTCAGTCCAGCCAGCGGCCGACGCCACGCACGGTGACTTCCAACAGTTCCGCCGGATTGTCCGGGTCGGGGTAGTAGATGATCATGGTCGTGCCGGCCGGGAGCAGCAGTTTGATGGCCTGGACGCATCCTGCCACGGCCTGTCGCTGCTGATCAGGTCCGGTGCCGGCGATCGGCACCGCGTCGCAGACGCCGCCGCGGTTGTTCATGACGAGCCGTAGCGTGTTGTCGCGTAGCGCCACTTCCCGCGTGGCGACGCGGTAGGCGAGCTGCGTCTCGAGGTGCCAGGCCGGGGGCGCCATGGGCAGGCCGAACTGCTGCGTGTACAGCAGGCTGAGACGTTGTTCGAGGGCCGCGAGGTCGTCGTGCAGACCGCTCTCGACGGTGTAGTTCGCCCACTTCTCCAGATCGGTGACCGGTGGCAGAGTCGCGATCGGCAGGCCGTTCGCATCGAGCACCCGTCCGGACGCGTCCACGATGTAGCCCTGGTTGTTGAGCCGTTTGATGGTCTCGCTCACGTCCTTGAGCTGCTGCGCCGCGTCCTCGAACGGGCAGCTCCCGCCTTCCTGGATGCATCCGATCGGAACGGTGCGCAGGATCGACGTTGCCAGCTCGGTCTCGCGGGTCGCCCAGAGGATGGATAGATCAGATTGGCGCTCGAGCAGGTACATCGTTCCCCAGATCGAGTTGTACTCGCCGAATCGAAGTTCCTCCGGGACGTGCGACGCCACGAAGGTCCCCCTCCACTGGGACGCGTACTCGTCCCAGTCGGGATCTTCGGACAGTTCCAGGGCTCCAGTGATGCAGTCCGTGAACGACTGCGCCGCATCCGCGACACCGCCCTTGAGGGCGTTCTTGCAATCGCCGACCAAGCCGTACTGGGAGGCGGCGTTGATCAGGTCCATGCCGGTCAGGGCTATGTACTCTTCGGCGAGGCGTTGAGCGTCGGTCTCCCGGTTACCGATTTCCCTTGCCGCGAAGGAGAATATCGGGCTCAGGACGATGGACATACAGGCGTCCCGGGCTTTGCCGACGAACTGCCTCTTGCAGTGCTCGACGTTGTCCTTGGCGAAGCCGTCCGGATCGTGGAGCGGCCCCTTGGGGTCGTTCAGGATCTCTTCAGCGCGTGCGTCGCAGTCGTGGTATCCAGGATTGCCGAGTTCGGGTGCATTCTCGCAGTGCTCTTTCAATTCCCGCTTGAGCTCGCGCAAATTTCCCTCGGCCTCCAGCCGATAGGTCTCGAACACTTCCGCGGCGATGCGAGCCGCCTCGGACGCGCTCTCGCCGGCCTCGATTTGCGCGGCGTACGCGGTGTCATAGGCGGCGTAGGCGCCGGCCGCGTCCTTTGCCGCCGAGACGGCCGAGGCGCGGGCCCAGCGGGCCGAGAGGGACGCCGACCTGGCCGACTGCTGGGCCTGCTTGGTCGCTGCGGCGGCGGTGCGGACGGCCGCTGCTGCCCGTTCCGCGGACGCGGCGGCGTCGCGGGCGTGGGCGACGGCATCGGTCGCGAACTTCTTGGCCTCCTCGGCCGCCTTGCCGGCGTCGTTCGCGTAACCGATGGCCTCCTCCGCCGCACCGCGGGCCTCCGCCGCCGCAGCCTGCGCGGTGCGCGCGAAGTCGACGGCCTGCTGCGCGATCTGCGAGGTCTCGATCATCAGGGAACTGGCGATGTAGTTGTGCGTCGCGGTCGCGTAGTCGCGCTGGGCCGCACGGTGCCGCTCCACCTCCAGGAATTCGACCTGCATCGCCGTCGTGCCGGCCAGCGCGATCTGGGCGCCGTTGCGCACCTCGGTCCCGTGGGAGTCGTCCCCGGCGATCGCGCCGACCTTCGCCCGGACGTCGATCGCGTAAGCGGTGTTGTGCTCCTTGTCGAGGAACTTCTTGAGGGCGTCCGGGTCGTCCGAACGCAGGGCGACGTTCGCCGCCTCCTCGGTGTGGGTGTGGCCGGTGCTGCGGGCGTCAGAAAGGATGCCGTTGACCTCCTCCCGGTCCTCGGCGGCTCGCTCGGCGTAGTCCGGGTCCTTGAGGAACTCGATGACGTCGGACCATCCGCTGTCGAGAGCGTCCTGAGCGGCCGCTCTCATGGCCGCGCTGCCGGTGATCATGAGGCCGGTCAGCGTCGTGCGGTCGTCCTGCTCTTCGGCGGTCGCGAGTCCGCTCTTGACGAACCCGATGACAAGGAGGTCATCGTCCTCGCCGAGAGCCTGCATGGCCGCCGAACTGGTCCACGTGCCGGGCACGGTCGCGAAGTAGCGGGCCACCTCCCGCGCCTTGAGGGCCGCCGATGCGGCCTCGGTCTCCGGCGCGTTGGCGACCTCGGCGATCAGCGCGTCGATCTGCGGGGTGTGGTACTGGCCCATTGGCACATCGAAGCCGCGAGCCTCCCCCAATCGGGCCTCGGCGGCTTTCTGGCTGATGTACCGGGCGAAGGACAGCTCAAGTTCCAGCTCCTTCTGGAGTCGTTCGGCGTCCGCCTTACGCGCCGCTGTGTAAACGATCTGGGCCGTCTCAGCCGCCTGCAACGCGTCCTCCGCCGCGCGGTAGGCGTTGTTCGCGTGCTGCGTCGCCAGCTCGGCCGCGTTGACGGCGCTGCCCGCATGCTGGGCCGCGCTCGCCGCGGCGCTCGCCGACTGCTCCGCGTAGGTCACGGCGCGCGTCGCCGCGTCGCGCGCCTTTCCGGCCGCGTCCTTGGCGATGTCGGCCTGACGTACCGTCTCCTCGGTGGCGCGCCTCGCCTGGTCCGCGCTCGCTTTCGCCCGCGCGGCCGCTGCGAACGCGTTTCGGGCCTCGGCGCTGGCCTGCCCCGCATAACGCCCGGCGGCCTCGGCCGCGCGTCCGGCGGCCTCGGTGTTCGCCCTGGCCGAATCGGCGGCGGCGACAGCGGCGCGCGCCTGCTCGGTCACGATGATGATCTGATTGATGGGCGAGATCAACGCGGTGATCTCCGGACCGATCCGCTGCATGTCCCGGTTGTACTTCTCCGCTCTGGCAGCGGCTGCCGCGTCCAGCTCTGCCGCCGTCGCGGCCGCCCACGCCTCGTCCGACTTCGTGTGCGCCCGCGCCGCCGCGGTCGCCGCGCGTGCGGCGGCCCCTGAGGCTGCGCGCGCGGCCGTCGCCGCTGTCCGCGCGGCCTGTACGGCGACCCGGGACGCGGCCGCGGCGCGGTCGGCGGCCTCAGCAGCGCGTTGGGCCTGACGCTTGGCCTCCGCCGACTCCTGCCCGGCCAGCGAGGCGAGGCGTTGCGCCTCTTCCGCGTCGCTCTTGGCCGCCGCGGCCTCGGCTTTCGCACGGTCGGCCTGCGCGACCGCGGAGATCGTCTCGAACGCCGCGCGGCGGGTCGCCTCGGTGGCGCTCGCCCGAAGATCGTTCAAGGTCTGGTTCTCGTTGTCCCGGGCCTGGGCCACACCCCAGTCGATCTGGGCGAAACGCTCCAGCATCTCCTGGCTGCCGTCCTGGAGTGCCCGGTTCGCCGCGGCCTGCACCTGCGGGCCCCCTTCGGACATCGCCCGGTTGACGACCGCGCGCAGGTCGATCCGGTACGGCACCCGCCAGCCAGAGTCGATGAACTGCCCCAAGGCTTCGCGCGACCCGTTGCGCAGCACCGCGTTCGCGGCAGCCTTGACCTCCGGTCCGCCGGCCGCCCTCATCTTGTTCACGCTGGCGCGCAGGTCGATCTCCCGGGCGGTCTCCCAGCCACCGTCGAGAAACCTCGCCACGGCGCCGGGGTCGTCCGAGAGCAGGGCGGTATTGGCAGCGGCGGCCACCTCAGGCTCGCCCTGGGACTTGATGCGGCCGACCTGCTCACGATCGTCCTGCGCCACGAGCCGGGGAAGCTCGGCGAGCAGGGCACAGACCGCCGCTCTGTCCCCGAGCAGAGCCCTCTCGGCGGCCGGACGGACGTTCACGCCGCCCGTCACCCAGGCTTCCAGAGCCACCTGACGTTCGCATACCGGCGCCTGAGGTGGATCCGCCCCCGCCGCCCGTGCTTCACCGATGGGGCTGCCCACAAGAAGCAACGAGAGCACGACGCCGATAACACCTGCCGCCTGCCACAGAGCCCTGTCGCGTAACGCGCGAATCGCATTCATCGCAGTCACTCCACCATTTCGGTCGATACTTCCCATGGAATGGGCGGAACGGCCGGCCAGATGTCATCTGCCGGCCGGCCGTCCCGTCCTCAGTTGACGACCCGCAGTTCCAGGAGGGTCTCTCTGCAGTTGTCGGGATAATCCGGGTGACTCTCGTCACATGTGGTATCTGTACGTCCGAACTGCTCGCTCTCGTCCCGCTCGACGCGCTTGGTCCGCTCCGCGCCGGACGTCACGTTCACAACTGTCGCGTCCACGTCGTGGCCGGCCCCCGGTGAACGGCTGTCTCCCTGGACCTCGTAGACGTTCGGGATGCGAAGCTTCACGTATCCCGTGGGTCCGAGGACCTTGAAGCACACCGCTGTCACACCGAGGTGCGGCTCGCCGACCTCGGTTTGGCCGTTCAGCAGGCCCGGGAACACTTTGATCACGCCGACCCCGTTCTCCGGGGACGCGGTGCACGAGACCCAGATGATCCCGCCGTTCCCGGAGAGCAGCTCGAAGTTCTTCTCCTCGGCCTTTTCCGTGCCCCAGTCAGTCTGACCGGAGGTGCCCGCGAACTCGTGCCGGAAGTGCGCGGGGTAGACGAATCTCTCCACAATGGAGTCCGGGCCGATGACGGGCGACACGGTGACCGGAACCACTCGTACAGGCGGGAACGCTCGTCCCACGAAATAGGTGATCTGGTCGCCTGGCCGGTAGAGGAACAGTTGGCTCTGCCCGCCTGTACTCCTGTAGTCGAAGGCGATGATGCGGTCCTTCGCCAACGCCAGGTCATAACCACCGATACCGGTCGAACTGTGGAACACCGCCGTGAACGAATTGCCCGCGCCGTGTTGCAGAATCCAGGCCGTCTTTCCGCCCGGACGGTAAAGCAGCAGATGATCCAGCTTCCCCGAATGCTCGTAGTCGAAGGCGATGATCTGATCCGCCGTGCTCTTGAGGTCATAACCGCCGATGCCGGCCGCGCTGTTGAAGACGGCACTGAACGTGTTGCCCGCGCCATGCTCGAGAACCCAGGCCGTCTGCCCGCCCGGACGGTAGAGCACCAGATGATCCGGCTTACCCGAACTCGCGTAATCGAAGGCGATGATGCGGTCCCCGGCGTCTTTCAGGTTGTAGCCACCGATCCCACCATCGGCCGTGGCGAAGACCGGCGTGAACGTGGCACCACCGTTGTGCCGGAGAATGTGGGCCATCCCGGTCCCCGGCCGGTAGAGGAGCAGATGATCCAGTTTCCCCGAGTGCTCGTAGTCGAAGGCGATGATCTGGTCATCGGCGCTGGTCAGGTCATAACCGCCGATGCCGGCCGAGCTGTGGAACACGGCACTGAACGTGTTGCCCGCGCCATGCTGGAGAACCCAGGCCGTCTGCCCGCCCGGACGGTAGAGCAGTAGATGATCCCGCTTACCCGAACCCGTGTAATCGAAGGCGATGATGCGGTCCCGGTTGTCTTTCAGGTCATAGCCACCGATGCCAGAGGTGGAGGAATAGACCGGAGCGTAGGTGCCGTCCGCGTTCCGCTTGACGATGAAGATGATCTGCGAGCCCGGACGGTAGAGCACCAGATGATCCATCTTGCCCGAATGCTCGTAGTCGAACGCCACGACCTGATCACGGTCGTCCTTCAGGTCATAACCACCGATCCCGCTCAGACTGGATCCGTACTGGGTGAAGGACGTGGTGGGCTCGATCGCGACCGTACGGACCCAGTTCGCCAGGTCGTCCACCCGCACCGCGTCGCCGCCGCGCGCCCCGTCCTCGGCCGCACCGAGGCAGCCCCCCTGGCCCGCGCCGGAGCTGAGCCCGACGAGCTCCGCGCGGCCCCCGCTCGTACGCAGCACCGGCGCGCCCGCGTCCCCCTGACAGGCGCTCACGTCACTGCCGTTCGCTCCGGTCCAGCCGAACGAGCCGGCGGCCACGGCCCCCGCCACGACCGGCGCGGCATGCACCCGGTTGGGCGCCCACTGCTCAGCCGTTCGTCCATAGCCCACGACCTGCAGCGCGTCCCCTGCGGCAGGAACGGCGGAGCCGACCACGGCAGGCGTGATGCCGACTGCCCGCAGCGCCAGCTTGACCAGCACGACGTCCCGGTCGCGGTGCGGGTGGATCCATTCCACGGGCAGCACCCGCCCGCTCGTACCGGACAGATCCGTCCTGCCGACCGTCACCGTCGTCGCCGTCGTCGGCGCTCCGCTCGTGACGGACTGCCCTTGGGAGGCGAAGCAACTGGTGGCGGTGATCACCCATTGCGGGCTGACCAAGGCTCCAGTGCATCCGTGCGTCTCACCGACGCTCACCTTCGCCACGAACCCCCATGTGCCGTCGGCGACCGGACTCCCGCCCCTCACCGCATGGGCCGGCGTCGCCCCTGCCCAGAGCACGACCGAGGAGACAGCCATCGATAACGAGAGGGCTGTGATGTGTAAAAACCGGATCATTCGCTGGAGGTTCACGGCACGATTGTGAGTGTCGGGCCTTGGACGAACCAGGGCATCTACCGGACATAAGACGGCCATTTGCTCAGCAGAGCTCCGAGCGATCACAGCCCCAACGGCCTCGGGCCTGTCTCTCGACGCGGCCACCGACGCACCGACAGGCCGCGACCGACAGAGGCGCGGGCCGTGCGGACGGTCGCCTTCGGACGAGCCTCCCCGCATACCCTGGCCGCCTGCGAGAAGACCAGGCTCCATTGCCCCTTACCGACTGTCCGTTATAACCCAATGTGGTCGACTGGTTCGGTATGGTGATCGCATCATGATCAGGAGGGGAGTCATCATGAAGGACCCCGCCGCGTGTGGCCGCGCGCTGGTAGTCGGGCTCGGGATCGCGGGCATCGCCACCGCGGTGCGGTTACGGCAGGTGGGCTGGGAGCCGGTGCTGGTTGAGCGGGCGGCCGCGCGCCGCTCAAGCGGATACTTCATTGTGCTGTTCGGCACCGGCATCGCCTCCGCGCGGCGACTGGGCGTGCTGGAGGCGATCGGCGACCGCACCCATCCGCAGCTCGCCGTCTACGAGGTGAACCGGGCTGGGCGCCGCGCTCCCGGCATGGCTCCTGGCGATCTCCCCAACCTGGTCACCAAACCCCGGCAGTTGCTGCGTGGCGACATAGAACAGGGACTGTTCTCCGCCTTACCGGCCGACGTGGAGATCCGCTACTCCACCGTGCCCACCCGCATCACCCAGGACGACTCCGCGGCAGAGGTCACCCTGCACGACCTCGCCTCAGGGGCCACCGTCACCGAGCGCTTCGACTTGGTAGTAGGCGCCGACGGGATGCGCTCAACCGTGCGCAAGCTGGCCTTCGGCAGCGAGGACTACCTGCATGCGTTGAACTACATGATCGGCGTCACCGCGCTGGATGCGCCGATCGAGGGCTTCGGCCTGCATGAGGGCCTGGCCCTCGCCGAGCCTGGACGCTCAGCATGGACCTTCCCTTTCCACCGCCACGCCCCGAGCCTGCTGTTCTCCTATCGCACCGACGACGTCAACGCCGAGTTCTCGCGTCCGGCGATCGAGTCCATCCGCGCCGCCTTCGGCCCGCAGCCCGCCGGCCCTCTGCTGGAGAACTTGTTCACCCGGTTCGAGCAGGCCCCCCAGTACCTGTTCGACTCTGTGCACCAGGTCAAGATGCCGCGCTGGCAGCATGGCCGGGTCGTCCTTGTCGGCGATGCCGCCTGGTGCGTGACCTTGTACGCGGGCATGGGAGCCTCCAATGCCATCGCCGGAGGCGAACTGCTGGGCACCATGCTGCTGCGCCACCCCGGAGACCTTTCCGGCGCGCTGCGGGAGTGGGAGGCCCGGATGCGGCCGTTCATCCACGCGGAGCAGAACAACGCACTGGTCATGCGTACGCTCTTCACCCCGCACGACCGCAAGGAGCAGATCATGCGCACCGTGATGCTCCGCCTCATGCAGGCGCCGGTGATCGGGTCGGCCATGGGCCGGATCATGCCCGGCCCAGACATGAAGAACAAAGAGCTCGACGTCGCCGCCGTGTGACCGTCCCGAGCACGAATGTGCATCACCGCCGGCCCCGCCACCCAGCCCCGCTGCTGATCCGCGCGGGGCTGAAGCTCCCGCTGATGCACCGCCGCCCCCATGTGCGGCCGACCCTGGGCCGGCACGCCTCCCACGAGCTCTATGAAGACCAGGGGCCCGAGGTCGCGTAGCCGGCCGGCCCCGCCGGGGAGGTCGGCGCCGACGGGGAGTGCGCCGCCCAAGGCGAATCTCCTGGCTGATCCGGGCGGATGGGGGTGAAGCGCACCGGCAGCCGCTCCAGCGATCGGTGGAACGGGCCGGGCCGCCAGGGCAGTTCCTCCCGCGGCACGGTGAGTTCGAGGTCACACAGGTGAGAGGTCAGGCGCTCGATCGCCGTCATGGCGATGAGCACGGCCGGGTCACTGGCCGGGCAGCGGTGCGGCCCGGCACCGAAGCCGAGATACGCGCCGCCGTCGGAGCGCATCTCCTCCGGTATGCCGGTGGGCTCGGTGTTGGCCGCGGCGTAGGAGACGAGGACCAGCTCGGCCGGCTGGATCCAGGTGCCGTGGAAGTGCACGGGCTGGCGTACGAAGTACGGGCCGAAGTTGGCTATGGCGGGTTCGGCGCGCAGGGCTTCCATCAGGGCGTCGTACGTGCTGAGCGCGCCGTTGGTGAGGGAGCTGTAGTAGCGGTCGTCGCTGACCATCCGGGAGATCGTGTTGGAGATCAGGTTGGCCATGGGGTCGAAGCTGGCGGCCACCACGAGCACGATCGCCTGCGTCAGCTCTTCGTTCTGCAGACCGGCCGGATGGTCGATGATCCAGGACGTGAGGTCGTCGCCCCGCTGGGCGTACTTGGCCTGGACCAGCTCATTCATGTAGCGGCTGAACGCGTCGCTGCCCCGCGCGCCCGCCTCGCCGGTCGCCTCCATCATGGCCGACAGAGCCTCGCTCAATTCGACGCTGTCGGAGTCCGGCCGCCCGAAGAGCAGGTTGAAGACGCGCACCGGGATGGGCCGGGCGAAATCGGTGGCCAGGTCGGCCTCGCCCTTCGCGGCGAACCGGGCGATGAGAGAGTCGGAAACCTCGGTCACCATCCGGCGCAGCTTGTGCGGCTGGACCAGCTGGAAGCAGTCGGAGATCACCTTCCGGTAGCGGGCGTGCTCGGCCCCGTCGGTGAACAGCGCGGTGGGCCGGTAACCAAGCATGGCGAGCGCGCCCGCGACCTCCGGGGTGTCAGGGAGCCGCGCCTGCCAGGCGCTGGGGTTCTTGCTCCACAGGCCGCCGACGTTGGTGAGCACCTCCAGAGCGGCCCCGTATCCGATCACCAGGTGGGCGTTGATGCCGGGGGCGATCTCCACGGGCGCGACAGCGCCGTGCCGCCGGCGTAGGTCCGCATAGACGGCCTGCGGGTCCCTGGCATACTGCGATCCGTACAGGCGGCCGGCGTCGGGCATGTAGCGCATGGTCATGACAGCACCAGCTCTCGGATGTGCTCCACCAGCGCGATCAGCGAGGCGCGGGCGGAGGCGGGGTCGCCGGCACGGCTGCGAACCTGGTGCGGAACTGCCTGAGGCATCGCGGGGCCAAGCGACATGGGCATCCTTGGTTCGGTGGAACGATGGCCAATTCGGACAACCAGTATTCCCGTTAAGTCACCATAGTCAACTGTGAGTAAGAGCGCCTCCGTGTTCGGATATGCATCGATGGATTTGCGATGATCGTGCAAATATGACCATTGTCAGGGATCTGCGCCTGCCGATGATTACATCCGGCCAGGTCATGGCCATATGAGGGCTTCGCGCGGCGTGCGCGAGCCCCGCGCCGCCAGGAGCGGTTGACCCGGTGCAGCTGTGGGCGCGGCCGGCTGGATCGCCTCGCGAGCCCCATGATGAGGCGGCCTTCGGGTGGGCGGCGGACCCCGCGACGAAGGGATGTGTCGCCCGCCCTCGATGAGCCGCGTGCCTCGGCCGCTCGAGGCTCAGTCGGCGCGGAACGGATCGGCCGGGTAAACCCCGAGGATCTTCACGTCCGTGGTGAAGAACGCCAACTCCTCCAGCGCGTTCTTCAAGCCGGGATCCTCGGGGTGCCCGTCGACTTCGGCGAGGAACTGAGTGGCCGCGAAATGGCCGCCGACCATGTAGCTCTCCAGCTTGGTCATGTTGATGCCGTTGGTCGCGAACCCGCCGAGCGCTTTGTAGAGCGCGGCCGGCAGGTTGCGGACGTTGAAGACGAACGAGGTGACCACCGGGCCCTCCCCGCGCGGTGCCTGCAGGAAGTCCGGGCTGAGTACCACGAAGCGGGTGGTGTTGTGCTCCTCGTCCTCGACGTCGCGGGCGAGGATGTGCAGGCCGTAGATCTCCGCCGCGAGCGGCGGCGCAATCGCCGCCTGGGTCAGGTCGTCCGCCTCGGCCACCTCACGCGCGGCGCCGGCGGTGTCACCGGCGATCACCGGCACCAGGTCGTGCTCGCGGATGATCCGGCGGCACTGGCCGAGGGCGTGCACGTGGCTGTGCACGGTCTTGATCGTGTCCAGGGTCGCGCCCGGCGGCGCCATCAGGTTGAACTGGATGCGCAGGAAGTGCTCGCCGATGATGTACAGGTCCGAGGTCGGCAGGAAGTGGTGGATGTCGGCGACCCGGCCGGCGATCGAGTTGTCGATCGGGATCATCGCCAGCTCGGCCTCGCCGTTCTCCACCACCGCGAACACGTCCTCGAAAGACGCGCACGGCACCGTATGCCAGTCGGGGTAGTGGTGTTTGCACACCATGTGGGAGTTGGAGCCGGGCTCGCCCTGGTAGGCGATACGTCGTGCGGTCACCCCAGCAGTTTCCCACGCAGCCGGGCGCGGCTGCCCGGAGGCGTCCGCCAGGTTGCCTCCGCAACCCAGCCAAGATCGGCATCCTCAGGCGAGCACTCAGGGTGCGACGGGCGGCTTCTGGGCGGGAGGCTCCGGGAGGGTGGCCGGCGCGACGGTCAGCTCTATGTCGAAACTGCGGCGGACGGGCAGATCCGGGGCCGGCATGTCGTGCAGGAAATCCGGGTGCTCGCTGACCCTCCTGATGTCTTCCGGCTTGGCGAACTTCCCCCAGGTCGTCTCCACACCCTCAGAGGAGAGCCTGAACGATTCGATCCGCCCACCGCTCTGAACGATCGCGGTCTCGGCGAACTGGTACATCTTGGTCCCCGGCAGCGCGACCTCCGGAGCTGTCTTGCGCGCCGCGGCCCGGGCCAGCTGCGCGACGGTGACCGCCTCTTCGACTTTGTAGATGAGCACGGTGTGGGGCATGGCGAAGTCGGCGCCCGCTTTCGCCTTCAGCCAGTTCCTGGCCCACAGCTGGAGATACGTCGACAGCGGCACGCCTTTGCCCCGTATGAGCTGCGGGTTGTTCCCTATCCAGGTAGGAGTGTCCTCCAGCCGCACGTTCTCGATGACCAGAGTCTTGCTGTCCCGGCTCCAGGTGACGTCCAGCCTTCCGGTCGTCCTGGGCAGCTCCCCCCTCCGGCGCGGGACGGCTCGGACAATGGCTGGGACGTTCTCGGCGTCGCCGTATTCCTCCCTCCAGGTCGGCCCCTCGATGGTGACGTCGCGCCTTCTCTGCTCCCAGGTCTTGCTCTCGGTGGTGCGGTTCCGGGGAACGGCGCTCTCCTGGAGGCCTTCGACCTTGCCGGTGGCCTTGCCCGCACCGCCCCCGCCTCCGGCCCCGGTCACGCCGCCGCCCCCGGTTCCGCCGCCGCTCGTCGGCGCCACCGGCGCGGCGCCGCCGGACGGGGCCTTCGGGACCGCGGGCTCGACGGTCAGCACGACGTCGTAGTTGCGCGTCACCGGGGTGTTCAGTGGCAGCTCCAGGTCGAAGTCCCTGAGCAGAGCCGCGCGTTCGGCCTCACCCGCGACGTGTTTCCAGGGCATCGTCAAGCCGTTGTCGATGAGCTGCACTCCGGTGATCCGGCCGCCGGACTGCACGATCGAGTTCTCGGCGTTCTGGACGGTCTTGGTCAGCCGCAGCGCCCGCTCCACCGGGATCCCGTACATCTTGGCCCGCGCGAGCTGGGCGATCGAGGGCAGGTTGGAGACGCCCTCGATGACCACCACCCGCTCCCCCGCGATGGCGAGGCCCTGCTTCTTGAACCAGTTCATCAACCCCAGCGTCAGGTACGTCTCCAGCGGCGTCCCCCGGCCCGGCACGAGCGGCGGATCGGTGTCGACCCAGCGCGGGAGGTCGGGGTCGAACCTGGCGTGGGCGTGGCTCCAGGTGCCGGTCTTCGGGTTCCAGGAGCGTTCGACGATTCCCGAGGTTCCGTTCGGCCCCTTGACCTTCACCTCCCGCAGGATCGGCAGGCCGCTCGCCTTCTCCGCTGCCGTCAGTCCGGCGGGCGCGTCGATCGTGAACGTCCCGGCCGGTGCCGCGGAGGCGGCCCCCGCGCCTTGGGGCGGCTTGATCTTCGCCGGTCTGGCCAGGTCGGCGGCCCGCTCAAGGCCGGGGACGAACTCGACGCGACGTGCCACGGCCGGGTCCAGGCCCGCCCACATCTCCGGCACCGTGATCTTGCCGGACGGGTCCACGCGCACTTTCTCGGCCGTCAGCACCTTCCGCATCTCCGGTGTCAGCTCGTCCCACGAGGCGACCCTGCCGCGGTAGACGCCGCCCACGACCTGCCCGCCCTGGACCCGCTGGCCGACGCGGGTCAGCACGACCAGCTCCTGGTGCTCCACATCGACGCCGATGCGCTCGACCGGGGCCGACGGGTCCGGATTGCCGGACTGGACCGGGAAGGAGTCGTCGAGCGCGCGCTGGCCGTTCACGGGTCTGCGGGCGCCCGCCGGTCCCTTCGGGACCCCCGGCGTGCTGATCGTGTCGTTGTAGATCCGGTTCCCCATGAACGACTCGTCGTGCACGCTGGCCGCCCCCATGCTGCCCGTCGATCCGGCGGGCCGACCGGCTGGTGCGGCGGGCCCGGCAGGGCGCGTGGGCGTCGCCTCGGCAAGCGGGGCCGTGGGCGGCGTCTCCGCGGGCGGGATCGTGGGCGGCGCCTCGGCCGGCGCGGTCACGGGTGGTGTCTCCGTGGCAGGGCCGGGATGCGCCGGCTCAGCGTGAGGTCCGGTCCGGGCGGGGACGGCAGGCTCCGGCGTGTGCGTCCGCGGTGCCCGGATCTCCGGTGCCTGGGCCTCCGGCGCCCTGATCCCCGGTGCCGGGAGGTCCGGCGTATGGACCTTGGGCAGCTGGAACACGCCGAGAATGCCGGTGGCGATGCCGAGCGGCTCCAGGAAGCTGCCGATCGCCTCCATGACGCCGTGGATGCGCGGCTCGGACGCGAGCTGCTCTCCGGCGTGAGCGACCGACCTGACCAGGTCTTTCTGACCTTCCTTCTCATGCGCCTCGTACACCGCGATGCCGAGCGCGGCCAGGTTCGCCGCGTACGCGACCCAGCCGAGCGGCCCGGCCGCGAAGCAGAGCACCATCAGGATCGGCTTGAGGACGTCCAGGATCGAGGGCTTGTCCGCGCCGCGCCGGGCGCGGATGAGCTGCGCCTGCACCGAGTCCGGCGGCAGCCCCATCCCTTCCAGCGTCTCACCGATCACGATGTCGAAGTTGAAGACGACCTTGGGGTCCTTGTGCAGCGCCTCCCGGCCCTTCGCGACGTTACGGAACTGCGCCTCGATGTTCTGCAACAGCATCTCTTCGAGGTTCTCCGGATACTTCGACGCCTTCGCCCCCTTGTACACAACCGTGTTGCGCAGGATCGGGTACTCCGTGCGGACCTTGATGGCGTCGGCCGTGTCGGGATCCTCGGTCAGGTTCAGCATCGCCCCGGCGAGCCTGTTGACCTCGTTGCGGTTCCGGTAGCGCTGCAGCTCGGTCCGGAGGACCCGCTCGCCCTCCTTCAGGCTGAGCAGGGCGCGCAGGACGGCCTGGCGCTGCACCATCGTGCGCAGCTCGAGCGCCGCGGCGTCGAACTCGGCGATGGTGCGGAAGCGGGCGGCGTCCAGCTGCTCGTACAACGTCTGGATGACCTCCGCCTCGCGCCACGCGGGAGAGTTGTCGCTGGTGGTGAACTCGTAGTCGACGATCGCGTCGTACAGCTTCCCGGTGCCCTTGAGCCTGTCTATGGCGGCGGCCTGCTTGTTCAGGTCGATCGCGGCGCGCGCCGCCAGGATCCGGTCCTCGCGTTCGTCCTCGGCCTTGAGGATGCGCTCGCGCTCGGGGCTCTCCATGTACCGCTCAAGCTGTTGCTGCGCGTCGACCCATGTTCCCACCGGGCCGGTCGCGGGGCCCTCGCGGGCGAACGCCGCCCAGTCGGTCTCGGTGAGCCGCGAGAGCTGGTCGCGGAACCGGCTCATGGCGGCGACCTGCTCGGGCGGCAGCTCGTCCGGCTGCCCGCGGGTCGGCAGCCGTCCGGCCCGGCTGCCGCGCAGGGCGAGGTAGCGGCGGATCTCCGCGGTGTTGAACAGCGCGGCCGCATCGGGTTCCCAGGCGCCCTGCGGAAGGGCGCGCCTGCCGATCACCGCGAAGTCGAACGTGCCCACTCCTTCGAACGTGCCGGGATTGCTCGCGTGGTCGGCCCGGTTGAGCAGGACGGCATAGTTACGGCCCGTCTCGTCCACATACGCCTTGAGGTGCGGGGGGTACGCCCAGCGAAGGGCGCTGCCGTGGAGCGGGCGCGCGATGTAGACGCCCGGCGGGAAGTCGGCGTAGGAGATCACGGCCACCTTGTGCGTGCTGCCGTCGCCCAGCCGGTATTCGAGGACCATCTCGGCCTTCCTCAGCACGATCGCCCGCACCTGCCGGTCGGCCAGGGGCTTCGCCGGGGCCGTGACCCGCTGGGCCGGCGCGGGCGCCGCATCCTGCTGGAGCGCCGCGGCGACGGCGCGGTTGCCGTCGGTGCCCTGCGCCTCCGCGACCGGATGCGCCGGCTCGGACACCTTGGAGGGCGCCGCGGAGTCGGTCTTCGGCGGCTCGGCCACGGTTGTCGCGGCTCTCTGCTTCCCGGGCATCCGGCTCGCTCCTCGGTTTCGCTCGTCTTGGTCGTGTGTCGCTCGTCTTGGTCGTCGGTCAGGTCAAGGGGACCGGTGAAGGGGGGACCGGCGGGGTGATGGTGACGATGACGGTTCGGGTCCAGGTGTCGATCGCGGCGGCCACCGCCTTGGCCTGGTCCGCCGCCGAGCTCCCCGCCGCGGCCCCGGCGGTGAACACCGTGGCGAGCGCGGGACCGAGCACGCCGGGCGGCGCCGCCGTGACGGCCCCTGTGACGGGCGGCGCGGCGAACTGGACCGGCGGGGTGAACCAGAACGCGACGAACGCCGCGTCCAGGTCGGTCGCGAACGTCTTCGCCGCGCCGCCGCGCGCCGCCGTGAAGATCGGGTCGAGGGCTTTCGCGAGGTTCGTCTCCGCCGTGTCCAGCCCGGTGGCGAGCGGAGCCGCCGTACCGGCGCGACCGTTCGCCGCGTAGTCCCGGTAGATCTTCGCCCAGGCCTTCGCGGCGTCGGCCGTCGATTCCGGAAACCCTTTCCGTCCCTCGAAGAGCGCGGTGAGGTCGTCGCCCAGGGCCTTGGCGTCGAGAGGCATGTCACTCCGCCTTGAGGACGGTGGTCAGGGACTCGGGGGTGGAGGTCGGGGTCGGGGTCGATGAGGGGCCGACGCCGGTGGCGTGCTGGTGGAGGTCGAAGACGTCCTTCACGAACGACTTGGTGGCCAGCTCCTCGACCTCGCCGCCCGCGCCACGCACGACGACCTCGCCTGCCTTGACGGTGATCCGGTCGGCGGCCGGGTCGAGGACCACCTGGGCTCCGTTGGAGGCCCGTACGGTGATCAGTTCGCGGCCCTTGGCGTCCGACAGCACGATCGCGTGGCCGGACGCGGTCCTGAGCACGACCGCGTCCGGGTACCCGTCCAGGGCCTCCTGCGGCAGCTCGCCGCGCCCGCCCGGCTTGGCCCACGCGCAGCCCGACCACAGCGGCTCGGACAGGTCCCCCGCCACGAACTCGACCCACACGATGTCGTCCTTCTTGGGCAGCGCGAACAGCCCGACGCCGGCCCCGCCGTACGGGGTCACCGGCCACGCCCACCCGGTCACCGCGTCGCCCAGCAGGTCGGGCACGCGGACCCTGAGCCTGCCGAGCTTCTCCGGGTCGTTCCGGTCCTCCACGAAGCCGCGGTACTTCCCCCAGTACCTGCGCCCGCTGTCCTCCATGTGGCGGGCCATCCGGTCGTCCATCCTCACCTCACCTCGAAAATCGTCATCTGGGTATCGGGACGCCCACCCGGAGCCGCTCGGTGTTCAGGTCCGAGGTGCGCAGGTAGACGATGTCGACGGTCAGCTCGGCCCCACCGGCCGTGACCTGGACGCTCTGGACCTCCATCTGGTCGCCGAGGAAGCGGCGCAGCGCCCGTGCCACGGAGAACTCGGTGGTCGCGGCGAGGATCTCGTTGTTCGGGTCGAACACCAGGTCCCGCAGGCCGGTGCCGTACTCGGGCAGGTTGACCCGCTCCCCCGGCGCGGTGAACAGCAGTTGCAGGACCTTGCCGTGCAGCAGCCGGTCGCCCTGCTGCGCCGAGACGGCCCCGCTCGCGGTGATCCCGAACGGGAAGCCGAGCCCGGCCGGCCGTCCTGTCGGCTCGGCCCGGACCAGCGTCACCGCCGCGGTCACCGGCCGGACGGCCAGCCGCAGCATCCGGGACGGCAGCGCGGTCGCGTCGCCGTGCCGGGCGACGACCGTGAAGAAGAAGTCGCCTCCCCGGTCGAAGCCGCCGAGCGTCGCCGTCGTCCCGCCGAGTCCGGCGAGACTGCGGGCGCGGAACGGGTCGAGCGGGTCGGTGCCCGAGTAGACGTCGAACACGATCCCCTGGACGGCGGGATCGCCGGGGAAGGTCCAGCTCAGCCGTACCCGCCCGTCGCCCAGGTCGGATCCGGACAGGTCGGCCGCGGACGGCGGTGCGGCGGCCACTACGCGCCCCCGCCCCGGTCGATCAGCTCGGCCACCGCCCACCGCCGGAACAGCCGCATCCACTCGGCGTCCGGGGTCGCCTCATCCCGCAGGACGGCGAGCAGTTCGTTCCCGGACGGCTGCGCGGCGGCGGACGGCGGGCTCAGCGCGAGCAGCCGCTCCGGGTCGCCGAGCAGCCCGCGCAGCCGCTCCCGCTCCGCCTCCGGCGGGCGCTCCCGGTGCGTCACGGTCACCTCACCGCCGCTGACCGCCAGTCCGGTCACCGTCGGGGAGACCTCCTGCGCGGCGGCCAGGATCGCTTCCAGCGGGACGCCCCCGGGCTCGCCCCGCCCGCGTACCGGCACGGGCAGCGGCAGCCGCTCGACGTGCCGCCCATTCTCGCCTGACCGGGCCGGCCGCGCGAGCAGCCGGGCGACCCGGCCGCGGTCGGTCTCAGAGATCATTGATCAGCTCCGTGCTCTTCTTGAGTTCCATGACGGTGATGTTCATCGCGCTGATGTCGATCGACGTGTTCGTCGTCACAGTGGCGATGATCTGCGCGGACGTGGGGGTGAACTGGCTGGCCAGAGATTGGAAGACGGTTTCGACACCGGCGAACACGAACGTGAACGGCGTCGCCACCCCGGTTTGGCGGTCCGACAGGGTGATGGACCGGGTGTCCTCGAAGACGAGACCGGTCTCCGGGTCGGCGATCGGGTCGGTCATGAAGTCGTTGTAGTAGGCGACCTTGATGCGGAGAGAGCCGATGACCGACGCGTGGAAGAAGACGTCGCCCGACCAGAACACCATCAGCTTGCTGCCGGGGGACACGGAGGGCAGGCGCGTGGACGCGAGCAGGGCGTCGGCCGAACCGGTCACGGTGACGTCCGACGGCCGCAGGTTCACGGCGTGCGTGTTGCCGGCCCGGGGGCGCAGGTCCGCGATCATCGTGATCAGGTCCGGCTCGGGGTCGGCGGGGTCGCGGGTGAGCGTCGCCAGCGGGACGTAGTGGTGCACGGTGCCGCGCGGCCGCTGGAAGGCGAGCTGCTCGATCCGGGTGAGGGGGTCGAGGCCGGACGCGTCGTCGCCGGCCAGGAACCGGGTACGGAAGTTCCAGTAGTCGCCCGGCCGCATGCCGTGCCCGCCGAAGCGGGCCACGACGCCGTCGTTGAGGGGCACGGCCGCCGACAGTGCCGGATCGGCCGCGTCGGCGGGGATCGGCACCCGGAACGCGTTCCAGCGCTGCACTGTCGGGCGGTCGGCGAGGGCGAACGTGGTGAATCCGGCGACCCGCCCGGCGGCCGGGAGGGCGCCGAGCTGGCTGCCGGTGGCCTGAGCGAGCCCGATCACGTTGCCCACGACCGACGCGACCTGGTGCTCCTCCGCGCCGAACTCCTTGCGGATCAGGATCCGGTCGCCCTTCTGGAACGCGGTCGCGTCCTCCACCACGACCTGCGTGGACCCGGGCGGCACGGGCTGGATCACCCGCTGGATCGTCGACGCGTTGTCCTGCGACCAGCGGAACGTCGCCGCGCCGATGTCGCCGCCGCCGTCGATCTCCACCAGGTACAGCCGGTTGGCCTGGGCGGTGTAGCTGCCCTCCGTGGCCAGCGTGCCGCCCCCGCGCCCGTCGCCGGACGGCATGCTCCCGCCCTGCGCGACCCGGACCCGCTGCCGGATCCGGGAGCGGGTCGTCGTGTCGGGACCGCCGAGGGCGACCTCCCGGATGTCCGGGTCGTCGACGTACGTCACCGGCTCGGTCCACACGTCGAGGTAGACGGTGTCCTTGCGGGCCTGGGCGCCCGGCCCGCCCGCCGGCGGGGTGAGCGGCGGGTCGTTCGGGTCCGCCTGCCGGGAGTACAGCGTGTCGGCGATCTGGAGGGGCGTGAGACCGGACACGTGCATCCGCGCGGCGCTCACCGGGTCAGGGACGGACTGGTCGATGCCGGCCAGCAGCTCGATCAGGGACTGGAGGAAAGGGACGGTGGTGGGATCGGCGACGCCGAATGACTGCGCGAACTTGGTGTACAGCCCCACGTCTGCCGGGATCATGGACAGCTCCGAGCCCCGGATGACGAAGTTGTTGGCGGCCTGCGCGCGCTGCCTGGCCGTGCCGCCCAACCGCAGGTCGTCGAAGTCCCAGATCAGCGGTGTCCCCGATTCCTGGGGGACCTCGAACCCGTAGGCGCGCACGCGAGCGGGGTTCGCCGGTGTGCCGGTGGGCGTCTCGAAAGGGGAGAGACTCTGCAGCTGGCCCTCCGACGGCGTCGTCCGCCCGCGCTCCGGCCCCTGCGCCTGCACCACGAGGGTGAGTTGCCTGGTCGCCGTCCGGTTGGCGGAGTCCGTGGCCTTGACGGTGAACGTGAACGTCCCGGCCTGACTCGGGGTGCCCTGAAAGTCGATCTGCCTGTCGGTCTGTGGGGTGGACCCGACATGCGTGCCGGGTGGCAGCGTCCCCGTGGTCGTCCAGGTGAAGGGGGGTGTTCCGCCGGCGACGTACAGGGACTCGAAGGAGAATTCGTTCACCACGGCGTTGCGCAGGGTCTGGTTCAGGATGTGGAATCGGAGGTCCAGCGGGGAGACCAGGCCGCCCGCCCACGTGTCCGCCGGGAGCGTGGAGGGGGTCGAGATCGGCCACACGGTCTTGCCGTTCGCGTCGTCCTCGATGAAGAACTTGAGCACGCTCGCCGTCTTGCGGTTGCGCCGGTACCAGAAGGTGGCGACGTCCGACGCGGACAGGTCGACGGTCCCCGACAGGGTCTTGCGGATGGTGACGGTCCCGGGGTGGCCGGACAGACGAAGGAACCCCTGTCCCCGGAACGGGCGGTCGTGGGCGATCCGCAGCGTGCCCTGCGGCGACGACAGCGTGAAGCCGGCGGCCTGCTCGAAGTCGTCCAGGAGGTCGCCGGGGAAGTTGAAGGAGAAGCGCCACGAGCCCAGGAAGGAATCCAGGATCGTGCTCAGGCTGACCTCGGTAAGCTGGTCGAGGTCCGGCATGATGACGGGCACGATCGAGTAGCCGGTGTCCGGGCTGCCGTCGCCGTGCGTGTCGCGGCCGAGACGGCGGGCGGCCGCGACGGCGATGTCCTGGTTCTCGTTCCAGTCGGCGTCCAGCACGGGGCGGCCCTGCTGGAGGTAGACGCCCAGATAGTTCTTGAGCTCGTCGAAGCTCTCCCGGGATATGGCGCGGGTCATGGGGTGCCTTTCAGGTCGGCTCTGGCGTGGCGGGTGTCGATCACGACCGGCGTCACGCCGGCGGGGACGATCTTGGGCAGGCGCTGGGCGAGGCTGTCGAACAGGCGGGCCTGCGCCGCCCGGCCGGGGTGGGAGAAGACGGCGGTCACCGTGTCGGCGGCGGTGACGAAGCCCTGCGGGAAGGCCAGCAGGCCGCGGACGGGGTCGATGGCCAGGTTGCCGGGGGCGACGGCCAGGTCGAGCCGGTCGAGGTCGGCCAGAAGCGGGGTGAGCTGGGCCGTCACGTCGGCGCCGTTGCGGGCGATCCGCCAGCCGCGGTCGGTGCCGTGGAAGGCGGCGAGCGGCACGCCGAGGCGGAGCGCCGCCCGCACGGGCGTGCCGTCGAGCGCGTCGACCAGCTCCGCGGGGAAGCCGTCCACCGTGAGACTGCGCACGGCGGGCGTGTCGGCGCGCGCCGGTCCGGCCGTGACGCCGGCCGCCCGGACGGCGGGCGCGGTCAGATGGTCGACCCGAACGGCCTGCGCCGAGACGCCCAGAGCGGCCGGGTCGAGCAGGATCCGGCCGAGCTGCGGGTCCACCGCGATGTCGGTCGGGGCAGGCGTCAGCGGGCCGCCGCCAGGGCGGCGCGGGGCGGCGAAGTCGGTCAGGTCGGCCGCGAGGACCCGTACGGCGGGGCGGAACGCCGGGTCGGTGACGTCCACGCCGCCGATCCGGATCGCGAACCCGCGCGGCGTGCCCGCGAACCGCGGCACCGCGCCGTCCAGCTTGGACCTCGTGAGCGGCGTGCCGTCGATCCCGTCCAGGAGCTGCAGCCGCACGCCCTGGGTGTCCCCAGGGGCGACCGGACGGTCGTCGAAGGTGAGCCGGCCGTCCCCGCCCCCGAGCTCGGCGGGGCGGCGGTCGGCGGCGACCCGGGCGGGGGTCGCGAACAGCCCCAGGTTGTCGAAATGGGCGCGGCCGGCCGCATCGGTGACGGCGAGCGGCGCGCGCACATCGAGGACGGTGGGCACCACGTCGTCGGCGCGGCCGAGCCCGGCCAGCGCGGCCGGGTCCGCCACCGGCGCGGTGACGATCCCGGCCGTACCGGGGCGCAGCGAGGCCACGTCCGGGACCGCGGCGACGCGGGCGGAGAAGTCGACGAGCCGCACCCGCCAGCCGGTGAGCGACTCGGCGGTCCGCTGGACCAGGTCGAAGGTGCCCTTGCGCCGGTAGCCGCTGAGCGCGTCGAGCACCTCGTCGCGCTGCGCCCGCTCGGGCAGGGTGGTGTCCACCTCGGTGCCGACCAGCGCGCCGATGAGCGGGATGAACGGCGCGCGGCAGGCCACCACGGTCTGGTCGTCGCGGAGCTGGGTGATCGAGGCGTGCAGCTCGCCGAGCGGCCCGGCCAGGATCGTGAGGAACCGCAGCAGGTCGCCGGAGGCGTCCTTGTCCCGGTAGAGGCCGGGAAGGTTGGCCATCAGCAGGTCGGCGTCGATCGTCATCGGACGCCTCCGAACGGCACGACGAGGATCGAGCCCGCGAACGCGAGCTCGCCCTCCCCGATCGGGATGTCGGCCAGCGCGCCGACGCCGCCGGCGGACGGCCGGTCGCGGCGCTCGAACCGGGGCAGCTGCACGAACCGCACGCCGGGGACCGGGAACAGCGCCGAGAAGACGTCGCCCGCGCGCACCGGCTGCCCGAAGTCCTGAGCCGGGAACGCCAGCAGCCCGGCGACCAGCGCCCGCACCTGGTCGATCACCTGGGTCTGGCTCGCGTCGGCGGTCAGGTGCACCTCGACCGTGATGTCGACGGGCACGTACGACGGGTCGAGCACCTCGACCCCGGCCATCCGGTTCACCGGCATGCGGGATTCGAGGTGCCGCGCGACCGTCTCCCGCAGGTCGTCCGCGGGCGGCGGCGGTGGCACCGTCTGCGGGTTCTCCGGCGCGACGACGACCTGGACGACCTTGTAGCCGCCGCGCAGCCCGACCCGGGCCTTCGCCTTGCCGACGCCCGCCACGCCCTCCGCGAGCAGTTCGTAGTCCTCCAGCGTGACCGCGCGCTCCTGCGCGATCACCGATCCAGGGCCCGCGATCTTCGCCTCGTCGGCCGACTCGCGGTCCGCGCCGCCCTCGGCCGGGAACGGGTTGGTCACCGCCGCGGCCGCCGCCAGCGCGGTGGGGACGGTCAGCACGTCCGGGCCGACGTTGCCGGCCACGCCGAGGCCGACCCGGTACTTGGCCCGCACCTCGGCCCCGGCGGACGGCACGCTGCCCCGCGCGCCGGTGCCGAACACCACGGTCATCACGTCGTTCTCGTCGATCTCGGTGGTGTAGTGCAGGTCCGCCGGGCCGCTGGCGAACAGGCTCTCGACCTGCTGCCACGGCGCGCCGTCCACGCGCACCTCCAGCTCGGGCTGGGACCTGCGGCGGCGGGTCTCCTCGGTGCGCAGCAGGTGGGTCACCGGGGTGCGGGCCAGCGCGAACCGCTGCCCCGGCGTGCCGTCCGCGATGTACACCGGCTGGCCGGCGGCCTCGCCGTCGACCGTCACGCCGTGCGTCGCGGTCACGTTGTTGCCGCGCAGCCTGGTCGCGGCCGGGTCGAACGAGGTCGGCAGCGGCGGCAGCCAGGCCACCTCGTCGTTCCCGTCCGCCTGCCGCCCCACGCCGGTCACGGTGAGCGGCGGCGACCGGCGCGGCCGCACGGCACCGTCCGGCTGCGCGGTCCGCTCCTCCAGGTAGACGACGTCCCCCGCGGCGAGCCGGTGCCCGCCCGCGGGGACCTCGGCAGTCGTCGCGCCGACCGGCAGCGACGCGCCGCCCGCGAGCGCGATCTGGTTGTTCGCCGTCCGCAGCGAGAACGGGCGGGTCACCTCGAAGGTGACGTCCGCCTCGCCGGGCCGCCCCGCCGTCCTGATCTGGAACGGCAGCTGCTCGGGCGCGACGTCGACGTCTGCCGAGGCGTCCACGTGGATGACGGCCGAGGCGGCGAGGCCCGGGTCGAGCTGGTACCCGATCAGCCGCAGCAGCTCGGTGACCGACCGCCGCTGGGTGGCGGTGGCCAGGAAGCCCTCGTTCGCGACCCGGTCCTGGTAGTAGGCGAGGATGTCGGCAACGTAGGCGACCAGCTCGACGAGCACGACGCCGAAGTCGGCCTCGCCGCGGTCGGTCCAGTCGGGCAGCAGCAGCGGGATCTGGTTGAGCATCCCCTGCTTGAAGCCCTCGTAGTCCTTGGTGACGTAGTCGATGCGGGGCCGGCGGCCGGTCATCGCCGTCCTCCCGGCAGCAGGGTGTCCACCTGGCGGGCGGGCAGCACGCGGTTCCCGTCGGGACGGATGCCTCCGGCGTCCCCGCCGGGCGGGATCGGTTCGGGCGCCGCGGGCGGGGCGAAGTCCTCCGCGCCGGTCACGCCGAGGGCGTTCCGGTACGCCTCGAACACCTGCGTGTAGCCGTCGACGGTGAACGTGTGCCCCACCCGGGAGACGTAGTACAGCCCGCTGTGCCGCTCGCCGGCCGCCTTGATCGCGACCGGGCGGCCGGGCCGCAGCATGGCCCGGTACGCCCGGGAGTCGATCTCCCCGTGCGCGGTGGCGAACCGCCCGGCGGGCCGGTGCGCGGCGCGCAGCCACGCCTCCATCTCGGCCGGGGAGGCGGGGGCCCGCCGGGTCATCAGGAAGTCGCCGCCCGGCAGGCCGGCCCGCAGGTCGCGGAGGGCGTCCTTGCCGAGGCGGCGCTCGGGCAGGTCGCGCAGCGCCTTGGTGTCCTCCCGCTTGCTGAAGGGGTCGATCCGGCGCATCTGCGGCTCGAAGCCCGGTGTGCCGTCCACCCGGATCGTGAGCGAGGCGAGGTTCGCCTCCGGGCCGTAGCCCATCGCGAGCAGCTTCTGCGGCGGGCCGCCGAGGTTGGGGCCGCGGAACAGGCCGACGCCGCCGCGCACCCGGCACTCGAAGCCGTTGCGGTGTGCCAGCCGCCGCAGGAACTGGATGTCGCTCTCGTTCTGCATCGTGACGGCGTTCGTCTCGGTCTGCTGCACGAGGGTGTCCTCCACCTCGGTGCTCAGGCCGTACGAGCCGAACACGATCCGGGCGATCTCGTGGTCGGTCTTGTTCGGCCAGGGGCGCCGCCGTTCGCCCAGGTTCATCAGCGCGGTCGCGTCCATGCCGGACACCTCCAGGTAGGGGTCCTCCTCAAGGAGGAAATTCACCGCGGTGTGCGTGAGGTAGCCGTCGAACAGGACCTCGGCGGCGGGCGCGTACCCGGCCTCGACGGTCAGCCGCCGCCACAGGGCGAAGCGTGGGTCGTCGAGATAGGTCCAGGTGCCGTCCAGCTTCCGGGTGACGGCGAGCCGGAGCCTGATCACGTCGGCCTCGTCGACCGACTCGTTCACGCCGATCTCCACGATGTCGGGCACCAGGTCGTCCTGGGGCTTCCCGTCGATGCGCACCCGCGCGATCTCGGTGATCATCTCGGCCCTGTCCGGTCGCGCGGGATCTGGATCCGGCGCCCGGGGCGCAGCAGTTCCAGCGGGTCGAGTTCCTCGGGGTTGGCGTCGAGGATCAGCCAGTACTTGCGCGGGTCGCCGTAGAAGCGGGCGGCCAGGGTGTCCAGCCGCTCGCCGTCCAGCACCACGTACTCCAGCACGCCGGGCGTACGCGGGATGCGCCGCCCGGCCAGCGACCGGCGGCGCACGCCGTCCGGTACGGTCAGCTCGACCACCTCTGTGGCCGCGTATCGGGATCCTGGAAAGATCATGTCGCGTCCCTAGCCCTGAACGTCGCGGGGGACGTCGGGGATGATCGATGTCGCGTCGGGGGTGCCGCGCGCGTTCAGCGCCGCCATCTGGGTCCGCTGGGCGAGGGTGTGCCGCTGGAACTGGTTGCCGCCGCCGAGCACCCGGAGGGTGACACCGACGATCGCGCGCGAGGGGCTGAGGTTCGCGTTGTACTCGACCTCTTCGATGTTCATCTGGGTGAGCCGCACGGGGATCAACCGCTGGCGCCCCCAGACGAAGATCATTACTGGGGTGACCAGCCGCTGGCCGAACCCGAAGTCGGTGGAGAAGCCGCCGAGCGGCGTCTCCGGCCGGGGCGTGATCATCAGTTCGAGCGCCGACAGCGCGGGCAGGACCCCGAACTCGGCCGCCACCGGGTCGCCCTGCTCCAGCGCGTCCGTGGCATCCAGCCGGATGTCCATCGAGATGGTCTCCGGCTCGGTCACCGTGATCTGCACCTCAAGGCTCTGGTCCTCGGGCGTGCTCTCCTCCCGCCCCCGTCTGGACGGCGGAGCCGGGATCCGCAGGCTCTTCCTGCGGGTGAGCGTCACGGGGTTGAACTGGAACGACACGGTCAGCTGCGGATCCGCGGCCGGATCCGCGTCCACGAGCGCGCCCTTCAGCAGCTGCGGCTGATTGGAGAGTCCGCCGGTCACCTCGTCACCCCCGGGTCCCGGTGGGAGGCGGGCCGCTGAAAGGCGGGCTGTTGAAAGGCGGCGCGGTCGGCGACGGCGGCGCGGATCGCGCGGCCGATCCGGGTGGCGAGTCCGCTGTCGCCGGCGCCGGCGGCATCCACGCGCACCCTTATGCGGGCGATCCGGCCCGCCTCCGGCACCCGCATCTCGGCTGCGGCCCGCGCCAGGGCCTCGCGGACCAGGGCGACGGCCCGCTCCGGGGGCATCCCGGCACCACCCGCGCTCTCGGGCGTCTCCACTCGGACCACCATTCTGCGCACCCTCATCGAACGGCCTCCGCCGCGAGGAACGGCTTGCCCATGCGTTCGTACTCCCGTCTCGTTGCCAGCAGCAGATGCTCGTTCCCGACCCGGCCGCCGTCGTCGGCGGCCAGGAACGCCGCGTTCCAGACGATCTTGCGGATGACGCCGCCGGACACCTTGAAGCGCCGGGCCATCCCGGGCAGGTCCAGGTCGGCGGCGACCGGAAGCTCCTCCGGGAGGTGGCGGCGCCAGATCGCCAGCCGGGCCGCCTCGTCGGGGAAGGGGAAGGCGACCGACACCCTGATGCGGCGCTGGAACGCCTCGTCGATGTTCTGGGCGAAGTTCGTCGCCAGGACCACCACGCCCGCGTACTCCTCGACCCGCTGGAGCAGGTAGGAGACCTCGATGTTGGCGTACCGGTCGTGCGCGTCGCCGACCTCGGACCGCTTGCCGAACAGGGCGTCCGCCTCGTCGAAGAAGAGGATCGACCCCGACCGCTCCGCGCCGTCGAAGAGCCGCCCCAGGTGCTTCTCCGTCTCCCCGATGTACTTGCTCACCACAGTCGACAGGTCCACCTTCATCAGGTCCATGCCGACGGCCCCCGCCACCACCTCGGCGGCCAGCGTCTTCCCCGTGCCGCTCGGCCCGAGGAACAGCGCCTGCACCCCGCGTCCCAGCGAGGCCCGCCGTCCGAGCGCCCACTCGTCCAGCACCCGCCCGCGGTGCCGCACCTGTGCGCACAGCTCCCGGAGCTGCGCCAGGAGGTCCGGCGGCAGCACCAGGTCGTCCCAGCCGGCGCAGGGCGTGACGGGGCGCGCGAGCCCGTCGAGCGCGGCCCGCCGCGACGCCGAACAAGCCCAGACCAGATCCTCGTACCGGGGCCCGCCCTTCCCGGCCCCCGGCTCGGGCTCGCCGTCCGCCTCCGCCCTGCCCCGGGCGAGCCGGAGTGTGTCGTCGATCTCGGCCGGCGTCGACGGGAAGCGGGCCGCCAGCAGGCCGATCTGGTCGGGCGCAAGGCCCGGGAGGGCGCGCTCCCAGGCGGCACGGCGGAGCCGGTGGTCGAGGCGCGGAGGATCGAAGGGGAGGAAGGTGACGTGGGCAGGGAACGACGGGCCGGGAAGCCACAGGCGTTCGCCCTCGGTGCAGGTGAACCAGGACGCGTCGGCCAGGAGCCGCTCCAGGGTGCGCAGGTGCGCGTCCGCTCTCGGATCGTCGAGCAGGGCGTCGATCCCGGACAGGTATACCCCGGCCGAAGCCAGCGCCGCCTGCCGGTACACCAGCCGCAGCCCCTCGGCCAGCGGCAGCGCGCCGGACTGCGACAGCGACAGCAGCTCGCCCGCGTCGGCGTGCAGCATCCGCGTGCCGAGGCGGCGGCACGCGGCCGCCGCGATCCGCCGGCCCTCGGCGGCCCGCGAGCCGTGGAAGTGCGCGGCGAGGTGCCTGCGGCCGCCGCCGAGGAGTGTCGTGAGGCGGTCGGCCATGTCGTCGTACGGCCAGGCTTCTGCTTCGGCTTCGGGGGCGGGTTCGGGGAGGGGACGGAGCGCGCATTCGATTCGTCTGTCGGCCGCGCGCGATCCGGTGATCAGGGCGAGGACGGCGGGATCGAGCGAGAGGCCCCGGATGGGATGGTGGGCGGCAGTGCCGGCCTCGTCGACCATGCGCCACCGGAACACCGCCGCACTCGGGTCGAGCAGCGCGCCGCCGTCCGCCGGGCACCGCGGGTCGAGCGCGGCGAGGGCCGTCACGAGCCGCAGGCTGGGCCGGCGCTTCGTCGTGTCGTCGTGCAGATATCCGTACACCTTGCCGTAGCGGGCGTCGAGCTCGGCGGCCGCGCACGCGACCAGCAGCAGCTCCTCTTCGGGGGTGAGCTCGAAAAGGTCGCGAAGCGCCGGCAGCACCAGCGATCGGCCCAGGTGCCGGGTGGCCGCGACCCGGGCGGAGATCTCCGTCCTGGCCTGTTTCAGCGCGGGCGGCGGCTCGACCGGTCCCGGGTCGGCGCCACCGCTGAGCAGCCACTCGGCCTCCGGCGCGGTGACGAACCAGCCGTGGCCGCCCTCCGCGCCGCCCTCCGCGCCGTCGGGCATGACGGCGGGCCTGGTAGCGGCCACCAGCACGAGCAGCGCCTGATCGAGCCAGGCCAGCTCGGCGGCGAGATGCTCCCGCCCGCCCGCGAACGGTTCTGCGTCGCTCACTTGATCACCTTGAGGTCCAGGTCGGTGGAGGCGACCGGCTTGGCCACCGGTCCGCGGCCGCGCGCCGGGATCGGCGCGTAAGAGACCTCGTAGACCGCGGACAGCCGGAAGTCCTTGGTCAGGGCGGTCCAGACCTTGCTCAGCTCTTCGACGTCGGCGCTGTGCAGGGTGACCTTCACCTCGCCCTGCCGCAGTCCGGGCTCCAGGCGTTCCTGCGGGACGATCGGATGCTCGTGCAGGACTCGCATCGCCTCGGCCATGATCGTGTGCGAGTCGGCCAGGCCGAACTGTCCGTCGATCGGCGCGTAGGTCGTGAGCATGTAGTACAGGTTCAGCACCAGCGGCGGATCGGCGAACTGGGCGGGATCGTCGGGGAGAGGGGTGGGCGACTGGTTGCGCAGTTGCGGGTTCGGGCACAGCCAGTACAGGAACAGGTTGACGCGAGACTGCTGGGAGCCGGCATCCGCCGGCGACAACAGAGTGACGGGGGACGACGGAGACATCTCGGCCTCCAGCAGGTTCTTGAGAGACTCGCTCACCAGCCCGATCACCTCTTCACCACCTTCCGATGTAGTTGCGCGCGGCCGGATCCCACGCCCCGGTGGCCTCCGGCTGTCCGGCCCCCGACGGCCCGGCCCCCGTCGCCGCGGGCCGGCCGGTTCGCGCGGCCTGCTCCGTGTGCGGGAGCCCGTCGGGGACGCCGACGAGCTGCACCTCCAGGTGCTCGATCACCAGCTCGGCCCCGCGACTCCCGTCGCCCGTCGCGTTCCCGGGATGGGCGGTGGAGGCGGTGGAGGCCGCTGGTTCCGCGATTCTCCGTGCGCGGGACGTGCCCGCCCGGCCGCCCGCACCCGCGTCGTGGCGCACGTCTGTCTGCCCGGCCTCGTGGCACACGTCCGTCTGCCCCGCCTCGTGGCGCGCGTCCGCCTGCCCGGCCTTGTAGCGCGCGTCCGTCGTCCCGTGGCGGCCCGGTGTGATGCCGGCCGCCGGCCGTGAACCGTCCGGAGAGTCCACCGTCTCCGCAGGTGAGGCGAGGGCGTTGGTGCGGCGCCACGGGCCACGGGGCATGTGCGTGATCTCCGTGCTGTGACGGCTGGGGTGGATCGTGGTGCCCGTAGCGTCGGCCAGGTCTGCCGAGCCGGCCGCGTCGACCGGGCCGGCTGGGGTGGCCACGTCGGTTGGGGTGGGTGGGATGTCTGCGTCGGTTGGGGTGGCCGCGTCGGTTGGGGTGGGTGCGTCGGCTGGGGTGGGTGCCGCGTCGGCTGGGGTAGGCGTGTTCTCCCCAGGTGGCTGGGCCGGTTCCGCTGTCCGCGCGTCCCGGGTCCTGGTCCCGGTCAGCGCTGCGGTCGGGAGAGCTGGGAAGCGGGTCGGCGGGTGGCTGGCGAGCAGGCGGTCGCCCAGGGCGCGCCAGTGGGCGGAGAGGTCGTCACCGGGCACGCGACCGGAATCCCGGGCCGGGCGGGCCGTGTCGCCTCCATCCGGGCCATCCGTGTCGCCTCCGTCTCGGCGGGGGCCGATCGGCTCGACCGAGCGGAAGCCCGCGTCACGCAGCGGTGCCGACGGCCGGACGGGAGCGCCGGGCCCGTCACCAGCGGCGTCACCGGCCACGCCACCAGTCATGTCGCGCGGCACGTCACGGGGCACGTCACGGGGACGGTCGCCGAACGCGATACGCGGGCCGCCGGCGAGCGGGTCACGCGTCCCGTCATCGAGCGCGCCACGGGGACTGCCCCTGAGCACGTCATGGGACTCACCATCGACCGCGGCGCGGGCGACGCCGCTGATCGTGTCGCTGGCCGTGCCGCTGGCCGTGTCGCCGCGCCCGTCGGCGGACGCCTTGCCGACCAGCTCGGGAACAGGGCTAGTGGCCGCGTCCCAGACCACATCGCCGACCTCGTCTTCGGGCAGGGGGTCCTGCTCCAGGGGTTCCACCAGGTCAGGTACGTGCAGCGGCTCCACCGAGTGGGTCGCGTTCGCCAGGAGGCGGGCGCCTCGGGCGAGCAGGTGCTGGAGAAAAGGTGACATGTCCGGCCCGCCTATCCCGTCGCCACGTCGAGCTGGTCCAGCAGGAGGCGGACGTAGCGCCGCCGCCGGGACCGGGCGAGGTTCAGGATCTCGCTCAATGGCCAGTGGTAGTGCAGGCTCAGCAGGTGCACGTCCCGCTCGAACTCCGGCCTCCGCCGCATCATCTCGGTGAGGAACGCCAGGATCGGGTCGAACTCGCCGGTGAACTCCCGTTCGCACTGCGGGCAGACGGCGTCGAACTCCCGGTCCACGAGGGCGGAGTGGCGGCGCATCTCCTCGGCCATGCCCTCCCACAGCCCGGGAGTTCGGGCCAGCAGGGCTGTCACTTCCGCGGTGGAAGGTGGCGGGATCATGCAGCGGCCCAGCAGGGCGGCCGCGCGATCGGTTTCCGACGCGCCACCACCCGACGCGCCACCACCCGACACCCCTCCGCCCGACTCCTCCTCAGCGAGAGCGCGGCCGAGGGCTTCCAGGTCGTCCCCGTGCGGCAGGCGGAAACGTAGCCCAATGGGATCCAGCGAGTACGAGGGGCGCTGCGGCCGAGGCTCGGCAACCAGCCCCTCCAGAGCGAAGTCGAGGTCCATCCGCGTACCGCATCCCCGTTGCGGACAGGTCACCACCAGCTCCACCCGGTCCCCCAGGGTCAGCCGCCACAGCCTCAGGATCAACCACTCCCGGTCGCCGACCGGCAGCGACCGTACGACGTCACGCCCGGGCGGCGCGTGCGGCCCGACCCGGGTCAGGCACCTGGTGAGCAGCCCGGTGACGACCGCGGGCTCGGGCGTGGTGAGGGGCAGCCCGTACAGCCACTCCTCGTCCTCGCCGCACGCCGGCCGGATGGCGGCCTCCTGATGACAGGAGCCCGCCGCGTCCAGCCAGCCGCCGGGCAGCAGCAGCTCCGCCATCACACTTCCGTCGGCTCGGTCACTGACGGGTCGCGCTGCCAGCCCTCGTTCTGGACGATGATGTGCTGGATCGCCACCGCGTTGGAGGAGGCGTCGAGCTCGGGCAGCGCCTGGTACTCCGAGACCCAGCAGCGGAACAGCGTGTACGACAGCGCCTTCTGCCCGGCCTCGTTGTAGACGTCGATGATGATGTCCTTGCGGAACCCCTTGAGCGACCCGGCCGCGTCGCCCTGGAAGTTGTGCACCAGGTTGGCCCAGTTCTCGAAGGTCGGGTCGTGCGTGACGCCGGCCTCCATGGTGACCGGCTGGAATTGGGAATTGCCGGGGAGCAGGCGGCTGGCGCTGGGGTCGCCGCCCTCCCGCCATCGCGTCACCTCGGTCGTACGGCGCAGCGCGCTGCACTTGGACAGGCCGGCGACGTACTGATTATCGATCTTGATGCGGAACTTGAACGTCCGGTACGGGTCGAACCGGTGGGTGTTGACGGTGAAGCGGGCCACGGGGCATCTCCTCAGTTGCCGGCGGTCTTCTGGCTGATCTGCAGCACGACGAACTCGGCCGGGCGCAGCGGCGCGAAGCCGACCGCCACGGTGACGATGCCGGCGTCAATCTTGTCCTGCGGGTTGGTCTGGGCGTCGCACTTGACGAAGAACGCCTTCGACGGCGTATCGCCCTGGAACGCTCCATTTCTGAACAACGTGGTCATGAACGCGCCCACGTTCAGCCGCAGGCTGGCCCACAGGTTCTCGTCGTTGGGCTCGAACACGGCGAACTGGATGCCATTGGCGATGCTCTGCTCCAGGAAGATCGCCAGCCGCCGTACCGGGATGAAACGGTAGGCCGGGTCGGAGGCGGTGCCGAGCGTACGGCTGCCCCACAGCACGATGCCGGAGGAGGGGAAGAAGCGAACGGCGTTGACGCCGGCCGGGTTGAGCACGTCCTGGTCGGCGTCGCTGAGCCGGCGGGCGAGGGCGACGGCTCCGGTGATGTTCGCCTCGGTGCCGGCGGGGGCCTTCCAGACGCCGCGCCGGGAGTCGATGCGGGCGTACATGCCGGCGGCGAAGCCGGAGGGAGGCACCGGCAGCGGGTCCGGCACGGTGCCGTTCGGATTCACCATGGACAGCCACGGGAAGTACACGGCGCCGAAGGAGCTCTTGACGGTGAGGCCGTCGACGAAGCTCTTGGCCGCGTCGCGGGTGTCGGCCGAGGCGGGCAGGTCGCCGATGAAGAAGCAGTCGCCGCGCTGGCGGCAGTAGCCGGTGCCCGCGTCGACCGCCTGCTTGCTGCCGATGCCGGGGATCGCGACGATGTTCACGTCCCGTACGGGGTCGAGCAGCGGCAGCGCCTGAAGGAAGTCGGCGTCCTGCGGGGTGGTGCCGTCGCTGCCCTGCGTCACGGCCAGGGTCGCGCCGCCGACAACTCCGTCGCCGACCAGGAACGTCCCGTTCGTCGGGCGCAGGATGGCCGCGCCGGTGTTCTCGGTGCCGCCGTTGGTGGTGCCGAGCTTGAGCGCCGTAGCGGCGTTGCCGTCGGTCGCGTTGCCGACCTGGACGGACGAGCGCTTGCCCGGCGCGCCGGAGGTGAGCGTGTAGACGTTGTTCTCGAACTTGGCCTGGAACGAGCCGAACGCGCCGGACGGTGTGCCGGCGCGCAGCGGCGACAGTTGCTGGACGGCGTTCTGGATGGCGGTCGCGATGTGCTGGCCGGTGTCCACCGGGTCGGTCAGGGTGATCGTCTGGGGGCCGTCGCCGTTGACGTTGACCTGCAGGCGGCGCAGGGCCGTGGGCAGCGCGGTCACCGGGGCGGTCCCGGAGACGCTGGTCCCCGCGTCGGCGGAGTCGTCGGCCTGGTCCACGCGCAGCCGCACCAGCGCCGAACGGGCGTTGACGACGTTCTCCACGAAGTTGGCGGCGTCCGGGTTGACGCTGAGGTTGTCGAACGTCTCGGCGACCACGCCGGCACGCCGCACCGCGACGGCGAACTCGCCGGCCGGGCTCAGCGTCCCGTTCGTAACCACGAGTTCCAGGTCGTTGCCCCACTTGCCGGGGCTGGCGGCGGAGACGACGAGAATCCTGGCCGGCGAACCCTTCCGGTCACCGATGTCGATGCTCGCGGTCCTGGCGTTCGCGGCGACGCGCACCACGTACAGCCGCGTGCCGCCGTTGTTGAAGAACTGCAGGGCGGCGTGGGCCAGATATCCGTCGTTGAGGAATCCGCCGTACGCGGCCTGGAACTCGATGAAACTCGTGACGAGCTGCGCGTGGTCCAGCGGGCCCGTCTCCGCCTTTCCGAGAAACGCCGCCGTGGAGGTGCTGACGCCTTCGATCGGGCGTACGGCGCTCGGCACCTCTTCGATGAACACGCCGGGATGCAGATGCTCCATGCTGATTTCCGTCCTCTGCTAGTCGTCGGCCCGCGGGGAATCCGTGTCGGCTTTGCCGCTGTCTTTTCTGTCGCGCCTTCGCCCGCGCGCCGGCTCCTCGCCGGTGGTGTCCAGCGCCACCCGGCCCTGCTCGCCGAGCGTCCGGATCCAGGGGTTGTCGCCGATCTCGAACGGCTCGATGGCGGCCGAACGCTCCCCCGGCGCGAGGTGCAGCGTGCTGCCGCTGTTCAGCTCCACCGATACCAGCGTGCGCGAGATATTCGTGATGTGAACGGGCATAGAACACCCTCTTGGTGAGAACAGTGGGATCCGCCGCCGGCTGTCCCAGTGGCGTCAATCACTAGGCGTTCCATCTCGTTCCATCGCGCCTCGGCCGCTGGAACGCGTTGTTGACTGATGTGTACAGAACCGGTCGGCCTCGGCATCATGACGAGGCCCAGGGAGTTCAGCGACCCGTACGTGCTCGACGCCGCGATGGAGGTTTTCCGGGAAAAGGGCCACGAGGCCACGAGCGCACGGGGCTCGGTGCGCGAGCGGCTGCGGCGGCTGATCGCGGGCTCGAACTTCGCGTCCCGTTCAGCCGTTCGGGGCATGCCCGGCCGTCCACGAGATCGCAAGTCCACCATCGCCAGTGGGCCGGGGCACCTAAGATCAAGCCACCGCTCAGGGCGGGCGAGTTGCCGTAAGCTGCGGCCCGATCGGTCGCAGGCATGCGGCCCGCGAGTGCGGGTAATGACCGCCACCGAGTGGAGGGCTGGGGTGGCATGGGCTTGTGGATGAGGTT
Organism: Nonomuraea sp. NPDC050153; assembly: GCF_044460125.1. NCBI lineage: Bacteria > Bacillati > Actinomycetota > Actinomycetes > Streptosporangiales > Streptosporangiaceae > Nonomuraea > Nonomuraea sp. NPDC050153. The sequence continues at coordinate 269,602 of NZ_JBITJQ010000009.1, forward strand.
GAAGGGCCGGTTCGGGCGGCAGGGGCGGAAACTGCGGGCCACGGCCTTGCGGCGCTTCGGCTGGACGGAGCTGCGCCCGGGCCAGCAGGAGGCGATGGAGCACTTACTCAAGGGCCGCGACGTGCTGCTCGTCATGCCGACCGGCGGCGGCAAGTCAGCGGTCTACCAGGTGCCCACGCTGCTGCTCGACGGCCCCGCGATCGTCGTCTCGCCGCTCATCGCGCTCCAGCGCGACCAGGTGACCAACCTGCTCAAAGCCGACGCCGGCGGCGCCGTGGCGGTGAACTCGACCTCCTCGGTATCGGCCGGGCTGGAGAAGGTGACGGCCGGGGACGCGGCGTTCGTGTTCCTGTCCCCGGAACAGCTCGCCAAGGCCGACGTCGTCGAACGCCTCGCCCAGGCCGGGCCCTCGCTGATCGTCATCGACGAGGCCCACTGCGTCTCGTCCTGGGGCCACGACTTCCGGCCCGACTACCTGCGGCTCGGAAAGGTCATCGAGCACTTGGGGCACCCGCCGGTGGTGGCCATGACCGCCACCGCCGCCCCGAACGTCCGCGAGGAGATCATCCGCTCGCTGGGGCTGACCGACCCGGTGGAGATCATCAGGGGGTTCGACCGCCCGAACATCTCGCTGGAGGTCCGCCGCTTCGTCTCCGCCCAGGACAAGAAGCGGGCGCTGGTCGAGCACGCCGCCTCCCAGAGCGGTCTCGGCCTGGTGTACGTCGCCACCCGCAAGGAGACCGGGGAATACGCGGCCGCGCTGACCCGCAAGGGACGCCGGGCCGAGCCGTACCACGGCGGCATGCGGGCCACCGAACGCACCCGCGTGCACGAGCTGTTCACCAGGGGCGAGGTGGACACCGTCGTGGCGACGTCGGCGTTCGGCATGGGCATCGACCGGCCCGACGTGCGCTACGTGCTGCACGCCGAACCGCCGGAGTCACCCGATGCCTACTACCAGGAGATCGGCAGGGCGGGACGGGACGGCGCTGCGGCCTCGGCGGTGCTGTTCTACCGGCAGGAGGACCTGGGCCTGCGCCGCTTCTTCACCAGCGGGCGAGCCGACGCCGAGGCGCTGCTGCGCGTGGCGACACTGGTTCGCGAGCACGCCGGCACGGTGCCCGCGGGCGAACTGGCCGCGCTGCTCAAGATGAGCACCTCCAACCTCGCCAAGCTCGTCAACCTGCTGGAACACGCGGGCGCGCTCACCGTGACCCACACCGGCGACCTGCGCTACGCCTCCCCCACCCTGACACCGCAGCAGGCCGCCGCGCGGGCCTCCGAACTGGACGAGGCACGACGACGCGTGGACGACTCGCGGATCGACATGATGCGCGGCTACGCCGAGACCAGGAACTGCCGCCGCCGCTTCCTGCTCCACTACTTCGGCGAGCCGTACACCGGAACCTGCGGCACCTGCGACACCTGCGAGAACGGCCCGGCACCCGAACCGGCACCCGCCTCGGACGGCGGGGAGCTACCCGTGCAGGCCAGAGTGACCCACAAGATGTGGGGGGCGGGGACGGTCATGAGCCGCGAACATGACCGGATCACCGTGCTGTTCGACTCGGTCGGCTACAAGACGCTGACGCTGGCCGCGGTGGGTGACGTCCTCCACCGCGTGTAGGTCCCGCACCCACCGATGCCGATCGTGGCGGTGCATCGCGGTTCCAACACCAGGGCGGGCGCGTCAAGGGGCCATCGCCAGAGCTCCAGGAGCTGGTCAGCTCACCGCCTTCTGCACGAGCGCGGCGATCCGTGCCTCGACGGCCGGGGTCAGCTCCGTCAGGGCGAAGGAGGTCGGCCACATGGTGTCCTCGTCCAGGCTCGCGACGTCGTTGAAGCCGAGCGTCGCGTACCTGGACTTGAACTTCTGCGCGTTCTGGAAGAAGCAGACGACCTTGCCGTTCTTGGCATAGGCGGGCATCCCGTACCAGAGTTTCGGTGTCAGGGCCGGCGCGCTGGCCTTGACGATGGCGTGGATCCGCTCTGCCATGGCGCGGTCCGGCTCCTCCATCTCGGAGATCTTCGCGAGCACCTCGCGTTCCGCGTCGTCCTTGGACCCACGGCGCGAGGCCGCCTTCAGCTCCTTGGCGTGCTCCTTCATCGCGGCCCGCTCCTCGTCGGTGAAGCCGTCGAACTTGTTGCCGGTCGCGGCGGTGCTCTTCGCGTCCTTCACGATGGTTCCTTCCTCATGAACCTCGGTGGGTGTGACACCCATGCTAGGAAAGACCCCCAGGCAGCGGCTTCTTGAAACCTGACCGGTTGCCACCCGCGAGCCGAGGACCGCTCCGGTCGGGCGGCCCGGGAAAATGGTTGGACGGGACGATGCGCGCGTTGATACCGTCCTGCGAACCGTGGCACTGCACGAGGAGGTGAGACCCATGAACGCTGTATCGATGTGGGTGCTCCCCTCGTCGTCACGGTCGAGCGACTGACATAGGTGTCGCCGGGAGCGCCTCGACAAGGCAATCCCGAAAGGCGACACCCTATGAATTCTGCTCATTTCCCGTCAGGCGCCGGCGAGCACGCCGTAACGATCAGCCAGGTTGCGGAGCGGCAATGGCACGCCGTCGAGGGCGACCGGGTGCTCGGCCGCGGCGACACCTCACGCAGGCCCGACGGACGGACGTTCCTCAGCATCGACGCCTGGAACGGCGAGGTCTTCGACCGGCTCGCCGACGCCATGCTGGCGGACCTGCCGAGGCCGCTGCACACGGTGGTCGACGAGACCGACCTTGACCTGACGTCGCAGTGGGAGCGTGCCGGGTTCGCGATCCGACGCCGCGAGTGGGAGTACCTCGTGCCCACCGACCCGCGGATCACGGGTCTCGGTTCGGTGCTACCACCGGAGGACGTGACGATCGTGGCCGCAAGCAAGGTGGAAGAGGCCCCTCTGCGTACGTTGGACCGCGCGATTCGCGACGAGGTCGAGGCCACCGTCGGCTGGCAGGAGATGCCCGCCGAGGTGGTGCCCGGCCCGATCGTGCTGGATCCGTCGAAGTACGCGGTGGCCGCACGGCACGATCAGTACGTGGGCCTGGTCCGGCTGGCGGCGGTGACCAGGCAGCCGCGGATCGGGCTGATCGCGGTCCGGTCCGGCCGGCAGCGCCGCGGCATCGCCCGGGCGCTGCTCGCCCACGTACTGGGTGCCCTGCACCACAGCGGCACCGAAGTGGCCTCGGCCGAAGTGAACGAGTCCAACCGGGCGGCCATGGCGCTGTTCGAGGGCGTCGGGGCCCGGCGTACGAGCAGCAACCTGGAGCTGGTGCTCCGCTGAGGCCGCACCGCGGCTCGCGTCAACGGCATTCGTAGTGAAGAGGTGAAAGAACGATGGCAAGATCACCAGGCGGTATCGAAATAGAGGGCACGGTCGTCGAGTGCTTGCGTAACGCCACCTTCAGGGTGGAGCTCGAGAACGGGCACAAGGTACTGGCGCACATCAGCGGGAAGATCCGGAAGAACTACATCAAGATCTTGCCGTATGACCGGGTGCTCGTGGAGCTCAGCCCGTACGACCTGACCCGCGGCCGGATCCTGTACCGCTACAGGACGTAGTCACCGCCCGGGGCAGCGGTTGTCGGCGCCCGGCTTCGACCCGGTCGCCGATACCCGTACGGCGCCGAGCCGCTGTCGTGGGATCAAGGCGACCATCCCGATCAAGGTTGATCAGGCCTCCAGCCGGCCTGCCGCCGCAGGACAAGGCGGCCGCCGTGCAGGAGCCGCAGTGCGACGGCGGACGGTTTCCTGACGCCACATAACGAGGCGGCAGAAAGAAGACAGGTTCGTGAAAGGTCGATAGTGCAACATCAATGCAGAAGCTACCCATTGGCTGGACGAATGAGAAAGGATCCGCATGACCGGACGGGTTTTGAAGACTTTGGCCGCTGTGGCAATCGCCGCCGGAACGCTCACCATAGCGGGTGGTCCCGCACAGGCCGCTACCTCATCAACCGCGGCTTCTCCATCCCTTCTGGCGTGCGGCTACGACCCTGACGCAACGTGGGCTCACTACAACCACTGTGATAGTAGGACTTCGGTCGTTATCCGGGTGGAGGTGGTATTCGGGGACGATTACGACCGGTGCGTCAGACCCGGACGCACCAGCCTCGGCCCTCGTAGTCTCGGCGGCCTTACCCCCGGCGTCACCTACGCCTACTACGTCGGCAGGACATGCTGAGCAAGGCGCCTCAATAGTTATGGCTGCGGAATTGAGAGGGCGTTACGCAGGTTGATGTGCCTTCCGTCGCTTTCGCTCGGGATGGCGTGCCGGTCAAGGGCTCTGCGGGGCTACGGTCGAGGCTGAGCGAACAATCCGGGCTCGTCCTCGACGAGGCGGCCGCGGCCGGCACGTCCTCGTCGCCGCGGCCACCAACCTTCTCCGGCTTGCCGATCACGACCGGCGCTCCCCCGCACCCGTTGCGTGTCCCCGCCGCAACTGACGGGGAAGCGCAGCAGGACGACCCCCATCCCGGCGTGGAGCACGTCTCTTCGACTCGGCCTCACAGAAGACCCTCCTGTGGACACGGCTCATATGTAGTGCATCAACCTCGGGCCCGGACAGCCCTCGCCTCTCAGGTGCGGCGTAGCTCGAACGCCCGCACCGCCCCCTCGGCCGTCGGCCGCAGCGCGAACCGGACATCGCCGTCGCCGGGGTATTCGTGCCGGTGGTCGAAGCCGCCCTCATAGATCTCCGCCGGGACGCCTTCGGGGAAGGCCTCGCAGTAGGGGACGTACCGGCCGGCCGCCTGCGAATCAACCCGTTGCCGGAGCCTGGCGCACGCGTCGCAGATCGCGGGCCGCCGCCGCGTCACAGCCCCGCCTCGTAGTCCTCGGCCGCCGCCTCGCCGGTGTACATGGAGTCGTACTCGACGAGCCCGCCGTCGGCCCGCCGCACCAGGACCGGTCCCAGCCCGGCGTACGTGGTGCCGGGGTCGCCCGTCTCGACGAACTCCGCCGTGGTGATCGTGAAGAACCACCCGTACGGCCGCTCCACCGTCACCGCGTCGTGCACGACCAGCCCCTCCCCCACCGCGCTCAACTCCTCCGCGATGTACGCGCGCACGACCTGCTCGGCCTCCTCCTTGCCGATCATGATGGTGATCCGTCCTTTCTCAGCGGGTCTGGAAGAAGTCGTACTCGCGGTACTTGCCCTCCATGGGGTGCCGGTCGACGTATACCCGCTGGTGCTGGCCGTCCGCGTAGTAGATGTTGCCGTTGACGTTGAGGACGTTGCACACGTGCCCGATGCCGGAGCCGCTGTAGCCGATCACCACGCCGCGTGACCCCGGCCCCTCGTTCTGCAAAATCTTCGCCACCTTCTTGAGATTGCTGAGCCGCAGGTGCTTCTCGATCGCCCGCCTGCCCATCGTGGTGCGGATGACCGGGACCGGCGCGGCGTTCAGCGGCCCGGCCACGGCCGGCTTGCCGCGCAGGATGTCATCGATGGCCAGGCTGGTCTCCGGGCAGTTCCTGTTGTGCCCGGTCGGGTTGACTTTGCTGATGATCGCGAGCAGGTCACCGAACCTGATCTCCCTGGAGCCGAGGTCGTCGATGAACTTCCGCAACTCCCCGTACGCCTTCCGCATGGCCTCCTTGTGCTCCTCGCTGAGCGGCTGGGAGGCCTTGTCGTAGTCCTCCACCCGTTGCGGGCGCAGTCCGGCGAGGGGCACCTTGGTCCGGCGCTCGACATTGACCTTGCCGAAGTCGTCGTGGTCGGAGATCGGCGGCTCGTACCCCTTCGTCCCACTCTGACCGGCGGCACCGGTCCCCTTCAGGTCGTCCGGCTCCAGGTCGAAGTCATAGAGCAGGATCTCGCTGATGAAGCCGATGCCGGTGCTGGTGTCCTCCCTCTCGCGGAAGGCCACCCAGTCGTCCATCTCCGCCGCGCCCTTGAACTTGTACCAAGGCGTCCGGCCGGCGTCGGCCAGGCCGTGACGGCGGACGAACGCCTGGGCGTTGTCGATGGCGTCCTGGAACGCGTCCGCGTCCTGGTCGCGGTCGGCGGCCGTGTACTGGTGGGCGAGATGGTCGGCCTCCCGCATGACGTCTTTCCAGTGGCGCCGGTCGGCCTGGGAGTCGTACAGGTTCTCGGCCTGGTAGGCGGCCTCCCGCGGCTGGCCGCTCTGGCCGCTCTGGCCGCTCTGGCCCAGCGGCCGGGACGTCTGTGCCATTGACTGCTGCTCGCCGGTCGGGCCGGCCAGGCCGTTCTGACGGGCGGCCCAGACGATGCCGTCGCGTACGTACGGGGAACGCGCCTGGAACGTGTCCAGCAGCCACTGGGTCCCGTCGCGGCCCCAGGTGTTCGCCATGCGCTGGAGGATCTTGCCTGCCTGACGTTCGGAGTCCTCGTCCCGATAGCGGGATTCGCTCATCCGCCCGTCCATGGCCCGCAGCGCCCACAGGTCCGGATCCGCTTCCGGGTCGTCGGAGGGACCGCGCCTGCGGGCATAGACCTCTTCGCGGGAGCGCGTTGTCAACGCGGTGTCCTGTGTCCGGTGTGCCCGCGTGGTGTACAGCCGATCGATCAGCTCACCGACCGCCTTGGCCAGGGGACGCGGGGTCGCCGAGGTCCTGTACTCGGTGAACGCCTCCGCGATCAGGTCGCGGGGGGTGGTGGCGCCGTACGTGGACAGGCGGGACTCGACGGCGGTCACGGTCCCTTGGTCGTGCACGCCTGTGACGTCGTACGGGCGGCCCAGCGCGGCCGAGACGGTGGCGTTCAGGGCGGTGCGCGCGTCGGGGTCGCTGATGATGCGGTCGGCGATGTGCTCGCCCACCTCGTGGTAGAGCACACCGCGCACCGACCCCCCGCCCGGCACCGTCCACCCGGTCGCCTCCTCCACCCGCCCGGCCTCCACCTGGTCGGCCATTGCGACGGGGTTCAGGTGGATGCCCCGCCCGGCACCGTCCATGACCGCGTAGGCCACCAGGTCCGGCTGGGTGACAAAGTTCCCGTGCGGGTCCGTGGTGCTGACGGTGCCGAGGGCGCGCGTCAGGTCCGGGTAGTCACGGGCCAGCTCACGTAACGCCTGATCAATGTCGCTCGCCACCTCCGGCCCGATCCCCTCAAGCCTCGGTACGGACGGGGTGCCCGCCCCACTGAGCGCCAGAGCCAGCGCCTCTTTGGACGGCACCAACTCCCCGCCCTGGACATCCACCCCAGGCCCTGTCACGTTCGGGGCGCCAGAACCCGGCGGCACAGAGGCGGCAGCGGCCGGGGCGCTCGACCCGGCCCCCGCCGAGGCCGCGGTGGCGGGCCCACTCGACGCGGCAGCCGGGGTGTCAGGAGTTGTCGGCACATGGCCGGCGGCGGTCGGCCCGGCCCCCGCCGAGGGCGGGGTAGCGGGCCCTCCCGTCCCGGCGACCGGGGTGCCGGGAGCCGCGCCGATCGGGCTGGTCTGTGCCGATGAGCCACCTGGCGCACCGCCGGCCGCCGACTGGCCGCTCGATCCCGCCCCTTGCGATGCCGCACCCGCCTGCCCCGTCCCGCCGGACGCGGTGCCCGGTGCCGATCCTTGCGGTGTCGCGCCTGCCTGGGTGGTGCCGCTGGAGGTGGTGCTTGGTGGTGCTCCGGTCGGTGCATTTCCGGTCGGTGCATTTCCGGTCGGTGCACTTCCGGGCGGTGCGCTTCCGGTCTGGGCCGACGCGGTGGGGGTGCTGGCCGGTGTTGGGGTGGGGCCGCTGCGCTGGAGGGCGCCTGTCGAACCGGTCCCGTGTGCGTCGCCGGCCGGGGTGGGTGGGGCGGTTGTCATCGGGGTGACCCCGCCGGCCCCGTGGGTGGCGGTGTTCTGGGTGCTCCCGCCCTGGCCGGAGCCGACGCTGGGCGCCGAGGGCGAGGGCGAGGGGGTGGGGTCTTGGGCGAGGGCGGTGAATTCCGCGCGGGCCAGGGCCGTTGACGGGTTGGCGAGGGCGGAGAGGACGTCGGTGCTGAGGGGGCTGATGGTGCCCACTCGGCCGGCGCCGGCCGCCATACTGCCCACCAGCCCCTCCACCGTGGGGAGTTGCCAGGTGCCGTACACGACGCCGTTGGAGATCATCCCGGCGGGGGCCGAGACGAGCGCGTTGGTGGCGGCCGCGCTCGCGGCCTTGGTGGGGTACCGCATGAGGACGTTCGCCGGCCCACCTGCATCCCCGGCCGCGGTGTCGAGGTGGCGCAGGCCGGGGAGGCCGGAGACGTACTTGGAGACCGCGGGCGCGACCCGGGACGCCAGCAGGGCGCCGGTCGCGTCGCCGAGGACGTTCGCGGCCGTCATGCGGGTGTCCCAGCTCGTACGCGTCCCGAGCTCCATCTGCCGCTGCTGGGCGAGCCCGTCCATGAGCAGGCCCTCGCCCACCTCCTCCGGCAGTTCGCGCAGCATGTGGCTGGTGACCGCCCTGGCCAGCAGCCCCTGGCCGAGTTGCCTCCCGCCGAACTGGGCCGTCTGGACGGCGGCGAGCTTCGGCGCGACGGCCGTGAGCCCGCGCCCGGCCCCCGCCGCCCGTTCCAGGGAGCCGAACACCTGGTTGAGGAAGGCCCGCAGCCGCTGCGCGTACGCGGCGAGCAGCGGTGTGGTCGCGCCCGCGGTGAGGAAGCTCGCCATGACCCCGACGGCGGCCGCGCCGACCGTGATCCAGTAGCCGACGTTGATGGACAGCTTGCCGTACTGCGTGGCGCGCGCGAAGGAGTCCTGCTGCAGCGCGTACGCCCGAGCGGCCCGCGCCATCCCCGCCAGCCCCGTCTCCCCCGACGCGAGCTCGTCGGTGTGCTCGCGGAAGGCGTCGGCCGACGCGCCCGACCACCCGTCCAGCATCGTGGCCCGCGAGCTCACGTCCTGCCCGGCCAGCGCCGTCCGCGACAGATCGTCGAAGGCCACCGCCAGCTCCGCCAGGCCTTTCTCGCTGCCCTCCGGCCACATCTGCCCGGCCGCCACCAGCGAGATCAGGACGTCCACCCACTCGGGCGCGCCCTCTCCCCAGGCCGGCGTGACGTCGGTCGCGTAGCCGCCGCTGCCGATCGTGTCGTCGCCACCGCCCGGCGGGCTGGTAACCGGTGTGCTGCGGTTGTGCTCCGCCCCCGCGTGGACGCTCACACCCGATCGTCCCTCGGTGCGGAGGCGGCCTCGCTCGTGGTCTCCACGGTCTGCCGTACACCCTCGCCGGTGGCCTCGTGGTTCCTCATGAGCTGCCCGGCCCAGGCGATGAGCGTGTCGGGCCCTCCTTCGGCCGAGTACGCCCGGTAGAACTCCTGCCCGGCCGAGTCGCCACCCCAGGGGGCGGCGGCGTTCAGCCGTTCGATGCGGGCGGTGGCGTCGCGCAGAGCGTCACCGAGTCCGGCGGCGTGGCCCTGCCAGCCCTTGAGCCCGGCCTCGACCTGAGACCGCTCCATGCGTACGTGCTCGGCCATCCGCTACCCGATCTCGCGCAGCCGGTCGTCCAGGTGCCCCAGCACGCTGTCGAGGTCGCCGTCCAGGTGGGCCCGCATCTGCTCCGGCGGGACGAGGGGCGCGAACATCCGCACGATCTCCTCCTGGGCCATCGCCGCGGCCTGCTGCACGGTGGCGGTGATGAGGCCGGCCAGCCTGCCGCTGTCCCGCAGGCGGGAGACCCGGGGGTCGAGCTCGAGCCGGATCAGGTCACCGCGGGCGCCCACCGTGGCGGAGACGAGGCCGTCGGGCGAGCTGTGGGTGACCTGCAGGGCTCGGGCGCGTTGGTGCAGTTCCAGGGATTGATCCTGTAGTCGCAAGAAATTGTCACGCAATTGGTTCGCGTATTCATGCAACTGGTCAGCGTTCATTTCCCGCACCGTAACGGGAGAAAGTCGGCTCTTAGCCCCATTTCGGGATTCGTCGAAGTGACCCGGCCCGCGTGGTCAGAGGAGTTCGGCCACGGCGCGCAGCGCGGCGAGACGCTCCGCCTGCGCCCGGGTTGAGCGCCTTCTACCGGCGGCAGGGCTTCGACGTGATGGAGCCCGGACAGTCCGTCGAGTTGTGCGGGGAACTTGCCCAGCTGAACCGGGACGCCTACCTGCCGGACTACGTACGCGGTCTTACCGTCCAGGGGTTGATCTTGTTCCAAGCAGGGCGAGCAGGTGAGGCCGTCACCCCGTTGGTCGGAGGTATGGTCATCGGTCAGCCCCGGGTGTGGATCCCCCGTGCGAACTCGGCCGTAGAACGGGGCTGGTCATCCACCGGGCGGGGCGCCCGCAAGATCGCCGTCGCCTTGCCGCGTGAGGACGGCAGCGGCGATCCCCGCACGCGGCCGAGAAGCCGTGGTCGTGGTGGTGATCGCGCCGGGTGGTGTGGACGTGGCCGGCCTGCCGTTCCGCGTCTGACGCTGTAACGCCCCGCTGCCCCTCCCGGTCAGCGGGGTGTTCTCCCACTGGTGGCGGCGCAGCGCAGGCTGCGCCGGCGCTCGGCGAGGTCGGTGCGGGTCTGGAACCTGTGATCGCCCTTGACGTGGAGCAGCCTTGGCAAGGAAGAGTGTTCAGATGAAACGACAGGAGATACGCTTCAGCGCTCGCCTGGATACCGACGAGGCGCTGGAGCAGGTCGCCGCCCGCGTCGGACAAGCATTGAACTGCACCTTCGCCCGAGGTGAATTCCAACGCCGGCACGCACAAGTCGCGTACGTCTTCGGCCTCAAACTCTCCGTGGTAGGCGAGTACGGCATCGGTGGCAAGAAGGTAGCCAAACTCCTCGGCGAAGTCGCCGAGGAGGGCTTCCTCTACGCGCCGGATGGCAGCGACTCGGTCGAGTATGACGAAGTGGATACCAGCGCCTACGTGGTCGACCTCCTCACCATCCGCACCAAGCTCCAGTGGTACCGCCCCACCGCAGAAGACCACGCCGCCGAACGCGCAGCAGCCCGCGGCATTGACGACTGGCACGGGCAAGTCGGCCCCCAGGAAGGCGACTGGTGATGCGGACTTTCACGGCGAAGGACGGCCGGCCCACCCTGCGCAGTCCGGTGAGGCGGGCCCGCTGCTGTTACGGCTCGCCGGTGAGGCAGCGATCCACCAGCGGGCCGAATCGGGCCACCAGGTCATCGGCGGGGGCGGAGGCGATCGGCTCGATCTTGACCAGGTAGCGTGCCACGGCCAGGCCCAGGATCTGCACGTTGACCATGCCCACCCGCAGTGCCGCGTCGGGCGTGTCGAGCATCGCCGCCAGGCGCCCGCTGATCTCCCGGTCGATGAACTCCCGCAGGAGCGCCTCGGAGGTGTCGTGGGTGGGGGCGGAGCGGGTGAGGATCGCCAGCGGAGTCCTGTCGGAGCTGTCCAGGTTCTCCACCAGCGTCCGGACGATCCGCTCCCCGATCCCGTCGAGGCCGCCCGTGAAGATCGACGCGATCGCGGCCGGCGTCTGCGGGGACATGTCGACGGCCGCGCCGAACAGCCCCTGCTTGGTCTTGAAGAAATAGAACACCATCGACGGGTCGACGCCCGCCTCGGCGGCGACCGCGCGCACCGTGGTGCCGTCGTAGCCGTGCTGCCGGAACAGTGTCCGGGCGGTCTCCAGGATGCGCTGCCTGCTCTCCGCGCCGGATCGCCAGCGCCCGGGCCGGGCGCGGTCTGCTGTCATGACCCGGAAGTCTACCTTTCTCCATCAATCGGTGAAGTTTGGGTTAGAGTGTTCTTCACCAAGCGATGGAGAAAGGTGTGTGGCGGTATGCGAGTGATCGTTGCCGGCGCCGGGCTGGGCGGGTTGACCCTCGCCCAGGGGCTGCGCGAGGCCGGGATCGACGTCGTGGTCTACGAGCGGGACGGGGCGCGAGGACGCCCGCAGGGCATCAGCCTGCACCTCGACGAGCGCGGAATGGCGGCGCTTCGCGCGTGCCTGCCGCCCGCGCACGCCGCGGTGGCCGAGGCCACGATGGGCGGGCAGCGCGAACGGACGCTGATGCTCGGCGAGGTAGAGGGGGTGCTCTCGGTCGTCGGCGCCAGGCCCATGGACGGCACGGCCGGCCGGGTACGGCCGGGCCGGCAGACCCACCGGCCGCTGCTGCGGGCGGTGCTGCTGGCCGGACTGGAGGACGCGGTCCGGTTCGGGACCGCGTTCACCCGGTTCGAACGGCAGGGCGCCGGGGTCCGGGTGCACTTCTCCGACGGCAGCGTGGACTCCGCGGACGTGCTGGTCGGCGCGGACGGCATCGGCTCGGCGGTGCGCCGGCAGTTCCTGCCGCACGTGCGCGTGGCCGACTCGGGCAGGCGCATGCTGATGGGCGCGGCACCGCTGCGGGCCGGTGCCGGGGTGCACGCGCTGATCGGGCACGATCCCGCCAGCCTGCAGGCGGACGGGATGGTGATGGCGCTCGGCGTGCTGCGCTTCACCCAGCCCCCGGCGGCGGCGCGTGATCGGTGGCTGCCCGCGCTGCGCGCCCGGGCGGTCGACGGGGCCGAGGACTACGTGATGTGGGCGCTGTCGTCGCCCCCCGTCGCGAGCGAGGCGCCGGACGCGCTCTGGCAGAGGGCCAGGGAACTGGCCCGCGACCTGCCCTCCCCGTTGCGGACGATCGTGGAGGAGGCGTGGCCCGGCCTCACGGTCGCGCTGCGCGGCGGGGCGATTCCCGCGATGGAGGCGTGGCCCGCCGCTCCGGTGACGCTCATCGGGGACGCCATCCACGTGGCGCCCGGGTTCGGGGGGAATCTGGCGATGCAGGACGCCCACCGCCTCCGCGATGCCCTGATCCGCGCCGATCGCGGCGAGCAGGACCTGGCCGCCGCGATCGGCGGCTACGAGCACGCGATGCGCCGTGACAGCTTCCCGCAGCCGGTCGCATGAGCCTGCGGCTTCTGACGAGCGGGTCGATGACGGTGTTCGCCGCGGTGGGCGGCTGGCGAACGGTCGCCGAAGGGGTCGCGTCCCGGGCGCTGTTCCTGGTGGCCTACCTGCTGACCGGCCAGGTCCTGGCCTCGGCGCTCACGGCCGTCGGCGGGGTGCTCGTGCTGGCGGTGGTGCGCGTGTTCACCGATCGCAAGTACTGGCAGGCGGCCGGCGGGCTCGCCGTCGTGGGGGTGTCGGCCGCGATGGCGGGCAGCACCGGGCAGGGCATCGACTTCTACCTGCCTGGCCTGCTGTTCACCTCCGCTGGCGGGACGGTGTTCCTGGTGTCCATGCTGATCCGGTGGCCGGTTGTCGGGCTGGTCGTGGGTGCGGCGCGCGGCGAGGGGTTCGCCTGGCGGCGCGATCGGGCGCTGATGCGGCGCTACCAGGCCTGCATGGGCGTGTTCCTGGCGCGCTTCGCCGTCGCCGTGGCCGTGATGGTGCCGCTCTACCTGGCCGATCAGGTGGTCGCGCTCGGGATCGCCAGCACGCTGCTCGGCGCGCCGTCCATGGGGCTGTGCGCCTACCTGAGCTGGCGGATCCTGCGGGCTGGCGGGAGCACCGAGCCTACGGGGACGTCAACCGTTGGTGGCCAGGGCCTCGGCCGGTGACAGGCGGGAGGCCCTGATCGCCGGATACAGCCCGGCCGGCCCTCCGATGACCAGCGTGGAGCCCAGCCCACCGGCCAGCGCCCAGACCTGTGACGCGCCACGGTAAATGTCGCGCTCTTGTCGTGGCGGTCCGGCACTTGGTCGATGGAGTGGCGGGCGTTATGAAGGCCGTTGTCCGGCCCCGAGTCCCTTGGGACGGGACAACGGCCTTCGAGCGATGTTGTGTGGGGCCCGCGCCTTCCTCCAGGAGGACGGGGTTGAGGAACCGGCGGACAGCCGTTATCGCGTACGCCCGTGGAGCTTCGCGGGCGGGCGGTCATGATCCTGTCCATTTCGGCGGTGGGGTAGCCGCGGCAGAAGTGCGGAGTACGGTGTGTGCTGTGATCCGGGTGCTGCTGGCCGACGACGAGGCGATGATCCGCGCCGGAGTGCGGGCGATCCTGAGCGCGGCCCCGGACGTGGAGGTGGTCGCCGAGGCGGCGGACGGCCACCAGGCCGTCGAGCAGGCCCGCGCGTACCGTCCGGACGTCGTCCTGCTGGATATCCGCATGCCGGTCCTGGACGGGTTGAGCGCTGCGGCGGAGCTGCGGCGGGTGGTGCCGGAGACGGCGGTGGTGATGCTGACGACCTTCGGCGAGGACGAGTACGTGGCCGCCGCCCTGGAGGGAGGGGTGTCGGGATTCCTGCTCAAGTCCGGCGACCCGTACGAGCTGATGGCAGCGGTGCGCGCGGCGCACGAGGGGGCGGCGTTCCTGTCGCCGCGGGTCGCCCGCCAGGTCATCGCTCAGTTGTCCGGTGAGCTGATGGCCCGCCGGCAGGCCGCTCGCGCGAAGGTCGCGGCACTGACTGGTGGAGCGGGCCGCAGCCTCCGGCGTGGACGTGCGGCTGGAGACCGACGAGGAGGCAGAGGCCGGGCTGCCCGACCCGACCGCCCGGGCCGCCATCCGCGTCGTGCAGGAGGGGCTGACCAACGCGACCAAGCACGCCCCCGGGTCCGTCGTCCGCGTGAGCTTGCACCGCACCGGCGACGTGCTGGAGGTGACCGTCGCCAACGGGCGGGCGCACGGCCCGCGGCAGAGGCCGGCCGACCCGGCCGGACCCGGGTACGGGCTGGTCGGCCTGGACGAACGCGTCCGCCTGGCCGGCGGCACGTTGCGCGCAGGTCCCGACGGCGACGGGTTCACGCTTACCGCCTGTCTGCCCGTGGACGCTCAGCAGGCCGCCGCGCCGTCGCCGGCCACTCCCCCGGAGCTGGCCCTGGCCGGGGCGCGTCGAACGCTGCGCCGCGGCCTGGTCACCACGTTCTGGGCGCCCACCGTCCTGGGCGTCATCCTCGTCGCGATGTTCCTGCTCCGGGGCGGAACGTTGTGATGGCTACTTTGCCGCGAGTGGATGGCATTGGTCTCCATCGTGCCGCTCGGAGTGGCCGTGCTGCCCCGGAACGCGTCTTTCGCGGTCGTGGACGAGAACGGCGACTGAACCGGCAGGGATCTCGGTGCAGCACTGGGGAAGAAAGTCGGCCTACGTAGTGCCAGGGCCGCGGGCGGCCCCGAGCTACCGTGGCGCCTGCTTCCCCTCACCGGCAGGAATCTCGCCTGCTCCGGCCGCCGCCGTCCGCCGGAGCCGGCGGAGCGGGACGAACAGGACGAGCAGTGCCGCCACCACGTGCACGATGATGAAGACGTACGCCTCGGTCTTGGTCGCCGGATGGCCAAGTCGTACGGTGATGTGGTCCGCCCACGTCCACACCTCTGGGATGGCGCTGAGCCGGCGGTTCATCGAGACCGCCACCAGGTCCTCCAGCCCTGACACGTGCAGGATCGACATGGCCAGTCCCGTCCGGAGCACGCCTTCCCGCGAGCCGCCGCCGATCCGGTAAGCCAGCAGCAAGGCCACGATGAAGAACGGTACGAACACCACGACGTGGAGATAGAGGTCCTCGAAGGTGCCCGACCCGTCCTCGATGTCCATCGCCGCCATGAACGTCGCGGGCACGAAGTACAGCAGGAAGCCCAGGAAAAGGGCGGGAAGGGCGATCAGGTGCAGCCGCAGCCGGCGCGCGGTCTCCACGTCCAGCCAGGCGATCGCCACGATGGCGGCCAGTTGCGGGGTGAGCTTCACGAGGAAGCCCCACAGGCTGGTGATGTCCTGCTCGTACGGCAGGACGAAGCGGACCAGCCCGGCCAGTGCGACGGCCACGACGCCCGTCACGAGCGTTACCAGGTTGGCTCTGATCACGGTGTGACTCCAAGGATCGGGGTGTCGTGGGCGGGGCAGCGTCCGAGCGTGGCGGCGCCGTCCGGCACCACGTCGACCAGCACGGGCCTGCGCCTGAGCAGCGCGGTGACGGCCAGCGAGCCGTCGTCCGCCACCCGCGCGTGAAAACGCCGCCACAGCAGATGAAGGTGACCGCACCCGGCGCGTGCGGCGTAGTAGCCGAGGTACGGATCATGGACGAGATCGCTTCGGCCGGCGCCGTCCAGCCCCGCCCGCTCCAGCACGCGCGTCTCGACCTCGGCCAGCGCGGGCAGGAACTCGGCCACGGCCTCGCGCTCGCCCACCAGGACTGCCCGTCCGGCCGCCGCGGCCAGCCGTAGGGCGGGCTCGTTGAGCTCGCGCCGCCGCCGTTCGTGCCTGACCTTGGCATCGGTCGCCAGCAGCACGCCGTAGCGCCTGGACAGGCCGAGCGTGCGCCGGTCGAGCACGGCCCGGCGCACCTCCAGCACCGGTGCGCGCCCGCCGGCGCCCGCCATGCTCAGGACGGCACGCAACTCGGCGGTGGAGCCGATCCACAGGCTGGGCTCCGCTCCCGGGTCGTACGGCTCGGCGAACGGGCACAGTCGGTGTAGCTGCCCCGCCAGGTCCGCGCACGGCGTGGGCACGGGCTCGCTGAGCGCCCGGCCGGCCCGTACCCACTGGTCCCGGTAGAAGGGTACGCGGGCGAAGGCCGACCGGACGGTGCGCCGGTAGGCCCGCTCCCACAAAGCGGCGGAGAAGCCGAAACCGGAGTTGCTAGCGGACATCTATCCTGATCAGCGCATCGAGGTCGGCCGGTACGTGGTCCACGACGTAGCCCAGCTTGGCCCGGCACTCGGTGTAGGGCACGACCTGGTCCCCCGGCTTGGCCACCACGACCACCTCGGCGCTCTCCGGTAGTGAGGCCAGGCCCTCGATGGCGGCGAGCGTTCCCGCCGCCGGCGCGCGCAGCACTCGTACCGAAGCGGGACCCCGCCGGGTCGGGGTCAGATCGGGACGCTCTCCGACCGCCAACCGGACGGCGGCTTCGACCGTGTCCACCCCGTGCATCAGTCCGAGCGCCTCCCCCAGCCCGTTGCCGCCGATCCGCGCGCCCATCTCGACCAGGGTGACCTCACCGTCGTTCACGAACAGGTCGACGTTGAGCGGGCCGTCGGAGTACCCGAGGTCACCGCAGACGAGTTCGAGTTGCCGGGTGACCTCCTTCTCCAGGACGCCGTCGCCCGGCGCCATGTCGTGCCCGACCGCCACCACCTCCGGCGGCGCGGTGACGCGCCTGCTCAGACCGAGGAGGGCGACCCTGCCGTCCTGGAGCATGCCCTCCGCGCAGAGGTCCTCACCGGTCAGCAACTCCTCGATGATGACCCGCCCGCTCGGGGAGACGTCCGCCGCGTGCGCCATCGCCGCCGGGACCTCGCCGGGCTCGCGGCAGATCGTGATGCCGCGCGAGCTGCCGGAGTCCACCGGCTTGACGATGACCGGCAGCGGCGGCCGCAGCGCCGGGTCGGTGGCGTAACGCGGCCCCGGCAGGCCGAGACGCTCGCATACCTGGCGGAAGTAGAGCTTGTCCGTCGAGGCGCGCAGCGTCTCCTCTGTCAACCCGCACGGCAGGCCGAGCATACGGGCAAGTTCGACCAGCGACGGGAGGTTGATGTCGGTGCCGGGGGCGAGCAGACCGGCCAGCCCGGCACGCCCGCGCAGCGCGGCGGCGATGGCTGGGACGTCACGGGTGCTGATGTGGAGGAACTCGTCGGCCTCCCCGACCCCCGGGGCGTCCGGCCGCATGTCGACGCAGATCGTGGTCAGGCCCATCCGCCTGGCGGCGCGAAAGGCGCTGACCGTGCCGTCCGAGCCGCCCAGGATGACCAGGTGGCTCATTGCGGGGGGCTCCAGTGGGTGCCGCGGTTCTCGATGAACCAGTCGACGGTTTTGGTCATGCCCTCCGGCAGCGAGACCAGCGTGTCGGGGGCGATGCCGACCGAACGCAGCGTCTCCGGGTCGGCGGTGACGGCCGTCTCCGGGGTCTCGCCCGGTCGCATGGGCAGGTCGACGATCGGGACGCGGTCGTAGCCGCGTTCCACGCAAATATCGATGATCATCTCGGCGACGGCGCGGATGCTGGTGGACTCGACAGGGCCGATCTCCACCACGTGGTTCAGCGGGCCTTGAGCAGCCGCGGTCTCCAGCGCGGAGACCAGCCCTCTGGCGACGTCCCCGACCCAGACCATGTCGGAGATCTGAGTGCCGCCCCCGTACAGCTCGACCGGCATGCCGGACAGCGCGCGGCAGACCACGGCCGGGGTGATCTTGCGGACCTTGCCGGGCGCGAACGGCGGGGCGGCCATCTGCCGTGGGCCGTAGGCATTGACGACCCTGACCTGGTTGACGCGAGTGCCGCGGTGCGCATTGAACATGCGGACGAAGCGCTCGACGGCGGTCTTGGAGATGGAGTAGCTGTTGTCCATCCAATGGTTGCCGACGCAGATGTAGACGCCGGGCAGGTCGTACTGGGCGACGGCTTCGAGGAAGTTGAGGCCGCCGACGAGGTTGGTCTCGGCCGCGGGACGCGGGTTGGCGATGGTCTCCTGGGTCCCGAGGACGGCGGCCAGATGGATGATCGCGTCGGTGTGGGCAGCCAGTTCGACCATGGCCGTGGCGTCTCTGATGTCGCCGAGCATGAATTCGAAGGTTCCTGTACCGCGATTACGGTGGTCGAAAATGACCGGAGTGTGACCGCGGGCGGCTAACTCCTCGCATACGTAACGGCCGATGAAGCCGTTGCCGCCGGTGACGCCAACTTTCATGCTTTCCCCCTGATCAGCGCCGCGCCGGTGGTGGTGCGCGGGCGAAGGATGCACGCGTCCAATGGTGTGACGCGGCATGATCAAACCAGACATATACTTCAATTCTCGACGGCATATAACTATGTTGCATATTTGTTATATATTCACCGCGCAGCTAGGACGCACCGTGAGGTTCGACTTCTTCCAGCCGGATCGTGATCCCGAACCCGCAGGCTGGGAAGACTTCCGCCGTAGCCGCGATCTGACGGCTATCTGGTCATACGACGTGATCCGCGCCTCCTTCGACGGATCCTGGGCACGACCGCTGCTATGCGTGGCTCGCGAGGGGGAACGAGTCGTCGGCGCCGTGGGCGCGCTCCGGCTCGGACGCGGGCCGCTCCTGCTCGACGTACGCCTGCCTGCCCACTCCAACGGCCCCACGTGGTGCCTGCCCGACGGCGCCGAAGGGCGGGCGATCATCAGGGGCTTCGAACAGGCCGCCGTCGCCCGGTTCGGCCGGCGGCTGGCCGGAGTGGTGTACCGCATGGTCACCGAGCCCGCCCTTCCGCTGGTGGCCAGACGCGGCGCAGTGGTCCGCCACTCTCCCGGCACGACCCAGTTACCCGTGCGCTGGACGAGTGCCGAGGAATGGATCGCCACGCTCAGCCGCAACCGCCGCTCCACGCTGCGCCGCCAGCTCAGGCGGATCGAGGGGGCCGGCACGCTGCGCGTCCTGGAGGGCAGCGGGCGCACCGACCTCGACCCCGCCCAGCTGGCCGAGCTCCACGAGCGCCACGCCGCCCGGGTCGCGGCCCGCACGGTGCAGGGAAACGGGCCGGGCGCCTTCTTGGGCCGCCTTCTGGCGCGGCCGGCCGCCTCGTTCGATCGCCGCCTCGCGTTGTCCGTCGCCTACTTCGCCGAGCTGACCCGCCGCGACGACGTCTGGACCGTCTCCTATCACGAGGGCGAGCGGCTTCTCGCCTTCGCCATCGTCTACGACCACCCTGTCACCCCCATGTACGGGCCATGGGCGGCGCTGCCCGCCGACGAGGGCGGCCGCAAGGACCTCTACTTCGACAGCTACGCCCGGATCGTCGCCCGCGCGGCGGCGGGCAAGGCCGAGCGGCTGTTCGCGGGGCGGGGCTTCGTTGACGTCAAATGCTCGCTGGGGTTCGAATACCTCCCTATGAGACTCGTGGCAGTACCTAGATGGGCGATCGGATGAGGGTCGAGCTGCTTGATCCGCGGCACGACCCGGAGCCCGGCGACTGGGAGGAGTTACGCCGCGCCGCCGGCCAACGGGTGACCTGGCGCTACGACCTCCTGCGCGCTTACGCCTGGGCCGCCCAGGCGCCCGTGCTGCTGGCGGTGCTGCGGCGCGACGGCCAGGCGGTGGGCGCGGTGTCGGCCTCGCTGCGCGCCCCGCGGTTACGGCGGGGCAGGTACGCCGGGCCCGGGCGTGGGGTGGCGGGCGTCGTGGACGTGCACGCGCCTGGCAACCGCTCGCAGAAGGGCTGGTGGTGGCGCGGTGAGAACGACCCCGACCTCCTGCCCGGCTACGCTCGCGCGGTGCGCCGCGCACTCGGCCCCGGCTGGCGGAGCATGGTGTGGCGCGAGGTCTCGGAAGGCGAGAGCGCGCTGCTGCCCGGCCCGCTCAGGCTCCGCCTCCCCACCGCGCCCCTGGCCAAACTGATCCTGCCCTGGCCGCGCCTGGAGGATTGGTACGCGGTGCTCGATCCGCGCCGCCGCGACTCCCTGCGCAGACGCGCCAAGACCTTCTCCGCCGAGCTGTCGGTACGCATCGGGGCCGCCCGCGAACTGGTCAGCTCGGACGAAGCCGCCGGCCTGCGCGCCGAGAACGACCTCAAACACCGCAGCAGGCTGTTCCCGGCCCCGCCGCTCCCGCTGCCCTACCTGGAGGCGCTGATCGGCAGCGGCGAAAGCGTCGCGCTGACCTACCGGCAGGGCGAACGGCTGCTCGGCCTGTCGCTCATCCTCGACCACCCCGACTGGCCCATCTGCCTGAGCTGGGGCGCGGTCCCTCCCGAGAACGGCGGTCGCAAGCACCTGTACTTCGACGGCTACGTCCGCATGATCGAGTGGGCCATTGGCGCGGGCAAGCACGGACTGGTGCTCGGCAAGGGACAGGCCGAGGTCAAGGGCAGTCTGGGCGCCGACCTGCTGCCCTCCTCGGTGATGGCGGTGCCGCTGTGAGATGCGTGCAGTGCGGCGACCCGCACCCCACCCGCCTGCGCGGGCGACGCCGGTCGTGCCGCTCCTGTGGGGCCGTCTTCCTGGAGGTTCCGGTCGCGCCCCGCTCCGTGGCCGATGATCCGCTCGTGCCGTACCTGCCGGCCCGGATGATCCGCTGGATCCGCGACAACGACGACGACCGCCCGCTCGACCGCGCCACCCTGACCAGCTGGTACCAGGAGTTCGACGCGCTGGTGCTCAGGGCCAGAACCGACGACACCGCCGCCGGGCTCCTGGCGGAGATCAGCGAGATCTCGGCCGGCGACCTGCCCACGAGGCCGCCCGCCTTCCCCCAGGTGTGCGCCGCCCTGCACGCGACGTGCTACGACCTGCGGCTGGCCGAGGCGCGGCTCGCACCGGGCGACTCCTGGACCGCCGAGCGCCTCGCCCACGTACGCGCCTGGTTCGCCGGGCCGGGCCGCGCGGCCACGTGGCTGGCCGCGCCACCGGCCGCCTCTCCGGACCGCGAGGCGGTCGCCCGCCTGCTGCCCCTGCCGGACCGCTTCGAGTCCGCCCGGCTCAGGACATTCTTCTCTGCATTGTTCCAGGTGGACAGAGGGCCCTCGCCGATCGGCGTGCTGGACCGCTTCGGAGCCGAGTCGGTCGAGGCCGCCCTGCGCACGTACCTGCGGGACGGCTCGCGCCCGCTGCGCGAGCAAGTGGTCGCCGACCTGGACGCCGGATGAGCGCCGTCACCCACCGCATCGGGCTGTCCAGGCTGACGACGCTGCTCGCCGGCCGTGCCGTCTTCCGGCTCATGCTGTACGGCTCGGCGGCCCTGCTCGCCCTGGCCTGGAGCCGTCCCGACTTCAACGCCTACGCGGCGGTGATGGGAGCCGTTGGCTGGCTGTGCATGGTCGTGCAGTCCGGCGGCGAGAAGGCGGCGCTGAAGCTCATCCCGCGAGCCCGCCGCACCAGGGACGACCTTGCCGGCATGCTACGCGCCCTGGTCGCCTACGTCCCGGTGCCGCCCGCCGTCGCGGCGGTGGTCGCGCTGGCCGCCGCTCCGGGGGAGCACCTCACGTTGTACCTGCTGGGCATCGCCTACTACGTGGCGCTGGGCTGCGGAATGCTTGGCGTGGCCCTGCACCGCGCGCTCGGTCACTACACCCGCGACACCGTTCACTTCGCCGTGCTGGGCCTCGGGATGGGCGCGATGGCGGGGCTGGCGTTCCTGGCGGGGGTCGGGCCGACCGGCTACCTGTCCGGGCTGCTGGCGCTGGTCACCGTGCTCAACCTGTCGCTGCTGCCGGGGCTGCCGCGCCAGGCACGACCGCGGCCCGGACTGCGCCGCGTGCTGGCCGGGACCATGCTGCTGATGGGTGCGGCCGACGTGATGAACAACGCGATGATCGGTGCCCTGTTCGTGGAGCTGGCCCTCAGCCCGCACGCGGCGCAGAGCGGCGACCTCTACCTCGTCACACTGGGCTGGGGATTCGCGCTGTCGATCCTCTACACCGTGCAGCGCATCTACCAGCCGCAGCTCTCGCTGCGCGTGGCCGGGGGTGGCCTGGCCGGGGCACGCGTGCTCGCGCGGCGCATGGCCGGGCTCGCCGCGCTGGGGGCGGCTCTATGGCTGCTGATCTCCGGGATCGTGCTGGCCCAAGGACAGCACGGGCAGCTCGCGCTTGGGGCGCTGGCCCTCACCCTGCTGCCGATGCAGGCGTTGGCCAGTGGTGCCACTTTCGTCGTCGAACATACGAACCTGCGGGCCAACGCCAGGGCGGTCGTTATCGCCCTGGCCGCCGTCGCCGGACTGGGCGTCGTGGCCGTCTCCCTGGCCGGGGCGGCCGGGGCCGTGTACGCGCTGGGGGCGAACCCGCTCGTCCTCGGCCTGGCGCTGTGGAGGGCGCGATGACCGGATTGACCGTGCTGGTGCCGTGCTTCAACGAGGGCGCTCAGGTCGACGTGGCCCACAAGGAACTGATGGCGGAGCTGGCTGCCATCGAGGACCTGGAGATCCTCTTCGTGGACGACGGCAGCACCGACGACTCCCTCGCCCGCATCCGTACGCTGGCCGAGGCGGACCCGCGGGTGCGCTATCTGTCCTTCACCCGCAACTTCGGCATCGAGGCCGTCATGGCCGCCGGGTTCCGTTACGCCGGGCAGCCCTGGACCGTCCAGTGCGACGCCGATCTGCAGGTTCCGCCATCGCAGATCTGGCGGTTGCTCGACGGCGCCGCCGAAGGCCACGACATCGTCTTCGGCCGCCGAGTGCGGCGGCGCGACCCGCTCGTACGCAAGATCGGCTCGGCTGGGTTGCACTGGGCGGCGCGGACCGTGTTCCGCATCGAGATGCCCCGGGGCGCCTCCACGTTCCGGCTCGTCCGCACCCCCGTCGCCCGCACGATCACCGAGTTGCGCCTGCCCTGGTTCATGGCCGCCGTGCCGCTGGTGGGGGCGCGGCATACCATGGTCGACGTCAGCCATCGCGAACGCGACTCCGGCCGATCGAAACTGCGGCTGGCTCGGCTGGCCGGGCACTCCTTCGAGTTGTTCTTCGGCTTCTCCTGGCGGCCGTTGAACGCCCTGTACCTGATTGCCGCGCTGGGCCTGGTGGCGGCCGTCCTGGGGCTGGAGGTCGCGCACCTGCTGGTGTCGGCGGGGACGCTCGCCGCTGTGGCCCTGGTCGGACGCTACGTTCACCGCCTCGCACCGCGTCCACCCGCGTTCTATGTCCGCGAGTCGAACCTGCCTCTGCGCCCTGAGGACACTCTCTCCCACGGCGCCCCCACTCCGCCCCCACCGTCTCGGCCCGCTGTGTAGCACGGACGGTGGGCGGATCGGGCGTTGATCAGCGTGCCGGCGATCAGGAGGTGAAGAGGTCGAGCAGGTCTGTGCCGCGCTTGGTCCGGTGGACGTAGATCTCTCTTCCGTCGCGCCGCCGGGTGACCAGCCCCGCCGATTCGAGGTGGTTGCAGTGGTAGGTGATCACGCTGGGGTGGCATTTGATGCGCCTGGCCAGAACGCCCATCGACAGCGGCTGGTCAACGCTGATCAGGATGGTCGCCCGTGCATTGCCGAAGAGGAACCCGAGCTGCTCCTCGGTGTCCTTCGGCCTGGGCATCGTCAGATGCGGCGGGGAGTAGCCGACCCACACGGCGTCCGGTCCGTCGACGCAGGTGATGAGCGCGTTCGGTCCGGCGAGCATGGGCATCAGCACCAGGCCCTTGGACCCGATGGGGAACTCGTCGAGGCTGTAGTGGGGGATGGTCAACGCGCCGTCACGGAAGGTGCAGTCGGGGTGCAGGCCATTGAGCACGACATCGAGTGCTCCTCGGGCGCTGGCCACAGCGATCCGCTCGACCTCGCGGTCGAACAGCGCGCGTGTCTGCTGCCACTCCGGATGCATGGCGGACCACACCTGCTCCATCAGGTTGGCGAACCCGTGCAGCCAACGGCGAGGGGCCTTCATCGCGGGCTGCCAGTGGGTCGGCGGTTGCCCGTTGGTCAGGGAGTCCAGCTCTACCTGTAACGCGTCGGGCGACAGATCGCGAAGCATTTCGAGTTGCGCGGGAACGTCCACATCTCGGCTGAAGTCTCCGGGGAACGCGACAGTGGGAAATACGGTGCAGCCGGGTGCCGAGAGCGAATCCACCACCGTTCCATCAGGTGTCACCGCGGCGGAGCGCACCAGTTGCCGCCATCGTTCGGGAGTGCCCTTGTCCCGGCCCGCGAGCGCATCGCTGATCAGCGCGAGCATGGACAATCCGGGGACCATCGTCACGGTCACAGGTACCCGATCAAGCCGCTCAATGAGCAGGCGCGCGCGCATCAGTGGGTCTTCCCTTCGAGCTTCGGTCAACAGGAAGCAGCGATGCTACCCATGGCACGGTGGCGGATACAGGCTTGCTTCGGTGGTCGGCAGGGCGCCGATTCCGGAAGACGATGATCGCCTGCGTCCTGCTCACTCATCCGCACCACCTGATCTGGCTGGCGCGCAGATGCTCGCGTACGGCGGGAGTCAGCACCTGACGCGCCCGGTCCGCCATGAGCGCCATGTGGTAGGCGACGAGCGCCGCGTCGCTGTCGGGCGCAGCGAGCACGGCCAGCCAGGCGTTTTCGCCGATCGACATGGTGGTCAGCATCATGCCGTTCGCCATCTCGACCATGCTGTGGACAACCTCACCGCCGTCGAGGGCCCAGGACGCGGCCACCGACAGACCCATCAGCCCAGAGGTGATCGCGGCCAGCCGGCCGGCCCGGTCGACGGGGAAGCCCGAGGACGTCGCCAACGGCAGGCCGTCGCCGGAGAAAAGGACGGCGTGGGCGACTCCTGGAACAATGCCAACGAATTCGCTGATCAGCCAGTCGACCTCGTAGGCCATATAGCTCAAGTCGTTCATGCGCCCTGTCCTCTGTGCTTCGGGTCAGGAGCGGCCATGCCCATACTGATGTCGTCCCGAGCGGACCGGTATCCCTGCTGGAAGCTGGACAGGCGGCTGCGTACCCGGTCCGCCGAGATGGACGGCATCGGCGGGACGTCTTTGGGCGCGGAGGCCGGGGTGGCCGAGCCGGGCACCAGGTTGGCCTTGGGCACCCGCTTGGGCAGCCCGGTCGCGGTCTCGCCGTCGCGCACCGGCTCCGCGGCGGCTCTCGCCGCGTTCCATCCGGCGTCGGCCGCCCCCCAGCTGGCTCCCTGCTCGAACCACGCCGACTCGATCGAGGCGTAGATCGGCAGATACTCCTCCGAGGTCGCCTTGGTGGCCGGGATGGGGCTGGTGGACGCCGACGTCGTGTCGGGGAAGTCGTAACCGGACGGCCGCTGCGGCGCGTCGTCCATGCCGCCGCGCAGGCCCAGGTTGGGGCGCCTGGGGAGGAACGTTTCCTCGCCTGACAGGTCGTGCCGTTTCCGCGCCGGTGCCCACGGGTCAGCGGTGCCGAAGGAGCCGGTGTCGGCGGTGCGCGGCCCGGACGGCCGGACGGCGGATCCCGCCGGCCTTTCGGACGGTGCGAGCCAGGCGCCGGGCGGGTTGGACGGGTACGAAGGATGCCCCGGACCCATCTGGATCGAGCCCCATTGCGGTGGGGCGGGGACAGCCTCGGAAGAACCGCCGGGATAGCTGGGCGCCTGCGTGGCGAGCAGCGCCTCGGGCATGAGGATCATCGCGGTGAGCCCCCCGGTTTCGTGCCGGCGCAGCTGCACCCGGATTCCGTGGCGGTGGGCCAGGCGCGCGACCACGAACAAGCCCATGCGCCGCGACACCGACACGTCCACGGTGGGAGCGTCAATGAGGCGCTCGTTGGCCTGGGTGATTTCGTCCGGGGTCATGCCGATGCCGGCGTCGGTGATCGACAGCATCATGCCGCCGCCGTCGATCCTGCTGCCCGACACCATCACCTTGGTCTCCTGCGGCGAGAACGACAACGCGTTCTCCACAAGCTCGGCGATCAGGTGGATGACGTCGTTGACGGCCTGTCCGGCAATCGAGACGCCGTCCGGGACCTGGAGGACGACCCGCTCGTAGTTCTCGACCTCCGACAGCGAGGCGCGGGCGACGTCCACGAGCTTGACGGGCTTGCTCCAGCGGCGGGGCGGTTCCTGGCCCGCGAGGACCAGCAGGTTCTCGCTGTTGCGCCGCATACGGGTGGCCAGGTGGTCCAGCCTGAACAGGTTGCCGAGGCGCTGCTCGTCCTGCTCGCCCTGCTCCAAACCGTCGATGAGGGTGATCTGCCGCTCCACCAGCGTCTGGCTGCGCCGCGACAGGTTCACGAACATCGCGTTGACGTTGCTGCGCAGGCGGGCCTCCTCACCCGCCAGCCGCACCGCCTCGCGGTGGACCTCGTCGAACGCCCGCGCGACTTCGCCGATCTCGTCCTTGGAGGAGATGGCGATCGGCGGCACGTGAATCGCCTTCGTGTCGACCTCGCTGTTGCGCAGCTGCCGCACGAGCTCGGGGAGCCTCTGGCTGGCGATCATGAGCGCGTCTCTGCGCAACCGCCTGAGCGGCCGGACGAGCGAGCGGGCCATGACCGCGGTGATGGCGAGGACCAGGAGCAGCAGCACGGCGAGGATGATGATGTTGAGCGTGGCCGCGGACCGGTCGCTGGACTGAATGTCGGCGCTTCGGGTGCCAACCTGCTCCAGCAACGCCCGCTGAACGGTGTGCAGCCGGCTGACGGTGTCGCTGATGGCGTTGAACCACAGGGTGACGTCGTTGGAGGTCGAGGTGTCCAGCCGCCGCAGGGGGAGGCCGGCGTTGGTGAGGAACACGGCTCTGTTGATGTAGAACTCGCCCCGGCCGACCTCCACACTGGCGACCGTGTTGTCGTGGAACTGCCGCTGCGCCAGCGTGGCCACGGCGCGGAACGAGGCGCGCTCACTCTCGCGATTGGAGCGCGCGTCGAGGAACGCCTTGTGCTCGGGCTCTTCGAACGCCCCTTTGACCAGAGCGATCGTCAACAGGCCCCGCAGCTTGGCGGCCTCCTCTTCGGAGCGGGCGACGGCTCGCAGCGCGGCGCTGGTGGAGATCAGCCGTTCGTCCGTCGAGCCCTGCGCCACCTCGTCATACAGTTGCAGCATCTCCGCGATGACCTCGGAGTACTTCTCCATCGTCGGGAGCGGCGGCAGCTGCGCGTTCGGCCCGGACACGGTGGCGCGCAGCGAGGCGAGCTGGGTCAGCCTGGTGCGGACAAAGGACAGCTTCCTGCGGCCGAGATCGGACAGTGAGTCCTGGGCCTCCGCGGCCACCGCATTCGTGCGCTGCACGCTGGAATCGACGATCCGCCGCTGGGCCGTGAGCTGCTCCAACCGCGCCGATGCCCTGTCGGAGGCGACATAGTACGCGGAAAGGTCACGCTCGAGTGCCATCTCGCGGGACAGCTCCCCGAGCTGCCCCACCAAGGAGCCCACGTTGCTGATGCGCTGATTCTGCTCCGCGCTGCTGATCGATATGCCGACCCGCAGCGCCCCCAGGGCCACGGCCACCAGGGTCGGAATGGCGATAAGCGTGATGAGGCGGGTCCGCACCCGCCAGTTTCGCAGCGCCATCGGGTTCCCGTGGGCAGGAACCTGCTCCGCCGACTTATCGTCGGCCACGAACCGTTCCTGCAGAACGGGAACGCTGGCACGACCAACTTGGGTCATTTTTGTCCCTTACCGATGGCGAACGTCTCCCAACGGCCTGCCTCGGGAGACTTCAGCCGCGTCGCTGACTGAACGCGGGCAGGCTCCGGCGCCGCTGCCGAGCGCGGGCAAGCTCCGGCGCAATTCGATCACACAACTCATTGGCCGGCCAACGCCACGAGGGTATTAAATAAATAAACATTTGCAATTCTCTGCAAACATCACGCACAGTCACTCGACCGGTCGATCGCCGGGTCATCCGATCATTTGGTGCGCGTCCGCCGTTCACGCTGGTGGCGCAATTCATTTGCAGAGAAATCCAAGAGAACGTCACCCGTCGCGCTTCAGCATCGATCTCGCCTTCGGTAATCTTCACGTTCGATGCCCCGGTGCCGATCACCGGAGGCTTCCTGTGTTAGGAGAACCTCGAATGACTCGCAAAGTGCGCCGTCGCACCGTCGTGCTCGGCGTTACAGCCACTCTGTTATTCACCGGCTGCGGTGGAAACGGCGAGCCGGCCGGCTCAACCGGCGGCAACGGCTTGGAGAAGGTCACCATCAAGGTCGGCGCCATGCCGATTCCCGACCCTGTCTCCCTCTACATCGCCATCGCCAAGGGCTATTTCAAGCAGGAGGGTTTGACGGTCGAGCCGGTCACCATCACCGGCGGCGCGGCGGCTGTCCCGCTGATCAAGAACGGTCAGCTGGACATCAGCCAGACCAACTACGTCTCGACCTTCCTGGCGGTGAGCAAGGGCGAGAAGTTCAAGCTCGTCGCGGACATGTACCAGGCCGGTCCGAACGCCTACAACATCATGGTCCCGAAGGATTCGCCGATCAAGACGGTCGCGGATCTCAAGGGCAAGACCGTCCTGGTCAACAACTTCCGGAACATCGCCACGCTGGCCGTCACGACGCAGCTGAAGGTTGCCGGCCTCACCGAGAACGACGTCAAATTCGCCGAGAAGCCCTTCCCCGACATGGGCAACGCGCTCCAGACCGGACAGGCCGACGCCGCCTGGATCACTGAGCCGTTCATCACCGCCAACCAGAGCAAGCTGGGTTTCCGCAAGATCGCCGACACCATGACGGGGCAGACCGAGGACCTGCCGATCGCGGGTTGGATGGCCTCCGACGACTGGGCTCAGAAAAACCCGAAGACGCTGGCCGCCTTCCAGCGGGCCATCGCCAGGGCGCAGGCGCTCGCATCGAACGACCGTAAGGAGATCGAGGCGATACTGCCCACGTACACGAAGATCGATGCGAAGACCGCCTCGGTCATCACGCTGGGCACCTTCCCGAGCGAGCTGAGCGCCAACAGGCTGCAAAAAGTGGCCGACCTCATGCTCGAGTACAAGTACCTCGAGAGTCCGATCGACGTGAAGTCGGTCATCGCGACGCCGTCGGGCGGATGAGTCGTTCGCGGTCATTCCGCAGCGTCGTGGGCGTTGCGGGGTTCCTCGTCGCGGGAGAATCGGTGATCCGGTTCGGGCTGAGCGACGGCGTGGTCTTCCCCACACCCTCCGTCATCCTGATGGAGGCCGCGCGGCTGGCAGCCGACGGAGAGTTCTTGTCGGGAGCGCTCGCCACGCTCACGAACTGGGCGCTCGGCCTGCTGGCAGCGGTGGTGGTGGCGGTCCCGGCAGGCGTCCTGCTCGGCTCGCTGGCCCCGTTGGAGCGCGCCGTCCGGCCCGTACTGGAGTTTCTGCGGCCCATTCCCTCGGTTGCGGTCATCCCGCTGGCGATCCTGCTGATCCCTGTGGACGGATTGATGAAGGTCGGCGTCATCGTGTACGCGTCCGTCTGGCCGATCCTGTTCAACACGTTGTACGGCATGCACGACGTCGACCCGCTGGCGAAGGAGTCGCTGCGTAGCTTCGGATTCGGGCCGCTGGCTGTGCTCGGCAGGGTGAGCCTGCCCAGCGCCGCGCCTTTCGTCGCGACCGGTGTCCGGATCGCCGCCGGGGTCGCGCTGATCATCGCCGTCAGCGCCGAGCTGTTCGCCGGCGGAACCGCGGGCCTGGGGGTCTTCGTCATCCAGGCGGGCAGCGGAAACAGGACCGACCTCATCATGGCGGCCACGCTGTGGGCCGGCATGTTCGGCCTGCTGGCCAACGCATCGCTACGGGCGGCCGAGCGCCGTCTGTTCAACTGGCACCAGGCACGGACGGGTGTGGCGTGAAATCACTTGCCGGGATCTTGGTGATTCTTCCTGTCATCGTCGGGTGGGAGCTCGTCACGCGGTCGCTCGGAGACACCGACTTCCCGCCGCCCACGAGCATCGTCGCCCGCATGCACGAGCTGTGGTTCTCGGGCCCGGCCGCGCGCCTGTTCCTCACCGACGAAGCCGTGGACAACATCCTGCCCAGCATGGGACGCATGTTCTCCGGCTGGCTCCTGGCCGCGTTCATCGGAGTGGTGGCGGGAGTGGTGCTGGGACGTTCGCGGGTCGCGGCCGACTACGTGGACGCGCTGATCGAGTTCGGTCGTGCCGTTCCGCCGCCCCTGCTGCTGCCGCTGTTCATGGTGCTGTTCCAGGCCGGGCTGGCGATGCAGCTCGCCGCGATCGTCTCCGGCGTGATCTGGCCCGTGCTGCTCAACTCGATCGACGGAGCCAGAAACGTGGACCGCACCTACACCGAGACCGCCACGGTCTTCGGGCTGTCGAGACCGCAGCGGCTATGCCGGATCGTCATCCCCGCCGCCTCGCCCAAGATCTTCGCGGGCCTCAGGCTGAGCCTGTCCCTCGCGCTGATCCTCATGGTGATCTCCGAGGTGTTCGGCAGCACGGACGGCATCGGCTACCAACTACTGGTGGCGCAGCGGAGCTTCGACACGCCCGGGGTCTGGGCGACGATCGCCCTGTTGGGCATTCTCGGCTATATCGTCAACTCGCTGTTCGTGCTCGCGGAGCGCCGGCTGCTGATCTGGCACAGGCAGGCGAACCGTACGCCATGACCTCTGGGAAAGGGCACATGCCGTCATCCGACAGCCTCCTCTGGGAGGCAGTTTCCGGTATCTCCCGTTTTGCTGCCCTCTTGACTATGGCGGAGCTCGGCGTGGCCGATCAGCTCACGCATGGGCCGCTCAACGCCGAAGAGCTCGCCGCCAGGTGCGGGGCGCACGCCCCCTCACTCCGCCGGGTCCTGCGCGAGCTGGCGGGCATCGGGGTCGTCCGGCCGGCCGGCGCCGACCGATACGCCCTCACCGAGGAGGGCTCGGCGCTCCGCTCAGACGTCTCCGGCTCGATCCGCTCGTCCATGCGCATGCTCGGCGAGGAGAGCTTCTGGTACGCCATGGGCAAAATGCCGGACACGGTACGCGAGGGCAACTCCGCGTTCGTCGCCAGGTACGGCGAGCTCTACGAGCGCCTGGCCCGCCATCCCGACATCAGCCTCCTCTTCGACGACTACATGACCGCCAGGGCCGACGCCTTCACGCGGGGCCTGGTCACGCGCTATGAGTTCACCGATGTCGGCACCATGGTGGACGTCGCCGGAGGCAAGGGTTCGATCCTGGCCACGATCCTGCGCGCCAATCCCGGCATGCGGGGCATCCTCTTCGACCTCGACCACGTGGTGGCCCATGCCGGGGAACTGCTGGCCGCGGAGGGCCTGGCCGATCGGTCCGAGGTGGTGGCCGGGAGCTTCTTCGACTCAGTGCCCTCGGGTGGGGACGTCTACCTGCTGGCCAGCGTCCTGCACAACTGGGGCGACGACGACGCCGTGCGCATCCTGCGAAATGTCCGGCGCGCCATGAAACCCGACGGGCGCGCGCTGATCCTGGAGGTGGTGCTGCCCGATGACGCGGAGCCGCATCTGAGCAAGGACTTGGACCTGAGGATGCTGGCCATCTTCAACGGCGGCTCGGAACGGAGCCGACAGGAGTACGCGAAGCTCTTCGCCTTGGCCGATCTCGAACTGGGGGAGGTCGTGGAGTTGGGTGCGGGAGCAAGCCTCCTCCAGGCCGAGCCCATCTGATCGCTCGGCTTCGGCGCCCCGCCGTACCGGACCGAGCCGACCACCGTTGTGGCGGCGTGCCCCGCGGTCGCCGCAGGCGAAGAGACCTTCACCCGCAGCACGGCCGAACACGACGACCTGGCTCACCGTCGCTCCCGCGGACGCCGTGGGCGCACTGCTATGCCGAGCGCTGGATCCGGACGGTGCACGCTGAGTACACCGACCGCATGCTGATCTACGGCGAACGCCACCTGCGCGCGGTCCTGAACGAATATTGCGATCACTACAACGACCAACCGGCCGCATCAGGCTCGTGGACAACGACCACCCGATCACGATGAGCCGGATCGAACCAGGTGGCCGAGATCGACACCGGCACCCTCAAGATCAAGCGCCGGATTGACCTGCCCGAGCACCCGTGCCCGACCTCTTTGGCGCTGACCGGCGAGCGGCTGTGGGTGGGCTACGGTTGTTTCGACAAATTCCAGGGCGGCTTCCTCGCTCTCGACCTGGCGGCGACCTCACCTACACCGGTCGCCATCGGGCTCGGCCTCCACAGCGCACCGAAGGTCGTGGCCGCGGGCAACACACTCGTGGTCGGTGAGGTGACCGGCGTCCCGGCCGACCTGATCGTCTATGACATCGGCGGGCCCGCTCCCACCTTGCGTGGCAAGATCGACGGCGTGACGCATGACCAGTCGGAGGTGAGGGACCTCGCGTTGACCTCTGATGGAGCGCATGTGATCTCGGCGTTCGACACACCGTACCGGTTCGACACCTGGAACACCACGACCCTGTCCCGGGTGCGCCGCTACGGTCAGCCGCACGAGGCGTACCCCACAGGTCTGGCGATCAGCTCGGGCGATGCCTATGTCGCCGGCGGACGCGATTGGAACACCGATGTCACGGTCTACGACGCGGCGACGGGCGCGACGGTCTTCTCGGGGGACAACCCGGCGGGAAGGTTCGTCACGGGCGGGCTCGCGTTCTCGGGCACGAATCTCTACGCCCTGCTGAGAGGGTCCGGGGACCAGCTGCACCTGTGGCGGTTGAAGCGCTCCCCACGGCTAAGCCGGGGGATTCCAGCCAGCTCGGGCTCCGTCTACGCGGTGGCCTGAGCTGCTGTTGCTTGGCGGTTTGCCTTCCGGCCCACGCGGTTGCGTGGTTTGCGCGCCCCAGCTCGCGCACCCGGTCTGGGTTGCGCGAACTCCGCCCTCCCGGCGGTGAGGATGTTGTTGGCGGCGTGCACGTCGGCGTGCTCGGTGTGTCCGCAGGAGGTGCACCGGAAGACCGCTTGGCTCTCGCGGGACTTCGGGTCCACCACCCTGCAGACGCGGCACGTGATGCTCGTGTACGCCGGGTTGACGGTGATGACGTGGCTACCGGTGTAGCGGGCCTTGCTGCGGGCGGCCAGTTCGATGCGGTGCCAGCCCTTGTCCACGATGGCCTTGTTGAGGCCGGACTTGGCCGCCGCCCCGTTGGGCAGGTAGCTGCCCGGCTGGTCGGCATCCGGCTTGGGTTTCGCGGTGGCGGTCATGTTGCGGGTGGCGAGCTTCTCGAAGACGATCAGCTCGAAGCTGGTGGCCAGCACGCACGCGGTCTTGGCGGCGAAGTCGGCGCGGCGTCGCCGGACCTTGGCCAACGCCCTGCCCAGCGTGGCGGCGGCCTTCTTGCGGCGGGCCGATCCCTTACGGGTGCGGGCCAGGCGCCGCTGCAGGACAGCGGCGTGCTCGACTTCCCGGTCGGTGGCGAACACCTGATGGTGGAACACTCCGTCCGAGCGGGTGACGACCTTGACCACGCCCCGGTCGATCCCGGCCGCGCTCCCCGGATAGGCGTGCCGCTCGGGCGGGCTGATGTCGTCCTCGACGAGGAAGCTGATGTGCCAGTGCGCGCCGTCGCGGCTGACGGTGGCGTTCTTCACCTTCCCGCCCAGCGGCCGGGTGATCCGGAACCGCACCCAGCCGAGTTTCGGCAGTTTGGCCCGCGCCCAGCGCCGGTTGAGTCGCTCGATGGTGATTTTGCCGCCTTCGGGGAACCGGAACGACGGCGCGGTGCGTGCCCGCGACTTCCAGCGGACTTTCCACGTGCCGTGCCGCGAGCAGGCTTGGTCCAGGTCAATGAGGGTCTGTTGGAGGCAGTGGCCGGGCACTTCGGCCAGCCAGCCGAACTCGGTTTTGGCCTCGACCAGTTGCTGTGCCTGCTCGTGGTAGCCGATCCAAGCATCCCGCCTGCGGTAGGTGCGGCGTTGTTCCAGGGCGGTGTTCCACACGCTGCGGCACGCGCCGCCGATTCGTTCGGCGAACGCGGTCTGCTCGGCGGTCAGGTCCAGGCGGTACTTACGTCCGGTCAGCATGGCCGCTCACCGGTTCTTCTGGTTCTCGACATACCGCTTGACCACGTCCAGTGGCGCACCGCCGACGGTGGCGACAAAGTAGGAGTTGGTCCACAGGGTCGGCAGTTTCGAGGTCAAGCTGGGGAACTCCTGTCGCAGCACCCGCGAGGAGCGGCCCTTGATGGCTTTGACCAGACGGTGGATGCCGTACTGGGGGTCCACCTCGACCAGCAGGTGGACGTGGTCGGGCATGACCTCCAGCTCGATCAGCCACGCCTGCTTCTCGGTGATCACCTCGCGGATCAGTTCCTTCAGCCGCGTCTCGATCTGTCCGCCGAGAACTCGCCGCCGGTACTTGGGGCACCACACGACGTGGAACGCGCACTGGAACGCGATGTTGCTGTTCGTGCGGAGGGTCACGGCCACAACGATCATTATACAGCTTTTCGCTGTCTACCGCTCAAAGATTCGAGAGAAGGGCTTACCTCCATGGCTGAAGCCAGGGGTCCGCGCCCTAGATCTCCGATCGAGGACATCACCCGCACCCCATCGTCGCTGGCCCTGACAGCGCCCTCCGACGCCGTGGCCGGCAAGCCGCTCACCGTCACCGGTAAGTTCACGCTGAGCAACGGCACCGAGCCCGGCGCCCAGCAGCTCATTGTCACCCGCCGCCGGCTCGGCGGCGGTGCCACCCAATACCTCCCGGCCGTGACGACGGCGGCGAACGGCACGTTCACCATCACCGACACCCCGCCCGAGGCAGGTGACACCACCTACACCGCCACCTGGGAAGGCAGCACGAACTACAACGGCAGCACCGGCACGGTCACCTTCCCGGTGAAGAACGACTCGTCCCCGCAGGCGCCTCCCCGACGATCGAACACCTAAGAGCCTGCTGACGAAGGACTTTGGTGTCGAGGCTCGGGTCAGGAGAGCGTCGAGGTGCGGTCATCATTGGGCTGTTGACCGGTGAACGGGAGCGGGCTCCCGGTAGCTGAGGTGGTGTCTAAGCAGCTCAGCGGCCAGGAGCCCGTGGTTGTCTGTCTACACGCCTGCAGCGGTGAGCGCCAGCGGTTGTGCCTCACCCGGATGCGCATGTCGCGGTCGGAAACCGGCATACCCCTCAGAGCCTGCTGACGAACGGATTTGGTGACGGGTTCGAGTCAGAAGACCGTCGGGGTGTGGTCATTTTCAGGCTGTTGACCCGTGAATGGGAGTGGGCTCCCGGTAGCTGAGGTGTTGTCTACGCAGCTCAGCGGCCAGGAGCCCATGGTTGTCTGTCTACACTCCCGCGTCCCGGGGCGCCAGCGGTTGCGCATCACCGGGGTGTGAATGTCATGGCCGGAATCCGGCATATCCCTCCGATCTGACCGATTCCGAATGGTCGGTGCTGGAGGGCGAGGCGCGGGCGGTGATGGCCGAACTGGTCAGGGCCACCGGCAGGCCCATGGTGCATGATCTGCGGGCGGTGCTGGACGCGATCAACTATGTGACCCGGTATGGGATCGAGTGGCGGGCTGTGCCGGTCGACTTTCCGCCGCATGATGCGGTGTATGCGTTCTTCCTGCGCTGGTCGGGGCGTGGTCTGCCCGAACGGCTGGCCGGGCGCCTGCGCGGCCGCCTGCGGGTCATGGCCGGACGCAACGAACTGCCCACGGCGGGCTGTATCGACTCCCAGACCGTTAAGGCGGCCGAGACGGCCGGGGCCGCTGCTTGCGGGTACGACGGAGGTAAGAAACTGAAGGGGCAGAAGCGGCATATCGTGGTCGACACGCTCGGACTGCTCCTGTGTGTGACCGTCACCGCCGCCTCAGTCCAAGACCGTGATGGCGCACACCCGCTGCTCGCCCTGTTGCGGGCGAAATTCTCCACTCTCGCGCTGGTGTGGGCCGACGGCGGTTACGCCGGACGGCTGGTTACCTGGGCCAAGCAAGCTCTCGGCCTGGCCGTCGCGATCGTCAAGCGCTCCGACGATGTCCGCGGCTTCGTCGTGTTGCCTCGCCGGTGGGTGGTGGAGCGAACTTTCGGCTGGCTGTCGCGTTACCGCCGACTCGTACGGATCTATGAACGTAAGCCCGAGCACCACGAAGCCCTGATCTGGTGGGCCACCGTGCACCAGATGACCCGCCGCCTGGCCCGTGAACTGGCAGGTCAACCGCCGCATGGCCGCTGGAGCGACCCGCCGCCGCTGCCCGCCCTGTCCAACCCCGACCGGCGCGGCAAGGTCCTGGAACTCCTGGCAACCCAGCCTTGGAAGGCTTGGAAAGGGACCGAATTGGCCGCCATCCTCGGAATCGAGAACATCAACAGCTTCCGCGTCCAACTATCCCAATGGTCCCACCAGGGCTACATCCACAAGATCGGACCAGCCTTGTACGGGCCAGTGCCCACGAGCACTTAAGCCTTCGTCAGCAGGCTCTCAGATCTGTCCGACAGCGAATGGCAGGTGCTGGAGCCTGAGGCGCGAGGTGTGATGGCCGAACTGGTCGCGGCCACGGGCCGGCCGATGGTGCATGACCTGCGCGCGACGCTGGACGGGATCGGCTACGTGACCCGGTACGGGATCGAGTGGCGGGCCCTGCCGGTCGATTTCCCGCCACACGCGGCGGTGTATGCGTTCTTCGTGCGCTGGTCCCGGCGTGGTCTGCCCGAACGGCTGGCCGGGCGGCTGCGTGGCCGGTTGCGTGTTCTGGCCGGGCGGGCAGAACTGCCGACGGCCGGTTGTATGGACTCCCAGACGGTCCGGGCGGCCGAGACCGTCGGGGCGGCGGCCTGCGGGTATGACGCGGGCAAGAAATTGAAGGGGCAGAAGCGGCATATCGTGGTCGACACGCTCGGGCTGCTGTTGTGCGTGATGGTCACCGCCGCATCGGTGCAGGACCGGGACGGCGCGCATCCGGTACTGGCGCTGCTGCGCCAGAAGTTCTCCACCGTTCGTCTGGTCTGGGCCGACGGCGGCTACGCCGGACGGCTGGTCACCTGGGCCGGGCAGGTCCTGGACCTGGCCGTGACGATCGTGCGGCGCAGCGACGACCTGCGCGGCTTCGTCGTCCTTCCGCGCAGGTGGGTGGTAGAACGAACATTCGCCTGGCTGGTCCGCTACCGCCGACTGGTGCGCATCTATGAACGCAAGCCTGAACATCACGAAGCCCTGATCTGGTGGGCCACGGTGCACCAGATGACCCGCCGTCTGACCCGCGAACTCGCCGGCCGGCCACCCGCCAGCCGCTGGGGCGATCCACCACCGCTGCCGCACCTGTCCAGCCCCGATCGGCGGGGCAAGGTCCTGCAACTCCTGGCCGCTCAGCCCTGGCGGGCCTGGAGAGGTAGCGAACTGGCCGCCATCCTCGGCATCGAGAACGTCAACAGCTTCCGCGTCCAGCTGTCCCAATGGTCCCACCAGGGCTACATCAACAAGATCGCACCGGCTCTCTACGGCCCCACGCCCACCAGCACTTAAGCCTTTGCCAGCAGGCTCTAAGGGGTGTTGCAGACGTCGGCGTGTGGGCAGGTCAGAGCAGGATTTGTGGCCACGCTGCGCGGCTCCCGCAACCCCCTCTTCGCGAACTCCAGCGCCGCTGTCGAGGACTACACCGACCTGCTCAACCGCCGCTGCCAGAACGCCCGCGTACCGGACGAGTTCGCCCCACCACGGAAACCTGTCCAAAGACATCCGCGAGCACACCGAAGCCCGCCTCAAAGATCGGACCCGCCCGGCCACCGCCATCTGCACCCCCACCCTGGAGATGGGCATCGACATCGGCTCCGTCACCTCCATCGCTCAGGTCAGCGCACCAGAGGGTGGCGCACACAGCCCGAACATCCGGGAGCGGTTCAACTATTCGGTGCGGCGCAGATCCATGCTGCCGGATCCGTCCCACCGGTTGTTCGCGGCTGCCTGGCGGGCTCGCTCTGCCAGTTCGCCGGTCAGGCCGGTGCGTTCGATGCACCATTCGACCCACTGGGGTAGCAGATCGAGTATGGCCTCGGCGTACTTCTTGATGTATCCGTCTGCGACGAGGATCACGGTGTGTTCGATCCGATGCGGGGAGCAGGCATAGTAGCCGGGTCCGGACAGGTGGGACCAGGTGTCGGCGAGCGTGGCGATGTCTTCTCGTTCGGGCGTGTGGTCGTCTCGATCGCGTAGCCAGGCGGTGAAGTCGTCGATGATCGGGTTCAGGTCCTGCTGGGGCTTGGGCTCAGCAGGGACGGTGAACGACTCGCAGAGGGCGCGGGCGCGCTGGCGCAGACGGAAATGCTCGGCGATGAGCTGTTGCGACTCGTTGCCGAGCAGCAGGGCGCCCAGGAGGTCTGAACGGCACAGCGGATCCAACAGGTCGCGGGCGGTGGCTTGGTCGCACGGGGCCGGTTGGGTGGAGGCGGGTGCCGCGTGCGTCCCCACGGCGGCTCGCCACTCGGCGAGCGCATCCTCCGGTGAGGCGAAGACGGCAGCGTGCACGACCCGGTCTCCGGTGCAGCGGTCGATGTCCCAGCAGTACCAGTGCGGGTCCTCCTCGCCCCAGGCGAAGGGGGCGAGGAGCGCGTACCGCGAGCCGTACTCGTCGGCCAGCAGCAATGGCTGTCCGGCCGGAGCGGCCCGGAGAATCCCGCTCGGCCACCCGGGAGCGATGCCGGCCTTGGCCAAGGCCGTCGTGGTGTCCTTGATGGCTTCGCGGACGGCGAGATCGAGGTCGCGGCGCAGTATCTCCCCGCTGGACGGCGCGGTCATCGCGGCGAGCCCGTGCAGCAATCGCCACAGGTCATCCATCTGCCCGCCGGTGCGCGCGGCGATCTGGATCTCGTCGCGGACGAGGTCAGCCAGCGAGGCCAGGTACTGGTCCCAGTGGAAACCCATGGTCTCGGTCTGGGTACGTGTCCACATCTCCTCGCCCACCAGGTCGACGACGGCGTTCTCCAGCCGCAGAGGCGAGTGGGCGGGCAGGTCGGCGAGGCGCTCGATGATCGCATTGTGGGAATTCGGCCACCACTGATCCCCAGCGGTCCCCAGCAACGACTCGAACAGCCCAGAACGAGCATCAGGCGACGGCTGACGGGCGGCGAGTTGCAGCGCGCGCCGGGCAGGATGGCCGCTGACTCCCCGCGTGGGGTTCGCCTTCGCTTTACGCTTCTTCGCCACGGCACCCGATCCTACGGTGTCTCATGGGCCAGGAAGGGCTCGTTCGCGCGGCGCGGGCGGCTGAGGCCAGACCTCGGGTCGTACTCTGAATGCTGTGCAGGAGGAGTTGCGGGCGTTCACCGAGTGGGTGGGCGCAGGCCGGAAGCTGACCCAGACGGGGAAACTGACGTTGTCGGATGCGCGGGCGCTGGTGGCGCTGCTGGAGACCGGCGACGAGATCGACCCGAAGATCGGCGACCGGGTGTTCCGGACGAAGAGCAGCGCCGAACTGCCCGGATTGAACCTGATCGTGGAATGGGCCAAGGCGGCTGGGCTGGTCCGGGTGGTCAAGGGCCGGCTGCTGCCGGTGAAGAAGGCGGCGCCACTGCTGAAGAACTCGGGGCGGTTGTGGGAGGCGTCGTTCACGGCGTTGGGGAAGATGAGCGAGGCGCTCTTCCCCAAGAACTACTGGTACACGTCGCTGGTCGGCGAGGAGTTCACGCTCATCTGGCCGGCGCTGCTGCGCAGGTTGTACGGCAGGCCGGTGCCCGTTGCGGATCTGCGGGAGCTGGCCTGGGAGATCGCCTCGCCGTATTACGAGATGCGCGACCCGCAAGCGCAGCGACGGATGGCCGACCAGGACATCGATCGACTGCTGGCCGTCCTGGTCCGGCTGGGCGCGGTGGAGCTCACGGAGGAGACGGCGGCTCTGACCCCGGCGGCGGTGAACGCCGTACGGCGCAGCCTGGGTGAGGCCGCACCGGGAGAGCCGATCTACCAGATCCGGGTGACGCTCCAGGAGAGTGCGGATCCGGTGATCTGGCGGCGCCTGCTCGTCTCACCCGGGATCACGATCAGCAGGCTGCACGACATCCTGGTCGCGGCGATGGGCTGGGAGGACCGTCATCTTCACCTGTTCACGGTGGGCGGTGTCCTGTACGGCGAAGCGTCACCCGAGTGGGATCTGGACGTTCTGGACGAGAAGAAGACCTCGCTGCGGGAGGTGCTCACACAGGTCGGGGCTACCATCGAGTACGAATACGACCTGGGTGACAGCTGGCGGCATGACATCGTGCTGGAGGAGATCCTCACCGCGGAGGAAGGGGTCCGTTACCCGGCGCTGGTGGACGGGTCGGGCGCTTGCCCGCCAGAGGACGTCGGCGGCATCGGAGGCTACCAACACCTCCGTCTGGTGCTGGCCGATCCCGGGCACGACGAGCACGACGAATATGTCCGCTGGGCCGGTCTGGGAAGCGCGCAAGAGTTCGACCCGGCCCGGTTCGCCCTTGAAGCCGCTCGCCGAGCACTGGCCTCGGCTGGGTGATCAGATGCACATCGCAGACGCACAGTCGGCGCGCATCCCCGCCGTTGCACTCGCTCCGCACATCAACGGCTGAAACGCCGGCAAGGGCGATCCCTGTACGGAAGCCCTGGTGGTGCCCGGTCGGGACCCATCGCGGCAGCGCCGACCGCCACACCCCCTGAGCTTCCCACCGTACTCCGGACACTTGACCTGAGGTCACCTCCCGATCGAATGCGAGCCCTAGCTGGCACGTCTGTCGTCACACACCGTGGGAGGCGGAGGAGGGACCAATGGCAAAGACACGTGTGCAGGTCAGCAGGCGATGCGGTTGTGTGGATGCGGAGACGGGACGTCAGCGAGGCGTCACGTGTCCGCGTCTGCCGGTAGATGACGATCACGGCAGCTGGTATTTCGCGGTCCAGGAACGCAGCCTGGACGGGCAGCGGCAGCGCATCCGCCAGGGCGGTTACGCCGACCCCGAGGAAGCGCAAGCGGCAGGCCGAGCCCTGGCCGCTGCCGACCACGACGGCGCAGGGGCCGGATGCACCCTCGGGCAGTGGCTGGCACGCTGACTGGCCACCAAGGACGCCCTGCGTCCGTCGACCCGGCAGGGCTACGCCACACACATCCGCTTCCACCTCATCCCGCAGTTGGGACGGATCCTGCTCCACCAGCTCAGCTCGCGCGACGTCAACAGACTGCTCGCGACGCTCGCGTCCCGCCCCTCGCCGACTGGCCGCCGGCTGTCGCCCGCTACCGTGGTGCGGATCCACGCCACCTTGCGGACCGCGCTGAACGCCGCGGTGCGTGCCCGACTGATCCCCGTCAACCCGGCCAACGGCGCCGAACTCCCCCATCCCCGCCGACCGCATCCGGTCGTCTGGACCGCCGGACGGACCGCCCGCTGGCAGCAAACGGGAGAACGTCCGGCGGTGGCGGTCTGGACCGAACAACAACTCGCGGCATTCCTGACCGGCGTCGCGCAGAACCGCCTGTACGCCGGCTGATGGCCTGCCGCGCTGCGCGGCCTGCGCCGCGGTGAGCCGGCCGGGCTGCGTGGGCGGACGTCGACCTGCAGGCTGCGGAGCTGACGGTGGCGCAGCAGCGCGTGCACGCCGACGACCAGGTCGTGGTCGGCCCGCCGAAGAGCGCCACCAGCTGCCGGATGGTGGCCCTGGACGCGGAGACCGTGCGGGTGCTGACCCGGCACCGCGAGCGCCAAAGGAGCTGAACGCGACGGCAGGAACCCACTGGCGGGACTCGGGATAAGTGTTCACCACCGCGACGGGTGCGCCGCTGCGACCGGACTACCTCACCGGCTGGTCGCGGCCCTCCGGACAACCGCCTATCCGGCTACACGACCTGAGGCACGGCGCCGCCACCCTGGCGCTGACCGCGCACACCGACCTGGAGGTGG
The DNA here is from genome assembly GCF_044460125.1 of Nonomuraea sp. NPDC050153. Lineage (NCBI taxonomy): Bacteria > Bacillati > Actinomycetota > Actinomycetes > Streptosporangiales > Streptosporangiaceae > Nonomuraea > Nonomuraea sp. NPDC050153. The sequence goes on from NZ_JBITJQ010000009.1 coordinate 311,503, forward strand.
TGCAGGCGATGCTCGGACACGCCAGCATCGTGCTGACCGCCGACACCTACGTCTCGGTGCTGCCGGAGGTGGCCCACAAGGCGGCCCGGGAGACGGCCCGGCTGGTGCTGAACGCCGCGTCCGCGCTGGGGCGGCAGCTCAGCGGCTGACTCAGCTTTGCCTCATAGTTGCCCCAATGCCGCCCCAGCGCACGGGCGCGGCTGGAGTTTCCGCAGATGGAGAAGCGCGCTCTGCAGGATTCGAACCTGCGACCGTCGGATTGGAATGAGGGCGGCACGAGCCGGCCGCGCGCACGGACTGCCCCCAGGGCGGCTTGGCGGGCAGTCCACGATCGCGGCGCTGAGACGAGTTCAGGCGGAAGCGCTCCTCGCTGCCGAGCGGTACCGCCACGACCACAAATGATCCACATCTTCTGTCATTCACGTTGACAACAGCCTTTTTTCGGCCGATGCTTTCCTCGCTGCACGCCCATCTTTTGACCATCACGCCCAATATTTGGGCATCTGGGAGAAATCCACGCCGTGTTCGCGATTCATCGTCTGAAACCCGAGTTCGGACGCGCCACAGCCCTTTCAAGGCGCCCCATGGAGGGCGGCGTGGGACCGGGAGCCTCCGGCGACAGGAACATCACGCAATGCCCTAGTGGCACGCTGACCTGCCATTTACCACCCATCGCAGCGAGTGCGCCGTGAATGTCGTCACCGATCTCACGCCCCGGCTGCTCTCCCGCTGGTGCGATCTGCCCCGCTCACCGATCGCGTCATCCATCGCCCGCCGCTGGGTATCGGGCATGCTCGCCTCCTGGGGTCTGCCTCTCTCCCCCGCCCGCGAGGCGACGATCGCCGAGCTGACCAGCGAGCTGGTCACGAACGCAGTCCAGCACGCGGCCCCACCCGCTCGCGGATCCTGCGACATAAGGATCAACGTACGAGTGGGGGGCGCCATAATCTGGCTGGCGGTCTGCGACCACGATCCGACCCTCCCCACGCAGCGAGCCCCCGACTTCCTCGCCGAAAGCGGACGCGGGCTGTTCCTTGTTGAGGCGCAGGCCGACCAGTGGGGCGCTGTACAGCACGAAAACGGCAAGTACGTCTGGTTCAGCCTGGAATGCCTCGACGGCACCCGGCGTGCGGGCGAGACGCCACCCGCCGACCACCCCGCATCCGCCAAGGAGAATCCGTCATGTCCCCCCTCGCCCTTCCCCACGACGTCCTCGGCTCGGGGCCGCACCGCGTAATCGCGTTGCACGGCTGGTTCGGAGACCACAGCTCCTTCAGGAAGGTCCGGCCCTACCTGAACGGCGATGCCTTCGCCTACGCCTTCCCCGACTACCGTGGGTACGGCCAGGCTCGCGACCTCACCGGCGAGTACACCCTCGCCGAGATCGCCGCCGATGTGATCGCGCTCGCCGACAAGCTGGATTGGGAGACATTCTCCCTGATCGGGCACTCGATGGGCGGGACGGCGATGCAGCGGGTGATGCTGGACGCGCCCGGCCGGGTCCGCAAGCTTGTCGGCATCTCTCCGGTGCCGGCCTCGGGCGTACCGTTCGACGACGAGGGGTGGGCGCTGTTCGCCGGCGCCGCCGAGGAGCCCGCCAACCGTCGCGCGATCATCGATCTCACCACCGGCAACCGGCTTCCGAGCACGTGGCTCGACGAGATGGTGGACAACTCGCTGCGGACGTCCACGGTGACCGCTCACCGGGCCTACCTGGACGCCTGGGCCCGCACCGACTTCCACACTGAAGTGGTCGGCATGACCACGCCGGTGCTCCTCATCGCCGGCGAGCACGACCCCGCGCTCTCCGCCGATGTCATGCGGGCCACGTGGCTGCAGTGGTACCCGAACGCCGAACTGCTGACATTCGCGGACGCCGGTCACTACGCGATGGACGAGACACCGTTGGCTCTGGTTTCCGCCGTCGAACGTTTCCTCGCCGCCTGACGACCTCTTGTGATCGACATGAGTACGACAGCCAACGTGTTCGACCCGCGTATCTACGCACAAGGCATCCCGCACGGTACGTACCGCTGGCTGCGTGACCATGACCCCGTGCACTGGCAGGCGGAGCACGAGGTCGGTGACTGGCCCGCAGGCCCTGGGTTCTGGGCGGTGACCCGCCATGCGGATGTCGTACGCGTGCTGCGCACGCCCACCGAGTTCAGCTCCTGGCTCGGCGCCACCCAGATCCGCGACCCGGACCCCGCTGACCTGTCGTTCATCCGGCGGATGATGCTCAACCTCGATCCGCCGGACCACGGCCGACTCCGGCGGATCGTCTCCGGCGTGTTCACCGCCAGCCGCATCGAACGCTTCACCAGCAGCGTCGCGGCACGGGCACGACTGCTCATCGACGAGATCGTCGAGCGGGGCGAGTGCGACCTGCCGGCGGACGTGACCGACGACTACCCGATCCACAATCTCGCAGACCTCCTCGGCATCCCGCCCGCGGATCGCGGCCAGATCCTGAAGTGGACCAACCGCGTGATCGGCTACCAGGATCCCGACCACGCGACCACCGTCCACGGCCCGGACAGCAAGCCGGTCAACCCACGATCGCCGGCCATGCTCACCGACATGTTCGAGTACGCTCACTCGCTCGCCGCCTACAAGCGACGGAATCCGGCAAGCGACGTCATGACCGCGCTCGCCACGGCCGAGGTAGACGGGCAGCGTCTTACCGATCCCGAGCTGTCGATGTTCTTCTTTCTCCTGGTCATCGCGGGCAATGACACCGTACGGTCGGCCCTGCCGGGCGGGATGCTCGCCCTGCTCGGCCATCCGGACCAGCATCGTCGCCTGCTCGACCAGCCCGAACTCCTCGGCTCGGCCATCGAGGAAATGCTGCGCTGGCATCCCCCCGTTCTCAGCTTCCGCCGTACCGCCGTACGCGACACCGTCGTGGCCGAGCGCCACATCGCCGCGGGCGACAAAGTCGTCGTCTTCCACGGTGCCGCCAACTTCGACGAGCGGCGCTTCCCCGATCCGATGCGTTTCGACATCGCACGCCAGCCCAATGACCACGTCTCGTTCGGGGACGGACCGCACGTGTGCCTCGGCTCCCATTTCGCCCGGCTGCAGCTTCGAGCGTTCTACCGGGAGTTGCTCTGGCGACTGCCGGACGTCCAACTCTCCGGACCGCCTGTCCGGCTGGTGTCGAACTTCATCGGCGGCATCAAGCACCTGCCCCTGCACTACACCCCCGCACCTCGCCTAGGCATCGAATGACTCCTGATCAGCGGAACACGGCCGCCTCCACGGCGGGCTCGAAGACAATCGACACCGGCCTGCGGCTCCTGGAGATCCTCAAGGACCACCCGGACGGGCTGACGATCACCGAGCTCGCCCAGTTGGCCGGGATCCATCGCAACGCCGTCTCCCGCCATCTGGTCGCACTCGGCCACCACCGGCTGGCCGCCCGGATCGGCACCCGCTTCACCCTCGGCCTCGGCATCGTCGAGCTCAACGCCGCCGTGCAGCACAGGCTCCGCAGCGCGGCCTCCGCCGCGCTCCAGGTGCTGGCCGACGCCTGCAACGCCACCGCTTTCATCACGGTGCTCGACATCGACGAAAGTCAGGCGGTCGTGCTCACCGTGGCCGAGCCGCGCGTGTCACAGATCCACGTCAGCTATCGCGCCGGCACCCGTCATCCCGTGAACCGCGGCGCCTCAGGCATCGCCATCCTGGCCGGCCGCCCGCCCCCGCCCGAGGAACGCCCGGCGATAACCCAGGCCCGCGCCATCGGCTACTCGGTCACCGCAGGTGAGCTGCAGCCGGGGGCATGGGGTGTCGCCGCCCCGATCATCACAGCAGGGCGCCCGGCCAACGCCAGCGTGGGAGTGGTGACCATCGGAGCGCGGGATGAGAACGAGATCGCCCCACTCGTACTCAGCGCCGCCTCCGAGATCGCGCGGCTCCTCTAGCTTCGGCACAGCCATCCAGGGAACGGAGCGTGACAAGCTCTCGCCACTCGCTCGTCCTATCCATCCGCCGGCGCGCGTCGCGAGCTACCGTGCACAGGCCCTGGAGATCGCCGCCGGTCGCGTCCTCGGAGCGGTGTAAATAGCTCGACGAGGTAGGTGCCGTGGGGTGATCTCAGGCGGCCTCGGTAGCGGGGGCCAAGGCCGGGTTGTCGGTCGGGTGGAGCTGAATGGGCGGGTGGAGCAGGGCGCGGCGGAGGTCTTGCAGGATGCGCAGGCCCTTGCTGGTGCTGGTGAAGCCGCGCCAGCCGCGGGCTGCTCGGTCCAGTACGGCCCAGACCGGGACAAGGCTCCGTCGCGATAGGGTTCTGGCGGACTTTCTTTAAGGTGGACGGCACGTGTGAGTAAGGCTAATGAGCTGATCGCGGCGGCGATGGAGGCCCTTGCCCGCGAGGATGAGGCAGCCTTCGACTCCGCCGCCGCCTTCCTGGCCGATCGGGACGACGCCGATCGGGTGCTGGTGGAGGTTGTGACCCGTGCGATCTCGGGGTTGTGGCGGAACGGCTGGCAGCCCGCCGACGTGGTCAGGATCGCGGCCAGGCGGCTGACCGACTGGCACGGGCGGGCGGCGGCTGACCTCATCGCCTGGGAGATGCGGGCCTACGCGCCAGCCACGGTGGATGAGCGCTGGCGCGACCAACTCGCCGGTCTGGAGGCCGCGGTGTGGTGGAAGGGCGGCTACCTGGCAGCGCGGCAGGCACGCGACGGGGCCAGCCGACTGGTGACCGTCTCCGGTGGGCTGGAGTTGCTGGGGTTGCTGACCGGGCTGCCGCGGCTGGAGTCGTTGAGCCCGCGGCCCGGGGCCGCTCGCTGTACGGTCCAGGCACGCTCGCACGCGGTCAGCGAGAAGACGTTCGCGCGGGTGCGGGCGCTGCTTGCCAAGGCGGAGTCGACGACGTACGAGGCGGAGGCGGAGACGTTCACGTCGGCGGCGCAGAGCTTGATGGCGAAGTACAGCATCGACGCGGCGATGCTGGACGCACAGCCAGGCGGAGGTGAGGCCCCGGCGGGCATCCGGGTCGGCATCGACGCGCCGTACGAGCAGCCCAAGGCCGTGCTGCTCGACCTCGTCGCCGAGGCCAACAGGTGCCGGGTGATCTGGTCGAAGGAGCTGGGGTTCGCCACCGTCCTGGGGTTCTGGGCGGACCTGTCCTGGGTGGAGGTGCTGTTCACCTCGCTGCTGGTGCAGGCGCAGACCGCGCTGGTGAACTCGGGCACCAAGAAGCACGGCACCGGCCGGTCGAGGAATAAGACATTCCGCCAGTCGTTCCTGTCGGCGTTCGCTTCCAGGATCGGGGAGCGGCTCGCCGAGGCCACGGTGGGTGCGGTCTCGCAGGAGAGCGCCAGCCGGGGCACCGACCTGGTGCCGGTACTGGCGGCCCGCCAACAGGAGGTGGAGCAGGCGGTCGAGCGCATGTTCCCGAACCTGGTATCGCACGCGGTCCGCACGTCCTGGGACCGAGAGGGCTGGGCGGCAGGCCGTACCGCCGCCGATCAGGCCAGCCTCGGGGCGCGAGACCGATAGCGCCTATATCCCTAATGCCGGGGATATCTTCCCCCAGCGGTAGCCACCCAAGGACGCGACGACACGGATCCGACAAGACAAGGCTGAATGCTGAGCTTGAGAAGCTCTCGCGCCTGCTCTTGCCGTCGTTGACGGTGGGATGTGGAGGTGGCGCAGATGGCAATGGCTCATGTGCAGGTCAGCAGGAGATGCGGCTGTGTCGATCCCGAGACCGGACGTCAGCGAGGGACGCAGTGTTCGCGCCTGTCAGTGGATGACGAGCACGGCAGCTGGTATTACGCGGTGCAGCTACGCAGCCTGGACGGGCAGCGCAGCGGCAGCGCATCCGCCAGGGCGGTTACGTCGACCGCGAGGAAGCCGAGACCGCCGGCAAGGCGCTGGTCAGCGCTGACCGCCCTCGCCGGGCGGCGCCAGTTGTCGCCCGCCACGGTGGTCCGCATCCACGCCACCTTGCAGACCGCGCTGAACGCGGCGGTGCGCGCCCGGCTGATCCCGCTCAACCCGGCTAACGGAGCAGAACTGCCGCATCCACGGCGACCGCATCCGGTGATCTGGACCGAGGGGCGGACGGTCCGCTGGCAGCAGGCGGGAGAGCAGCCGACGGTGGCAGTCTGGACCGAACAGCAGCTTGCGCTGTTCCTGGCCGGGATGACGCAGGACCGTCTGTATGCCGCCTGGTGGCTGGCCGCGCTGCGCGGCCTGCGCCGGGGCGAGCTGGCTGGGCTGCGCTGGACGGACGTCGACCTGCACGCCTCGGAGCTGACGGTGGCGCAGCAGCGGGTGCACGCCGACGGCCAGGTCGTGGAGGGCCCGCCGAAGAGCGCCGCCAGCTTCCGGGTGGTGGCCCTGGACGCGGAATCCGTGCGGGTACTGACCCGGCACCGCGAGTACCAGGAGCAGCTGTGCGCGACGGCAGGCTCGCGCTGGCAGAACTCGGGGTTTGTGTTCACCACCGCCGAGGGGACGCCGCTGCGGCCGGACTACCTCACCGGCCGGTTCCGCCAACTGGTGGCCGCCTCCGGGCTGCCGCCGGTCCGGCTGCATGAGCTGCGGCACGGCGCCGCGACGCTGGCCCTGGCCGCGCACACGGATCTGAAGGTGATACAGGCGATGCTCGGCCACGCCAGCATCGTGCTCACCGCCGACACCTACGTCTCCGTACTGCCGGTAGTCGCCCATCATGTGGCGCAGGAGACGGCCCGGCTGGTGCTGAGCGCCGCATCGGCGCTCGGGCGAGAGCTGAACGCGTGACTCAGCTTTGCCTCACATCTGCCCCACGCCGCCATCGCTCCACGATATGGCGCGGGTTTGCGCAGGTGGAGAAGCGCGCCCTGCAGGATTCGAACCTGCGACCGTCGGATAAGAAGTCCGGGATCTCGTCCAGCTTCAGGAAACACCCCACGGCCTTCCTCGCGCTCAACCCCAAGGAACGTGCCCCCGCTGGAACCGTCCGCAACCTGACCGCCCGCAGCCGACCCCGGAAGTCGACATGATCAGCGCGCGCGAAGTCGTCGAGCGAGCGGGCGTCGATGTGAACCTCCTGATCGGCCGGCTCACCTCCGCCGCCGCAGCGGAGCCGAGCGCCGTCTACCGCTACACGATCTCGGGTTGTCTACCCCGCCATTCTGTACGGGTCGCTGACGGGCGGCGGTGTGTTAACTTGGCCATATGACCAACTTGGCCGATCGGCCAAATTCGCCACGTGGCGACCGCCGCCGTGAGCAACTGGTGGACGCCGGCATCGCACTGCTGCGCGAGGAAGGCTGGCCCGGCCTCACCACCCGCGCTGTGGCCCAGCGCGCCGGCACCAACCCCGGCGTGATCCACTATCACTTCGGCGGACTGCCCGGGCTGCACACGGCGATCTTCCGGCGGGCCACGGACCTCATCATCAGCCCGCTGGTCACAGAACTCCTGGGAGCTCCGGACGAGCGAGCGGCGCTGACCATGCTGCGGCGCATGCTGCCGCAGACCACCAGAGATGAGCCGGTGACCCGGTTGGCCGCGGAGCTGATCGTGGGGGCGTCGCGCGATCCCGCCCTGGGCACCGTGCTGCGCGACGAGCTCCGCCAGGCCCGCACACACATTGCCGGCCGCCTCGGGCAGTTGCACCCCTGCTGGCCGTCGGCACGGCTGGACGGGGTGGCCGCCCTGATCGCCGCGTTGATCGATGGCTTGATGCTGCACTACATGATCGACGGTGAACTCCTCGTCGGTGAGGCTCTGTCCGCCGTCGAGGAACTGCTAGAGGAGAACCGGCCGTGAGGGTGCTCATCTGCGGCGGTGGAATTGCGGGGCTCACGCTGGCGTACTGGCTGCGGCGCCGTGGCATCGAGCCGGTGGTCGTGGAACATGCTCCACACGGTCGCCTAGGCGGGTACGGCATCGACTTCTTCGGCACCGGCTACGACGTCGCCGATCGCATGGGCATCATCGATCGCTTGATGCCGCATCGGCTGCCGGTCGACTCCGTGGACTTCGTCGATGCCTCCGGCCGTGCCGGAGTTCGCCTGACGGGTGAAATCCTGAACAAGATCATCCGTGGACCGCACCTGGCGCTCATGCACACCACCCTCGAGGGCGCCCTCCTCGAGGCGATTCAGGATGATGTCGAGATCCGCTTCGGAGAGACCATCACCGCTGTCCGTGACACCGGCGCGGCTGTCGAGATCGATCTGGCCAGTGGCGGCGCGCAGCGGTTCGACCTGCTGGTGGGGGCGGACGGCATCCATTCGAAGACACGGGAACTCATCTTCGGACCGGAGGCCCGCTACGCCCGCTACCTCGGCTGCCGGCTGGCGTCCTACTCGGTCCCCGACCGCTACGGCTGGGGGCGCGTCCGGGCGCACTACACCGAGCCCGGCCGGCAGGTCATCGCCTATCCCACGGGCAAGTCCGGTGAGCTGATCGCCCTGTTCCTGTTCAAGTCGCCGCATGAGACGAGCGCGTCGCGCGCCGAACGCCTGGACCTGCTCCGCTCGACCTTCCGCGGCATGGGTTGGATCACGCCATCGGTGCTGGCCGACGCTCCGGCAAGCGAATCGATCTTCATGGACACGATGACCCAGATCACACTGCCCATATGGCATCGCGGCCGGGTGGCACTGGTCGGTGACGCGTGCGGCTGCATGACCATGGTGTCGGCGCAGGGTGTGTCCATGGCGATGGCGGGCGCGTACGTCCTAGCCGAGGCGCTGGAAGCCGACCGGGACCATGTGGGCGCGTTCGCTCGCTACCACGAGCGGATGCACACGCAGGTGAGGCGGCGGCAGCGCACCGCACGGGTGTTCGCCCGGTCGCTGGTGCCGGGCACTTGGGCGGGGCTGATCGCGCAGAGCCTGGTCAACCGGCTGGTCATGCGCGAGGCGTTCGCGCCGATGTTGCGTCGGCAATTCGGCGCGGGCAGCATCTTGGCCCCTCAGACCGCCGACCTCAGGAAAGGCTGAACCATGGAAATTGTCAAGAAACCCGCCCCGCCGACCGGGCTACGCCGCAGGCTGTGGCGGCTTCCCATCGGGCTGTACCGCATCGGGCTGGGACCGCTGCTGGGCCGCCGCTTCATGCTGCTCACCCACACCGGCCGTGTCTCCGGCCGCAGACGCCAGGCCGTCATCGAGATCGTCCAGCACGACGAAGACGGCTACGTGGCGGCCTCCGGATTCGGGCCACGCTCAGACTGGTACCTCAACGTCATGACCACTCCGGACGTCACCCTCCAGGTCGGCAGGCACCCCCTCCAGGCGACCGCCACGCCGATCGGAGCAGACGAGGGCGCCGAGATCATGGCCGGCTATGCGCCGCGCCACCCCGCTGCGGCCCGTCAACTGTGCAAGCTCATGGGCTTCGCCGTCGACGGCAGTGCCCAAGATTACCGCGAGGTCGGCCGGCACATCCCATTCGTACGATTCGCATCACGCACCACCCATACCTGAACCGTGAACTGGAAGCTGGCGGGCCCGGCTCGCTGACCAGCGTGAGCGCCTGCTCCAGATGCTCGGAGTCGCCGGTATACGGGTGTCGATAGCGGAGCTGTCATGAAGTACACCGGACGGCGTTCGACCAGGTCAGCGGCTTGCGCCTACTGAGACAGAGCGGTGGTTCTGCCGGGGCCGGCGAGAGGGAACCGACCGCAGGTACTCCAGCAGTCGCAGCGCGTGCGGCGCCGCGAATTCCTGCCAGGTCAGGTTCTCGCGAGCGAAGAAGTCCCACAGGTGCCGAAGGTCGTGGGCGTAGGAGACCAGCGTGTTGGGGGAGTAATCCCGGGCCGCCAGTGACCGCAGGAACCCCGAGACGATCTCGACCGGCTCGCCTTTGCCGTCGAGGAGCTCAACATGGAGGCTCCCGCTCTCGAACGTTGCTTGCGGACCCGCATCAATCGTTATCTGGGGTTGTCAAGCGAACTGGCTGGTCAGCCGCTTGGAGGTCTGTCAAGCACGTCAGGCAAGTAGACGGGATGACGGCTGGTGAAGGCTGGCCTGTTTCTTCAGACGATGACCGGGCTGCGCCGCTCGATGAGTACGACGTCGCGCCAGAGGTCGTGATGGCGGCCGATGCGCTGCCGGGTGCCGATCACCCGGAATCCGGCGCGGGTGTGCAGGGCGAGGCTGGCGGTGTTCTCGGGGAAGATGCCGGACTGGATGGTCCAGATTCCGGCGGCCTCGGTGGAGGCGATCAGGGCCTGCAGCAGGGTGTGACCGACGCCGCGGCGGCGGGCGCCGGGATGGACATAGACCGAGTGCTCCACCACTCCGGCGTAGACGCACCGGTCGGAGACGGCGGTGGCCGCGACCCAGCCGAGCACCTGGCCGGTGTCGTCGAGGGCGACGTGCCGGTGGGCGGGCAGCTTGGCGGTGTCGAAGCTCGACCAGGTGGGGGCGGTGGTCTCGAAGGTGGCCTGTCCCTCGTCGATGCCGAGCTGATAGATGTTCAGCACCTGGGCGGCATGCTGGGGCGTCATGGCGGCGACCTTCACGGTGGTACTGCTCATTCCTGTTGCCCGGGCAGGAGGTCGGCGATCAGGGCGCGGACGCGGGCCTCGATCTGGTCGCGGATGGGGCGCACGGCGTCGAGGCCCTGGCCGGCGGGGTCGTCGAGCTGCCAGTCCTCGTAGCGTTTGCCGGGGAAGATCGGGCAGGCGTCACCGCAGCCCATGGTGATGACCACGTCGCTGGCCTGGACGGCGCCGGTGGTGAGCACTTTGGGGATTTCGGCGGAGATGTCGATGCCGGCCTCGGCCATCGCTTTCACCACGGCCGGGTTCACCGCCTCGGCGGGCGCCGATCCGGCCGAGCGGACCAGGACGCGATCGCCGGCCAGGTAGGTGAGGAAGGCGGCGGCCATCTGGGAGCGGCCGGCGTTGTGAACGCAGACGAACAACACCTGCGGCCGGTCGGGCTGGTGGGACATCGGTTCTCCTCTTCAGGGCAGGTCGGCGGCGGCCGTCTGGCGGACAGCGTCGGGCGCGGGCGCCGTGCCAGGTCGTGAGGCGTTCTGCGCGGCGTTCGGGAACAGGACGGCCAGGAGCAGGCCGCCGAGTGCGGCCCCGGCCAGCTGGGCGGCGATGAAGCCGGGCACCGAGGCGGGCGCGATCCCGGCGAAGGTGTCGGTGACGGCCCGGCCGAGGGTGACGGCGGGGTTGGCGAAGGACGTCGATGAGGTGAACCAGTAGGCGGCGCCGATGTAGCCGCCGACCGCGACCGGCGACAGCGCGGCTCGGCCCTGCCGAGCCAGGGCGAAGATGACCACGATGAGCCCGGTGGTGGCCACCACCTCGCCCAGCAGCAGATGCGGCGCGGAGCGGTCCCGGGCCGACAGCTGGACGGCGGGCAGCGCGAACATCGCGTTGGCCAGCACCGCCCCGGCCAGCGCTCCGGCGACCTGGGCGGGCAGGTAGGCGGCCAGATCGCGGCCGCGCACCGCCGGGTCCGCCTCGCGGCGGGTCAGGAGCCAGGCCGCCAGCGTGACGACCGGATTGAAGTGCGCTCCGGACACCGGCGCGAGGACCACGATGAGCACGGCCAGGCCCGCCGCGGTGGCCAGGCTGTTGGCCAGCAGTTGAACGCCGACGTCGCGCGACAGGCTGGCGGCCATGATGCCGGAGCCGACCACCACCGTGACCAGGGCGGCGGTGCCGGTGAACTCGGCCAGCGCCCGGCGTGCCAGGCTCACCGGGCCGCCGCGGTGAGCGTCTCGGGCAGGGCGAGCACGCCCGTCAGCCGTTTGAGGGTGGCCGGGATGATCCAGTAGTAGACCCAGGTGCCGCGTCGCTGGCTGTCGATGAGACCGGCCTCGCGCAGCACCTTGAGGTGGTGGGAGATGGTCGGCGCGGTGACCGCGAACGCGCCGGTCAGCTCGCAGACGCAGACCCCGTCGCCGGCGGTGCGGCCGCCCTCGTGCGCGCCGATCAGCGACAGCAGCCGCACCCGGATGGGGTCGCCCAGAGCCTTGAACACCTGGGCCAGTTCGGCCGCCTCGTCCTGGCCGACCGGTTCGGCGATCAGCGGTGCGCAGCATCCGGAGGCGAGCACCGGCAACTTCTGCTTCGACATATCTCTAATTTGACAGAATCCTAAGCAGGCTCGCAAACTCGAGGCTGCTTAGACATCCGTCGAAACAACGTGGTGGGAGACCGTCATGTCACGTGATGCACTCGTCGGCGGCCTGGGCCATCGCGTGGAACTCCGTGCGGGCGATCGAGGAGGAGTTGGCGGCCTCGAAGGTGGTGGCGCGGTGCATGTCCTTGACCGACGTCATCGCCGCTCGCGCGGCGGACATCGCGTCGCGGGCGCCGAACTCATCTCCGTGGCCGGAACGCATGTAGCGGGTGACAAAGACCCACCGCCGGTCAGGGCCGCGCCGCGCGGGGTCGGCTGAGGGCATGAACCGTTCCAGGCGGTCGCCCTGCGGCCGTGAAACGATCCGCCATCGCTCGGCGGACAATTCAGGGATGCTCCCGCTTCGGCTTCGGCCGGAGGCAGCGGTTGCCATCGTGACGATCATTGATACGTTGTTGATAGGTGCGCCGGGAAGTCTGGTCGGCAATTCCCATTGCCGATCAGGAGAGAGGCTCCCGGATGCGTGCACGCGACCTGGCCACCGAGTTCCCGATCGTCACCCTGGACACACCTGTCCATGAGGCCGCCCGGCTCTTGTCCGAGCAGGACTTGCCTGGCCTGATCGTGGTCGACGAGCAGGGACTGCCCTCAAGCATCCTGCCAGGCACACAGGTGCTGCGCCTTGCGGTGCCGGGCTATTGCCAGGGGGATCCGGCGCTGGCGCGGGTGGTTGACGAAGCGCATGCCGACCTGTTCCTGCGATCGCTGGCCGGAAGGACCGTCCGTGAGGCGCTGCCGAGAGAGCCGCGCGAACTGCCGGTCACGGATCCCGATGCCACGGTGCTGGAGTTGGCGGCGTTGATGGCGCGTACACGTAGTCCGCTGGTGGCGGTGGTGGACGACGGGCGACTGGTCGGCGCTGTGACGCTGCAGGCGCTGCTGGACTGGGCGGTGTCGGCGTGACGGTGACCGCATGGCTGGCGGTGGCGGTCTTCCTGGGCGCGTACACGCTGATCGCGACCGAGAAGATCCACCGTGTCGCGGCGGCGCTCGGCGGCGCGGGGATCATGCTGCTGATCCACGCCACCAATGCCCAGGCAGCATTCTTCTCCGAGACGACGGGCATCGACTGGAACGTCATATTCCTGTTGCTGGGCATGATGGTGATCGTCGGCGTGCTGAAGCAGACCGGGATCTTTGAGTATCTGGCGATCTGGGCGGCCAAGCGGGCCAAGGGGCGTCCGTACCGGCTGATGGTCCTCCTGGTGATCATCACCGCCGTCGCCTCTGCGCTGCTGGACAACGTCACCACCGTGCTGCTGATCGCCCCGGTGACGTTCCTGGTGTGCGAGCGGCTGGCGCTGCCGGCCGCGCCTTTTCTGATCGCCGAGGCCATGGCGTCCAACATCGGCGGCGCCGCGACGCTGGTCGGCGATCCGCCGAACATCATCATCGCCAGTCGCGGCGGTCTGAGCTTCAACGACTTCCTGATCCACATGGCGCCGATGGTCGTCGTGCTCATGGTGGTCTTCATCGGGATGTGCCGCTTCCTGTTCCGTAAGTACTTCCGCTACGACCCGGAGCGGGCGGCGGAGGTGATGGCGCTGAACGAGCGGGAAGCCATCGCCGACCGCAGGCTGCTGTGGCAGTCGCTGGCCGTGCTGGCATTGGTGATGGCGGCGTTCGTGCTGCATCCGGTGCTGCACTACGAGCCCTCGGTGGTGGCCGTGCTGGGCGCCGGGGTGCTGGTGGCCGCCACCAGGGTCACTACGCAGGAGGCGATCCGGGAGGTGGAATGGCTGACCTTGGTGTTTTTCGCCGGTCTGTTCGTCATGGTCGGCGCGCTGGTGGAAACGGGCGTGATCGGCCAGGTGGCCCAAGCGGCGGCCGATGCCACGCAAGGCCGGCTCGGGCTGACGACAATGCTGCTGCTGTGGGCTTCAGGCGGGTTGTCGGCGATCGTGGACAACATCCCGTACGTGGCCACGATGAGCCCGATCGTGGCCGAGCTGGTCCAGGGCAACGGCGGGAACGGTTCAGCGCAGGTGTTGTGGTGGGCGCTGGCCTTCGGCGCCGACCTAGGGGGCAATGCCACGGCGGTGGGAGCGGCGGCCAATGTCGTCATCTTGGGCATCGCCGCACGTAACGGCACGCCGATCAGCTTCTGGCAGTTCACCCGGTACGGCCTCGTGGTCACCGTGGTCACCATCGCGCTGTGTGTCCCATACCTATGGTTGCGCTACCTGTGACCGCTACGCGCATAGCCGCGAAACCTACGTCAAGGATCCGTATAGACGGGTGCGGCGGTGGTGCTGTTACGGTATAGCGCGGTGCGCCGGGAAGTCTGGTCGGCAAAGTCCTATCCCGTATGACTTATGCGGAGGCTTCCCCTGTGGGCACCTTGCTGACGGTTTTCGCCGGCGTGCTGCTGCTGGCCGTGCTGGTCTCGAGCCTGGCCCATCGTACGATCTTGTCCACCGCGGCGCTGTTCCTAGTGGCCGGGTTCGTGCTGGGCGACGGCGTGCTCGGCGTGGTCTCCGTCGGGCCGGGCGACGAGCTCGTGGGCACGCTGGCCGAGCTGGCGCTGTTCGCCGTGCTGTTCACCGACGGCATGCGGGTCGGCTGGACGGAGCTGCGCAGCGCCTGGCGGCTGCCGGGGCGCGCCCTGGGGTGGGGGCTGCCGCTCACGCTGGGCATCACCGCCGTCGTCGCGCACTACCTGCTCGGCTTGGGCTGGATCGAGTCGCTGCTGATCGGTGCGATCCTGGCGCCCACCGATCCGGTGTTCGCCGCCGCGCTGGTGGGCAATGAAAAGGTGCCGCCCAGGCTGCGCCAGCTCCTCAACGTGGAGTCGGGCGTCAATGACGGATTGGCGCTGCCGTTCGTCATGCTGTTCCTGGCGATCGCCGCCGGCTCCGCGGACCTGCACCTGAGCGAGCTCGGTCTCGAGCTGGGGCTCGGGGTGCTGATCGGCGTGGCAGTGCCGTGGACGGCGATCAAGCTGGAGCAGACGCGCTGGTTCTCCGCCTCCACCCAGTACGAGCCGCTCAACGCGCTGGCCATCGGTCTGCTCGTGCTGGCGCTGGGCAAGGCCACGCACGGAAACCTGTTCCTGGCCGCTTTCGCCGCCGGCATCACGGTGGCCACGTTCGGCGAGCGACAGCGCAAGTCGTTCGAACACTTCGGCGAGCTCATCGCCGAGCTGTTCAAACTGGGCGCGCTGCTGCTGTTCGGCGCGCTCATCACGCCCGCGCTGCTCGGCGCTGTCGGGTGGCAGGGCTGGCTGTTCGCAATCCTGGCCCTCGTGCTGGCTCGCCCAGTCGCGATCTGGATTTCGTTCCTGCGCTCCGGGCTGTCGGTGCGCGAGCAGGCGGCGGTGGCCTGGTTCGGGCCCAAGGGGTTCGCCTCGGTGGTGTACGGGCTGATCGTGCTGGCCTCCGGCATCGCTGCCGCGCAGCAGGTCTTCCAGCTGGTCGCGATCACCATCGTGCTGTCGATCCTGCTGCATTCATCCACCGACATCGTCATCGCCCGCGGCTTCGACGACGAACGCGATGTGCCAGCCTGGTTCGGCATCGTCCGGCGGTTACGCGGCGACTCTCCATCATGAAGACGAACGGCCTTTTCTTGATCCATTCCGGTATGTGGCGCAGGTCATCGTCGGTGGTCGGTCGGGTGCGTTCTAGCGGTGGTGCGGTGGGCGTCGTCGTTGGTGGCCCCTGTAGCCCCCGGCGGGAAGAAAGTCGGCGGAGGGGGTTGCCAGGGGAGCCGACGCGGTGGGCTCTGAGATCAAGATGGGATGGAAGAAGGCGCATTGAGTGGGGGTGTCCCGCACGCGCCAGTATGGCTGGTGATCGTCACCGGGCTCCTGGCGCTGGCCGGTTTCGTCAATCACGCGAGGTTCATCAGGGCGAATGCGCGCAGCTGGTGGGCATTGCGTTACTTCGACCAGGACAAGCCCGCCGAATGGCGCAACCTGCCCTTCCTGCTGCTGCCTGGTGCGGTCATGCTCACGATATGGACCGCGGTGTTGGCCTACACCTGGGTCTCCAGCCACCCGGTGTTCGACGTGCTGGTGGCGCTGGCGGCGTTCACGTCCTTCTGGTGCGGCATAGTCGCCATCGTGCGTCTCCACCAGCCGCCGGAGCGAGCCAAGCCCCGCTGGCTGGTAGAGGAGGAGGCCAGAAGAAGGCCCCGTTGACGGAGTAGGGGCCAGTGGTCAAGCACCGAGCCCGGAACCATGACGCTGACGAGGCGACTCTGCTGGGCAGACGGCACCAGGGCAGCTCGGCGAATCGTTCCACCTGTTGCGTACGGCCGGAAACAGCACGGTGCTCGGCCGGCCCTGAACCTGGCCGCGTCCCGTCGACCACGGGTACGGCGAAGGCGGCAAGCGGTGCCAAGGCGCCGAGCAGGGGGATTTGGCGAGGTGTCTTGCCGCTGGTGCCGGTTCGCGAGCGCGCCCCGTAAGGAGATCTTGCGCCTGCGCGTTGGTGACGTTCCGCCTCCTCCTGCGCGGCCTCACGGAAGGGCCGAGCCCCGTTGCGGTCGTCTCTGCGGCTTCCAGCTTTGCTCGGGACGGTGCTGCGTACAGACCCATGCCCACCGGTTTGCGCTGCTGTGCCGCAAGCGCGAGCTGACCGGTAGGAAGGGGCGCTTCTGGCCGACGGGCTGCCCCGGTCAGGTCCAGCCAAGCCGGGCCAGGTCCCCGTCTCGCACCGGTGTGGCGGTCTCGCCGCCCGCCGCCGAGAAGGCCCGCATTGCTTCGACCAGCGCTGCCCGCTGTTCCGGCGCCAGTCGCCGGACGACATCGGCGATCTCCTGCCGTCTCCGCGCGGTGACCTCCGCCACTATCCGGTGGCCGTTCTCGGTGAGGTCTATCAGTATCTCCCGGCGGTCGCGCGGGTTGACGTTGCGCGTCACCAGCTCGGCGGCGGTGAGGCGGTCCACCATGCGCAGCGCCGTGGAAGGGTTGACGGCGAGCTGCTCGGCCAGCGCGACCAGTTTCATCGGGCCGTGCACCGAGATGATCACTAGGAGCCGGAACTGAGGGAGGGTCACCGTCTCCTCCACCGCCGTCAGGGACCGTGCCGCAATGGCCACCAGCAGGCGGGAAGCGGTCAGCACAGCGAAGGTGACGGCCTCGATGTCCTCAACCTCGATCATGCGTACCCCCCTGTCCAGCGTTCACATGGCGGGAACACCTGCTGACCCGTGATCAGCAAATCCCGGAGGTTGGACTGAACGGGACCGCGTCCGGTTCCCCGATCCGTCGGTTCCGCGTGATGGCGCTGTCCAGCCTCGCGCCTCCAGGAGTCCCTGAACTTTGGCCAGGGCAAATTTTGCAGCATGCATCGAACTCCTCGACGGGGGCGTGCGTACCTCACTGGGAACGAGAACACGTTCCGCTATTCACGGATCCGGCGCTGATCCGCAGCGGTTCACCTTCGGAAGGACGACGGCAGATGAGACGTCAGTACTCTCGCTTCCTGGCCGCAGTGGGTGGCTTCGCCGTGCTCCAACTCACGGGCGCTTGCGCAACGGTCGACGGCGGTCGCGGCGGCACCACAGGCACGCAACTTCTCGCCGCCGCGGCGAATGCCGGCGGCACCGCCACCACCCGGTCAGGCTTCGCCGAAACGAAGTGGGGTCCGCTGAGTGCCGCCGATCGTGATCTCCTGGTGAAGGTGCGGCAGGCAGGGCTGTGGGAGATCCCCGTCGGCCGGGAGGCGGCCGAGCGAGCAGTGCGCGCCAAAACCAAGGAGATGCTCGGCGGGCTGGCCAAGCAGCACGTCGTACTGGACAAGGACGTACGGCGGGTGGCGGCGCGCCTGCGGGTGCCGCTGCCCGACGAGCCGAGCGAAGCGCAGCAGGGCTTCATGGCGGAGATCTCCAGCAAGTCGGGCCTCGACTACGATCGGACGGCGGTGCTGCGGCTGCGGCAGGCGCACGGCGGGGTGTTCCCGGCGATCGCGCAGGTGCGTGCGACCACCCGCAACACCCTGATGCGCGACTTCGCCGAGCGCGCCGCCACGTTCGTGAACAGGCACATGGACATGCTGGAGGCGACGGGCCTGGTCACCGCCGATGCGCTGCCGCAGGCGCCGGAGGCGCAGTCCGCCCCTGACGTGATCGCACGCGGGCAACGCCTGCCCAAAGTGCCCTCCGTCGCCGACCTGCCCACGCCCGACGGCACCGGCTCCAGTTCCGAGGATGAGCCGCTTGCCGGCACCGGCCAGGGACTGGTCGAGGCGCCGGGCGGTCCGCTCAGCCCGGCGGACCGTGATCTCCTGGTGAAGGTGCGGCAGGCGGGACTGTGGGAGAGCCCGGTCGGGATCCGGGCGTCGCGACAGGCTGCGCGCGCCAGGACCAGGATGCATCTGCAAAACATCGGACGCCAGCACATCGCCCTGGACGCCGATGTGCGGCGGGTGGCGGCGCGGCTGCGGGTGCCGCTGCCTGACAAGCCGAGCCGGCAGCAACTGGGGTTCATCGCGGAGATCTTCGCCAAGCGGGGAGCGTCCTTCGACAAGACCGCGGTCAAACGGCTGCGGCTGGCACACGGCGGGGTGTTCCCGGTGATCGCGCAGGTACGGGCGAGCACGCAGAACCAGCACATCCGCGACTTCGCCGAGCGCGCGGCCAAGTTCGTCAACGGCCACATGGACATGCTGGAGGCGACCGGGTTGGTCACCGAGGATGCGTTGCCGCCGGTGCCAGAGGTCCAGTCGGCCCCCGATGTGATCCCGGCCGGCCAGAACCTGCCTTCCACGCCGCCCGCCGCCAATGTCATCGGGGTCTTCCCGACCGAGTTCGGCCCGCTCAGCGCCGCCGACCGCGACCTGCTGGTGAAGGTGCGGCAGGCAGGCCTGTGGGAGATCCCGGTCGGGCGCGAGGCGGCGCGGCGCGCGGAGCGCGCCAAGACCAGGGAGATGCTCGGCGAGATGGCTCGGCAGCACGAGCAACTGGACGCCGACGTGACCTCGGTCGCGGCGCAGTTGCGGGTGCCGTTGCCCGACGAGCCCTCGGCCCAGCAGCAGGGATTCATCAAAGAGATCTTCGGCAAGCAAGGGCTGTCCTTCGACAAGACCGCGGTCAAACGGCTGCGGCTGGCACACGGCGGGGTGTTCCCGGTGATCGCGCAGGTACGCGCGACCACGCAGAACACGCTGATCCGCGACTTCGCCGAGCGGGCGGCCAAGTTCGTCAACGACCACATGGACATGCTGGAGGCAACCGGCCTGGTCAACGCCACCGCCATCCCACCCGCACCGCTCGTCGACTCGGCCCCGGCGCCCGTCCCGTCCGGCAGTCCCGCCCCCAGCGCGCCGCCGGCTACATCGGTCATCACCACGAACGACTAGCGGCGAACCACCGCCTGCCGGCACTATCGTTCAGGCGGCCGGAACCCGCCGAGCCCGGTGGCCACATGCCCGCCCCGTCCAGACCGAACATCCACGTCCACCGATCGCCGCCCGATCTGGAAGCCACGCCAATGACTGGCGTAGCCCACGCGGATATATCGGCCCCGCGGTGCTTCTCGGTCGAGGAGCTAACCAGGTGAAAGATCGTCTCTGCGTGTCGTGACCTTCCCATCGACGGTCGAAGGATGGGTTCGTGGTGTCGACGCAGCCGCGGCCGTGCCGCACGACGGTGCGCCCGCTCCTGGTGACGTCGGTCATGAGGGCGACCAGATCCGCCGATCAGGCGATCAGATCGCCTGATCGTGGGTCCATTCCTGGCCTTGCCAGGCCGGGTCCAGCGGGGTGTGGGCGATGTGGTTGGTGTAGTTCGACAGTGTCTTCATGCCGATGCCGAGCACGATGTCGAGCACGTGGCGGCGGGTGTAGCCAGCCGCGAGGAACGCCTCGATCTCGGCGTCGTCCACCCAGCCGCGCTGGGCGACCATCGCCTGGGTCAGACGCCGGGCGGCTTCCAACGCCTCGTCTTGCAGGGGCTTGCCCGCGCGCAGGGCTTCGACCACTTCGGCCGGGACGCGCGAGCGCAGCGCGAGGGTGGAATGCGCGGCCACGCAGTACTCACAACCGTTCTCCACGCTGGCGACGATCCACACCACGTGCTTGACCGGTCCGGGCAGGGAGGACTTGCCGAACTGCTCGGCCAGCGCGTTGTAGCCGGCCAGCAGTTCGGGTGATTCGGCCATCACCCCGTTCAGGGTGGTCACGAAGCCCATGCGCTTCTTGGCCGCTTGCAGCATCGGGCGGGCCGCCTCGGGGGCGTCGCTCTCGTTGTAGACGCGGAAATCGGTCATCATCTCTCCTCGGTGCGGGTGAAACCATCCAGTACGGCGCGCACGCCGGTCAGCAGCTCGGCTGAATCGGCTCCGGCCCGTGAGCGCAGGTTGACCCCGTAGGCAAGCAATGCGAGCGTCTCCGCGCCCGCCTCCACGTCCACGCCGGGTCGCAGGTGGCCGTGCTCGCGTGCCGTCTGCAGCGCAGCGCGCATCGCCGCGCGCAGGGCTTCATGGTGGGCCCGCAGCGCTTGCTCGACCTCGGGCAGGCCCCGGCCGGCCGTGGCGTGCGTGTTGGTGACGAGGCATCCCCAGCGGGCGTGCTCGCCGGTGCAGCGTGCCGCCACCAACCGCTCGAAGAAGCCGGCGATGGCGGGCAGGCCTCGGCTGTCGGCGGCCAGCGCGTCGAACACCGGCCGCGACTGCTGTTCCAGGTAGCGGTGCAGCGCGGCCGCCTGCAGCTGGCCCTTGCCGCCGAAGGTCGCGTACAGGCTTGAGCGGCTCAGCCCGGTGGCCTGCACCACTTCGGCGATGCCGGTGACCTCGGCGCCGCGTTCCCAGAACAGGTGTACGACCTTGTCCAGTGCCACGTCGGGATCGAAGTGCTTGACGTCCGGCATCCGCGATCTCCTATCTTGGAACGACCATTCCAAGATAGGGGATCGCGGACATGAGAAGCAAGCCCAGATGCGCGAGCAAAAGCGCGGTCCGCGTCGGCCAGACAAGGCGACGGATCCGCAGCGGCGGCGGACCGCAGAGGATGGGCCGTGGTCACGTGTCGAGCGGAACCGGCCATCAGTCCCACATTCGTTCCTCCGTAAGGAGTCCGTAATGACCATGAACGTCCCTTGGCGGGGCGAACGCGATCTACGCTCCATGCGCGGAACTAGATCACCGGTGCGCGAACGAGAGGAGACGGGGATGGCGGGACGGAAACGCGTGGCCGTCGGTTTGGCTGTGACGGCTCTCATCATGCTGACACCCACCCGGGCTGTCGCTGGAACGCCGGGCTGGGAGACGCTGCCCACTCCGAATTCGGGCACCGGGCACAATGTCCTCTTCGACGTGTCCGGCACCTCTGGCAGCGATGTCTGGGCGGTCGGACAGTACGAGGTCAAGCCGCATGTGCCCCGCTATGCGCTCTCCGCGCACTGGGACGGCACCGCATGGCGCAACATCGACGTCCCGATACCCGCGGGCAAGAACGACGTGGACCTGGCCGGGGTCGCCGCGATCGCGCCGGACGACGTATGGGCGGTCGGGACCGCCGGCACGACGAACGACCTGCGCATCGCCACCCTGATCACCCACTGGGACGGCGCCGCCTGGAAGATCGTCCCGAGTCCGAATGTGGGTGATGAGAACACGCCCAACCATCTGACGGCGGTCGCCGCCGCCGGACGGGACGACGTGTGGGCGGTCGGCTACGCCCACCAGAACGCTGTGAGCAGACCCATCGCCCAGCACTGGGACGGCCGCTCGTGGACGCTGGTACCGCTGCCCTCGCCGGGAGCGGGTCACAGCGTGCTGTCGGGGGTGGCCGCGCGTGCCTCCGACGACGTGTGGGCGGTCGGGTACGCGCCCAGCCGTACCAGTGGGCACCAGATCGAGCCGTACGCCGTGCACTGGGACGGCCGGTCGTGGACCCGCGTGGACACCCCGAACGGCGGCGCCAACGGCACCTGGCTGACCGACATCGCGGTCGGCCCGTCCGGCCAGGTGTACGCCACCGGTTCCTGGCGCTGGCGCACCTGGGCAGGCAGCCTGACCGCCAAAGCCGCGGTCATGCGCTACGACGGCACCCAATGGAACTACGTCAACGTGCCCTCGTTCGACATCGAGGGCACCAGCGTGAGGGATGTCACCATCGCTCCGGGCGGCGAGGTATGGCTGACCGGCTCCAGCCGCACCGGCGAGAATTTCGCCCGGCTGTCCGGCGGGACGTGGCAGCTCATCGCGGGCGCGGACCCGTCGGTCTGGGCAGGGCCGGCTCATGAAGGGCTGACGATCGCCGGGAACCGGGTCTGGATGGTCGGCTCTTACGTGCCTTCGAACGACAACGTCAACTCGCACACGTACGCTGAACGATCACCGGCGCTCTCCTGAACACCGGCGGCGACCGGGCCCGCGGTTCCCGGTCCACCAAACCGCCATGCACATGGTATGGAACACCCCACACGTCCAGAACGAACTTCGAAGATCAGCCTCCGGCTGGTACGGGTCGGTCGAGGACCGCGGTGATGGCGGTGAGGATGTCGGCGGGTTCGGTACGGGTGCTGTAGTCGGGTCGTACGTCGATCCAGGCGATGACGCCGTCGGCGTCAGTGAGGACGGCCGTGGGCATGGGCATGGATGTGGTGCCGTCGGCGTTTCCGGCGGCCACGTCGATGCCCATGGCCAGCTGTGCGGCGCGGGCGTCACGGCTGGGCGCGGTGATGATCCCCAGTTGCCGTGCGATCTGGTTGCCGGGGTCGGACAGTACGGTGAAGTTCAGGTCGTTGACCTGGCGCATCGACAGTGAGCGGTCGGGTCTTTGCGGGCTGATCGCGATCAGGGGGATGTCGAGGGCGGCCAGGGACGGCACGAGTTGCTGCTGGTAGGTGCGTAACACCAGGTTGCAGTAGGGGCACCAGTCGCCGCGGTAGAAGACGACGACGGCGGCCCGGCCGGCGCGGGTCTGCTCCAGCGTGGTCGCCCTGCCGTGGACGTCCAGCAGGTTGCCGTCGGGCATGGCAGAACCTGGGCGGAGGACTGTGCTGGGCACACCGGCCGTGTCCAGGTCCGCCTGCTCGGCGAGCAGGGCGGCGCGTACATCTGGCGGAATCTTCTCGGCGTGTTCGGCGATGAAGGTGGCACGTCGCTCGGCATACGTCTGATCTGTCGTTTTCACGTGATTCCCTTCGGTAATCGTGCATGGCGCATGGCTGCCGGGGCGCGGGGCGCGGGGCGCTGCCAGGGCGGAGGGTTGAGATCTGCTAGGCGTTGAGGGACTCGCCGGTTTCGAGCAGGGTCTTCAGGCCGCTCAGCACGCGCATCCAGCTGGGGCCGGCCACTCGGGCGGCGGTCTTGGGGGCGGCTTCGAGCCGGTCGTGCACGACGGTGAGCAGGCATACTCCGCTGTCGCCGGGTTCGATCTGCCAGGACACCCGGCTGGCCGGTTCGGTGGCCAGGTCGGGGTTGTACAGGCCGCGGTAGCCGACGACGAGCCGGTGGGGCGGGTCGGCGTCCAGGACGGTTTCGTCGCCCCAGAGGCTGGATCGATCCGGCGCGTGGTAGCGAAACGGCGAGCCGATGTCGCCGGTCGTCTCGACCAGGGCGCCGAACAGGTATCCGGCGCTGTATTCGGGCTTGGTGATGGCGTCCCAGATCTGCTGTGGGGTGGCCCGGATGAAGAGGTGGTAGGTCTGCGTGGCGGGTGCGGCCGTCGTGGTCACGGGGCTGCTCCTTGGCGTTGGGATGGCTCAGCCGGCGGGCTGGATGAGGAAGGCCGGGTGACGGTGCGCCTCGATGGTGTAGACCTGGGGCCGGTCGTCGGCGTCGGCGTCGAAGGCGTCTCGGACGAAGGGCACCAGGCCGTAGGCGCGGCGGTAGGCGCGCAGGATCTCGGGCTTGCGGTTGTCAGCTACTTCGATGAGCCGTACCGGGCGGAATCGGTGTCCGCGGCCCAGTTCGGCCTGGGCGTCGGCGCGGATGTTGTGGACCCAGTGGGTGTCGCCGAAGGGGGAGACGAGCCAGTGGTGGCCGTCGTGGCGCAGCGTGGCGATCGGGACGGTGCGGGGTAGTCCGCTGTGTCTGCCGTGGGTGCGCAGCAGTACCAGCGGTCCCATGGGGATGCCCCAGGTGAGGAGCAGGTGCGGGATGCGGCTGAGGCGGATCATCCGCGGTGAGAGGCGGGGGGGTGGTCACGGCTCGGCCGGGGCCGGGTCGCGGTCGGCGAGGTTACGAGCGGCCCGGCCGAGCATGCGGCCGTTCATTCGTACGGCCTGGGCGCGCGGCATGAGCCGGGTCATCACTCGCATCAGCCTTCCGGGGATGTGCATGGTCCGCTCTTTGAGGAAGGCCGTCATGAACTCGGCAACAGCCTTGTCGGCAGGCTGCGGGCGGATCGGAAGAGTCGAGCGGTCCAGGCCGAAGGCGTCGATGATCGGGGTGTCGACGTTGCCGGGCAGCATCACGGTGACGTTCACGCCGTCGGGCGCGAGCTCGTGGTGCAGGGCCTCGCCCAGGTTGAGCACGTAGGCCTTGGCCGCGCTCTCGTGTGCCATGTTCGGCAGGCCCTGCAGCGCGCCGTGCGCGGAGACCAGCACGATGCCGCCCCGGCGATGGGCGTGGCCGCGGGCTACCAGCCGGGGTGCGAAGGCGTGGACCAGGTCCAGATGGGTGACGGCGTTGAGGGTGAGACGGTCGTGCAGGTCGGGCAGTGATTGATCGAGCAGCCGACCCGGGCGGCCGCCTCCGGCGTTGGAGACGAGCAGCCCGACGTCGAGGTCTGCGGTCGCCTCCACGATGGCCGAGGCTCCGGCCGGCCGGCTGAGGTCGACGGTGACCACCCGGTGGGCGATGCCGTAGCGGCGGGACAGCGTTTCGCCCACTACGTGGAGCTTGTCGGTGGAACGGGCGGCCAGGACCAGATCCAGACCGGCTTCGGCGAGGTGTTCGGCGAAGGCTTTGCCGATGCCGGAGGAAGCTCCTGTGATCACTGCCCACGGCCCATAGGATAAGATTTCAACCACGATTTAGACTGTAATCTAGACTGCAGTCTAAACTCAAGCAGATAGGCTTTCTCGGCGTGAAGAACCCGCCCGCGGATCTGGCCCAACGCCTGCTCGATGTCAGCGAACACGTGTTGCACGCCGACCCGCCGCCCCGGCTGGAGGACGTCGCACAGCTGGTGGAGGCATCGCGCGCGACGCTGTACTACTACTTCTCCGGCCGGGAGGACCTGCTGACCTTCCTGCTCACCGCACATGCCAGACGCGGAGCCCAGGCGGTGCAGGCCGCAACGACACCCGGCGACCCGCCCGAGCCGCGGCTACGGGCGATGGTGTCTGCTCTGGCGGAGTATCTCGGCCACCACCCCGGAACCTGCGCCGGCCTGCTGGGCGCTCTGGGAGCTAGCGGACGGATGAGCGAGGTCCTCGCGGCCAACGACACCTGGATCGCCGGCCCGCTCCGCGATCTGCTCGCCGAGGGCCGCAAGACCGGTGCCTTCGCCGTCGACGACATCGCCGACGCGGCCAACGCCATGCTCGGCGGCCTTCTCCTGGCGGTCCTCGGCCGGTCGATGGCCGGAACTGACGCCGCCGACCCCACCTTCCGCCACCAGCTCACCGAACAGACGATCCGCGGCATCCTCACCCGCTGATCCGAAATAGGCCCCGTCCGTTCCGAAAGGCGTCCGCCTCCTCGGCTGTGGCCAGCACCACGTCCGCAGCCAGGGGAAGCGGGTCGGCAGGGCCCTGCGACCCGGTTGGCGCAGCGCGGTCATCTCTCGTGCACCGCCGCCGGTCCGGGTGCCTTTGAACACGCGCCGGACCCGCGCGGCGGCGCACGCCCACCACTTCAGCCACCACCCGGCCGCCGATGGTCACGCTGTTGGTTCGGTGCCCTTGGGAGTAGTGGTCAGACGGGCGAGGAAGGGAGAGCGGCCGCGGAAGCCGCGGTGGAAGCGCCCAGGTGGTCCTGTGCCGAGGAATTCTTCCAGCCACGCCATGTGTTCGATCTTCTCGTTGCGGATCGCCTGGGCTAGGAGATAGGTGCGTTGGTCTTTGCCTTCGGTGAGGTCGCACAGGCCGCTATAGGGGTGGACGGCGCGTCGTACGTCTTCGATGAGTGCCGTGACCGGATCCCGTGCGTCGGCGGCGCTGTCCTCCGGCCGTTCATGCCCGGTTTCCAGGAACTGCCGGATGTCCTCGGGGAGCCTTCCGTCCAGTTCGTAGACGCGGCCCACGAGCGCGTCGAAATGGTGTCGGTCCTCATCGTGGATGTCTTTGAGGATCTGCCGTAGTAGCTCATCGACGAAACCGAGCGGATGAACGGTCAGGATCGTGTAGCGGTAGACGGCGTTCAGCTCCGCTGCGGCGGCGAAGGTGAGGCGGTCGATCAGGAGGTTCACATCGACGCCCGCTCGCTCGACGACTTCGCGTGCGCTGATCATGTCTGCTCCAGGGTCGGCTGCGGGCGGTCAGGTTGCGGAGGGTTCCAGCGGGGTGCGTTCTTGGGGGTTGAGCGCGAGGAAGGCCAGCCCGGCCAGGGCGCCGCCCGCCAGGTCGGCCAGGAGCCAGATCCAGATCTTGGACCAGGCGAACAGTCCCATCCAGGCAGCGCCGACGGCGACGGCCGGGTTGAAGGCTCCGCCGGAGATGCCGCCGACCGCGAACGCGCCGGCGGCCACGGTGAATCCGATGGCCAGGCCGTAGAAGCTGTTGCCGGGATGGTCCCTGCTGGTGGCCGCGTTCAGCACCACGTAGGCGAGCGCGAAGGTGAACAGCGCCTCGGCCAGCAGCGCGACCATAAGCCCTCGCCCTGAGGGCGACAGCGCCGGCACGCCGCCGGGATTGACGATGTAGGTGGCGGTGAGCGCGGCGGGAACGCTGCCAGCTAGCTGGGCGATCCAGTACGGGACGGCGTCAGCCAGGCTGATCCGGCCGCGCAGCAGCACCGCCAAGGTCACGGCGGGGTTGTAGTGGGCGCCGGAGACATGTCCTCCGGCGTACACCATGACCATCAGGATCGCTCCGATGGCCACGGGCGCCAGGGGCGTCTTCGTCAAGACCGTGGTGCCGATCGTGAGGACCAGGAAGAACGTTCCGATGAACTCCGTGATGTAGCGGCGCATGGACAGTCCTCTCCGCTTGTGGGGCCGGAACCGATCACGCTCCGCGGCAGCGCATCCAGATCGTGCCATGCGCCTCGGCTCAAGAAATTGCGGGCTCCTTACGGACGCTTACGGCTCTTTACGGCTCGCGGAACCGGACATGCGGGCCTTGCCGGATGGCCCGGCGTCCGCTGCAATACGCACTCGGTCACTCCCATCCAGGCGCTGATCGGCATTGAGGCCGGCGGCAGGAGCGTTCAGGCAAGCGGCGGTGGCTTCGGCTGCCTGTCAATGCTTGAGGTGTGCGGGACGTGCCGCACCCGCGTGTAGCGGGTCGGGCGGGCCGTTGTCGCCGTCACCGGGTTGTAAGAAGTGACGCAGAGCAGCGCTTCTAGGCTGGACGGCATGTTCCGACCACGAATGGCGGCCGCCACGGCGGCAGTTGTCCTGCTGGCGGCCGGGTGCGGCGGCACGGGGCAGGGCGAGGCGGCGAGTGGCGCCGCGTCGGCTCCTGCGACCTCCACGGTGCCCTCCGCGCCGACGGTATCCCCGCCGGCCTCCGCCACGCCCGCGCCGGCAACGTCGCAGAAAGCGGCGAGCAAGGCTTCGGTGCCCGCCGTGCTGGAGTTCTCCGCCCGGACGTTGAACGGGGAGACCTTCCAGGGCGCGAGCCTGGCGGGAAGGCCGGTGGCCTTCTGGTTCTGGGCGCCGTGGTGTCCCAAGTGCCTTTCTGAAGCGCCCGCGGTCAAGGCCGCGGCCGGCAAGTACAGCGAGGTCACCTTCGTCGGGGTCGCGGGGTTGGACACCGAAGCGGCGATGAAGGACTTCGTCCAGCGCACCGGAACCGGCAACTTCGTGCACCTGTCAGACGCCAAGGGCGCGGTGTGGACGAAGCTGGGTGTCAGCCAGCAGTCCACGTTCGTGTTCATGAAACCGGACGGCTCCACCGAGAAGGCCTCGGGCCCGCTCAGCCAGGACACGCTGGACGGACACCTTCGCCAACTCCTCGGCCGGTAGCTCTTCCATGTCCGCTTCCATCCCGCAGGAGCATGCATGAGCGTCGCCGATCTGCCGCTCGCCCTGGCGCTCACCGCCGGCACCGTGGCCGCGTTCAACCCGTGCGGCTTCGCCATGCTGCCCGCCTACCTCACCCTGCTGATCAACGATGAGGAGAGCACGCGCCGCGGGCTCGTCGCACGGGCGCTGCTGCTGTCGGCGGCCATGACCGCCGGGTTCGTCACGGTCTTCGGCCTGTTCGGGCTCGTGGTCACCGCGCTGGCGGTGTCGGTGGGCGGCTACCTGCCGTGGGCGACCATGGGCATCGGCGTGGTCCTGGTCGGGCTGGGCCTGTGGTTGCTGTCCGGCCGGGAGCTGCTGCTGCGCCTGCCGGGGCTGGCCACCGGCCGCCCCACCACCTCGCCGCTGTCCCTGTACGGCTACGGGCTGTCGTATGCGCTGGCCTCCCTGTCCTGCACGGTCGGGCCGTTCCTCGCGGTCACCTCGGCCTCCCTGTCCGGCGGCGGGCTGCTCGGCGGCGTGGCCGCCTTCGCAACCTATGCCCTCGGCATGGGACTGGTCATCACCGTGCTGTCGCTGACGGTGGCCTTCGCACGCGCCACCGTGGTCGCCAGGCTGCGGCGCCTGCTGCCGTACGTGTCCAGAGCCAGCGGCGGCCTGCTCACCCTCGCCGGCCTGTACGTCCTCTACTACGGCTGGTACGAGCTGCGCGTCTTCGCCGGAGCCGACGCCAACGACCCGATCGTGAACACCGCGACAGCCGTACAGGCCACCATCGCCGGCTGGCTGACAGGGCTCGGCACCGGCTGGATCATCGTCGCGCTCGCCCTGCTCGTCATCGGGGCGCTCGCACTGCGCAAGACACGACGGCGCGATCAGGTCCCTGAATGACGCCGCCGGAGGGTGTCAGGGATGTCCGCTGAACCGGCGCGTCAGGACCACTTGAAGGGTCCCGGTAGCACGAAGAAGTTCCGGTCGGATATAGCCGCGACCTGCGATGATGCCGAGGCGGGTTCGTTCCCCACCGACGGCACCGCTGACCCCCACCCGGCCTTGGCGTGCTCTACCACCCTTGACCAGCTACAACGCTGACCCTCAATCCCTTTGCGCCGTATCCCGGCCGCCCCCCTTGAAGAGAATGCGTGCGGCAGCTTCATCGCCTTCGACGTCGACGAGCCCACGGGCGTCGTTGAGGGTGAGCGCACCCGCTGCCAGCCCGAGGACGATCGAGGCGTCAGCGCGCACGACAGCATCGAGATCGCCGCCTTTATGCAGGGTCACTTCGATGCCCGAGCGCGTCGCCCGCAGCTGGAGCAGCCGGCCGTCGACCGCGATCCCCACCGTCGATGCCTGGTGTGCGGCCGCCCTGCCAGCGAGCAAGGCCCGCAGTCCGACGACGAGCCATTCGGCGTGGAAGCGGTCGCCGCCTGACCCGCGCGCCATGAGCGGCGTGGACCAGCGGATAAGGCCCTCGATCGGCTCCCGCAGCTCGGCGCCCCACGGGGTGAGGGCGTACACGATGGCGTTGCCCTCCTCGGCCAACCGCCGCTCGACCACTGCGGCGGTCTCAAGGTCGCGGAGACGGTCGGTGAGCAGGTTCGTGGCCACGCCAGGTAGCCCATCGAGCAGCTCGCGGTAGCGGGCGGGAGCGATGAGGAGTTGGCGGACGATGAGCAGATTCCACCGGTCGCCCACCACATCGAGCGCCCGGGCGAGACCGCAGTACTGGCCGTAGCTCCGACTCATGGCATTACTTTACATTCTCAAGCCTGCCTGACAATATCCAGCACATCGCCGGTAGGGGTGCGGTCATGGCTGACCCAGGAAGGCTCGATGACGGACACCCCTACCCCCAGGCGAGCCCCGGTTCTGACGCCCAGGAAGGTACTGACATGGTCCCGACTGCGACGCACAGCGGTGCACCCGACACCATGGCCCAGGCTCGTGCGGCATTGCGGGACGTTGTTCCCAGCCTCGTCGCACTTGTGCGGAGCGTCCCCGACCCCCACTCCGTTTCAGTCGGTACTTGGACGGCGGGCGAGGTTGCGGCTCACCTGGCTCATGTTTTTCGCTTCGACACCGACGCCGTCGCGGGAAGACCGGTCCCGGACGCCACGGTGACGACGGCGGGAATGGCCGAGGCCAATGCGAAGATGCTGGCCGAGGACGGCGAACGGGCCCCATCGATACTCGCAGATCGCATCGGCACGCTGGCAGACGAGTTCGACGACATCGCGTCGCGTTCGCGAGTGGCCTCCGTCGATTGGCTGCAAGGCGCCTGCCTGCCGCCGTCGGCGGTGGCGTGTCACCTGCTCGAGGAATGCCTGATCCATGGCCATGACATCGCCAGAGCCACTGGGCGCTCGTGGCCGATACAGCGTCACCACGCTCTACTCGCGGTCGAGGGCGGCGTGCTTCCGCTCATCGCGGCTCTGCCGCCCACGGCCTTGGTGAACCAGGAGAAGGCCCGATCCTTCCGAGCTCGCTTCGACCTGCACCTGCGTGGAGGCGGCCGCACATTGATGATCTTCGACCACGGTTCGTTGACGCTCGATGCGGGGCGCGCACGCGACGTTGACGCCCACCTGTCTGCCGACCCCGCGGCTCTCATGCTGGTGTTCATCGGCCGACAAGGAATAGGGAAACCGCTTCTGGGAGGAAAGCTCGCCGCTTGGGGCCGTCGGCCCTGGAAACTCGCCCGCATGCTCACCGTCATCAGCCCCCCGTAGGGGTTCGTCGGACGACCGTTCCACGGCGTCATGGCCGCCGCCCAAACCACCGGCTGACCGCGGGAAAATTGTCGGCCGATCCTGGTTGACCATACCGCCTGACCACGGTGAACTGGGAGCGCGAACCCGGGGAGAAGGTCGAGGAGTTCCTCGCGGCGCTGCTGCTCAAGCACCCGCACGGCAACCGGATCACGCTGGCCATACCCGCTGACTCCCACGCCGCCCGGTGGACCACAGGGTCACGAGCCATCCCGCACCAGCAGCATCTGATCATCGTCGGGGGTCGAGGCTCGACTCGTCGGTGGCCGGCGCCACGGATGGGCCAACACGCTGCGGAGCTCGGCCAGCGTGAGCCCTTTCGGCCGCCCCCTGTGAGCGAACTTTTGCGAATCGATCCGGAGGCGGGTGCAATCAGCGCCGCCTGTCATCCGTCCGTAGGGGTAGCAAGATGACAAGACGAGGTCGCAAAGGAGCGGCGTCATGGCTGCTGAACCTCTTGTCGGCCGGCTGATCCAGGGCGCCATCGGCGGCGTGGTTGTCCGGCCTGATCTTCGCCGGGGTCACGATGTTGTTCGCCTCGACCCAGCCGCCCGGCAAGGCCGAGATGCCCCTGCACATGATCGCCAGTATCGTCCAAGGCGGCAAGCAGGCCATCATGGCCGGTCAGACCAGCATCTGGGTCGGCCTGGCCGTCCACCTGGTGCTGTCGGCGGCCTTCGGTATCGTCTTCGCGCTCATCGCGCCGATGCTGCGCACCAACGGCACCGCCGCCCTGATCGGCACCGTGTACGGCGCGCTGCTGTACGTGGTCAACTTCCTCGTGCTCTCCCCGCTGCTGTTCCCGGTCTTCGGCGACGCCAACCAGCCGTTCGAGCTGTTCGCCCACGTGGTGTTCGGCACGGTGCTGGCGTTCTTCTTCTACGGATCTGGCGTGCGCCGCGGCGAGGGTTTCCTGGCCATCAGGCTGGGCGAGCGGGCTCCGGTCCAGTGACATGAGCGGGGGGCAGGAGCGGTTCCTGCGGGCCACCATGCCCGCGGCGGATGTGGTCTTCAACCTGGCCCGCAGGCTGACGCCGTCGGCGGCCGATGCCGAGGACCTGGTACAGGAGACCTACACCCGGGCGTGGGCGGCCTGGATCGACGGCCGCCGCCCGCGCAACGCCGCCCCATGGCTGGCCACCATCTGCCTCAACGCCGGCCGCGACCGGCTGCGCCGCACCGCCACCGATACGGAGGTGCCGATGCCGCCCGGCCTCCGGGTCCCCGACGACGTCCGCCTCATCGGCTACGACGACATCTCCGAAGCCGAGTTCATGGTCCCCGCACTGTCCAAAGTGGCACCGGATCACCAGTGGATGGCCGAGAAAGCCGTCGAACTGGTGATCAAGCGCATCCACACCCCCCTTCGCCAGGCCGGCCAGTACATCGCCCCCTTCGAACTCGTGATCCGCGAATCAACTCACCGATCTGCGACTCGCCCGCAGTAGCCGGGCCGACAGCTGTCATCACGGAGATGGTTCTGTCACCAGGGAACCAAGACGTCGGTCAGGTTTCCGACGGTGCCAGCGACGGTGCCGGTGAAGGTTCCGGTCCGCCCGCCTTCCGGAAGGGTCGCAAGGCGGACGGCGACCAGCGCACCCTGCTCGGGCGTGCGATCGCCTTCGCCGTCGTTCATATCGGTCGCCACCCGGCCCGGGCATGCGGCGTTGACGAGGATGCCGGTATCGCGCAGTTCATGGGCGTACCGAATGGTGAGGGCGTTCAGCGCGGCTTTCGATGCGCTGTAGGCGGCGTACTCGGGAAAGAACCCGGGCGGGAGGTAGCCCCCGGGGTCCGGGGCGCCGCTGCCGACGGCAAGGGAGCCGAGCGTGCTGCTGAGGTTGACGATGCGTCCCGCCTCGGAGCGCCGCAGCAGCGGCAGCATGGCGTTGGTGACCGTGATGACCCCGAAGACGTTGGTCTCGAAGATCGGCCGTACCTGGTCCGCTGACAGCTGGCTGGGGAGCCGCCATTCGCTGATGATCCCGGCGTTGTTCACCAGCACGTCGAGGCGGCCGCTCTCCTGCTCGATTCGCTTCGCCCCGAGCAGGACGGTGGCTTCGTCGGTGGTGTCGAGTTGCAGGGCGTGCACGTCCAGGCCCGCGCCGCGCAGTTCGCGTTCAGCTGCCTGCCCGCGCTGGAGGTCTCGGCTGCCCAGGTAGACCGTCATGCCGAGTTCGGCGAGCTGCTGGGTGATGGCCCGGCCGATCCCCCTGTTGGCGCCGGTGACAAGCGCGATACGTGCCTTGGTGCTGGTGCCCGATGTCATATTCAGACCGCCTTGGTGTAGAGCCGAGCGGAGTTGGGAGTAGGCAATGAGCAGGAGTGGCCGTGCTGTCAGCCCTGGAATGCGGCACTGTTTTCGGAGACCCACTGGGCAAAGGCGAGCGCAGGGCGCCCGGTGACGAGCGGCACGGTGTCGGTGATCCGCCGGGTGCGGTGCACAGCAGCGGCCAGGTCGCCGAGGACGGCATCCGCGATCTCCCCCGGCAGCCCTGAGGTGATCATTGCGGCGCGGGCATCCTGCGGGCTGATCTCCTCGAATCGCACCGGACGCCCGGTGACCTCGCCGATGATACGGACCCGGTCCCTTTCGGTCAGCCATTCGGGGCCGGTCAGGCGGTAATGCCGACCTGTGTGGCCGTCCTCCAGCAGCGCCCGCACGGCCACGGCGGCGATATCCCGCTCGTGGATCACCGCCGTGGCGGCCTCGGCGTAGGCGCCGCGCACCACGTCGCCGGCCCGCAACTGCGCCGCCCATTCGAACAGGGCATTGCCGGCGAAGTCATCGGGCCGCAGCGCCGTCCATTCCAGGCCCGATGCCTCGACCATCTCCTCCTCGGCCCGGTGCTTGCGGGCGACGAAGCCGGGCTGTGCGTCGTGAGCGGCACCGTCGCGGACATAACCTGACGACAGCAGAACCACTCGCCTGACCCCTTGCCGTCGGGCCAGAGCGAGGAATTCGGCGACATTGTCGCCGAGGGCCACCGTGTTGAGGAAGACGGCGCTCACCCCGTCGAGAGCGTCGGCCGCCTGCATCGGGTCGCTCGCCAGGTTGGCGACGACCGGTTCGGCGTCGTCCGGGATGGCTGCGGCGCCGGCGTCGCGGGTGAGTCCGCGGACCTTCGCGCCCTCCTCGAGCAGCTGACTGACGACTTCACGGCCGACATTTCCGGTCGCACCGGTCACGAAAAACATATGCACTCTCATTCGTTTCGTACGGACGGGACCGCAGCGTGGTCCGGTCAATCTGCCGGATAAGGTAGCCACCAGGTATCGATAGGCACCGGAGTCGGAAGAGAAGGCGAGGACATCCGACATTGGATGGCGATATCAGCACGAAATTCGACAGCAAGCATCAGCGCTGGGACGAGCTTGACCATCGGCTGCTGCAGGCGCTGGAGGTCGACGGCCGGGCTCCCTTCAGTCGGCTCGCGTCTCACCTCGGCGTCTCCGACCAGACGATTGCCCGCCGCTACCGCAGGCTCGCCGCGGAGATCGGCCTGCGGGTCGTCGCGGTACGGGACGCCGAACGGCTCGGCCAGACCTGGGTGCTGCGGCTGCGCTGCGCCCCCGATGCGGCCAACGCCCTCAGCAGGGCATTGGCTCGCAGGATCGACACAGCATGGATCGCGCTCACCTCCGGCGGTACCGAGGTGGTGTGCGCCATCCGGTTCCGCACCCGGGGCGAGCACGAGGAGATGATCCTCGGGAAACTGCCCAGAACCCCGAGCATCATGGAGATCCGCGCCCACCAAATACTGTGGCGATTCTTCGGCGGAGCCAACAGCTGGCTCGCCAAACATCTCCCTGAAGCCGCCACCGATTTCCCCGCCTCTCGGGACTCCGCTCCGCTACCGCCCGAACCGATCAGCCCCGAGGACGAACCGCTGGTCAGGGCACTCGAAAAGGACGGGCGTGCCACCCTCGCCGAACTCCGCAGGGCCACCGGTCACTCCGAAGCTGCGCTGCGCCATCGCCTCGACAGGCTCCTCACGACCGGATCGCTCTACATCGACGTCCAATACGATCAGGCCGTTCTCGGCGGCACTGTCAGGGCCATTCTCTGGATCACTGCCGCACCCGCAGCCCTCGACCAGGTCGGCCGTGCCCTCGCTGTTCACCCCGAGGTGACCTTCGCCGGTGCCATGGCCGGCTCCTGCAACCTGATGGCCTTCATCAACTGCCGCGACAGCACTGCGATGTACCGCTATCTGAGCGTCACGCTAGGTTCGCTGGAAGGGGTCCAGCACGTCGAAACGGCCCCTGTCCTCCGGCTGGTCAAGCAGCTCACCTACGACGAACACGCGCCGAGCGAGCAGTAGTCGTCGCGCGCCACACGAGGGCTGGGAGCAGACTGAGGTTTTCTCAGCGACTTTCACGCGATCCTTCGGTGCTCGAAGTGGGTGAGAACGAGCGCGGCTTTGGCGACGTCGCCGATTCGGCTGGGGCTGAGCGTCAAATGTTGCAGGACGCGCCAACTGGGGCAGGTCGCCGAACTGGCCGCCACCGTTGTCCGCTACTCCTGGAGGTGGTCCATTGAGCAGGTTCGCGAAATCGAGGACGAAGTTCTGGCTTGGGCATACGCAACGGGATAACGGCCAAACTCGAGCAAGGAATCAACCTAACCTTCAATAGACCCGCGGACGAGCTGCGCCCGGCTCGGGCGCATCAGCCACACGGCAGCGGCGAGCGTGAGCACCCAGCCGATCACTTCGATGAGCAGGTGATCCGTTGCGTTGGGGACGGATTGCAGCAGGTACACCCGGACGCTGTTGATCGCTCCGTGTGTCAAAACCGCGGGCCAGACACTCCCCGACTGCCAGCGAAGTGCAAGCAACAGCGGCGCCCATGGCAGCATGCCCGCGTAGTAGATAACGATGTCCCAGGGTGATCGATCACCGATGACGGCGAGGACCGGCAGGTGCCAGACGATCCAGACCAGACCGCTGACAAGGGCCAGCGGCCAGAATCCCCATGACGCGGCGCGCGTCGCCAGCCAGCCGCGCCAGCCGAACTCTTCGCCGATGGCGAAGACCGACTGCATGAGGAAGACCGGAACGATCCACATGGTCGCCGTGAAGATCTGGTCAAGCGGGTTGAGCGGCCAGATCCCCAATGCCAGTGCGATGGCGGTTTGGATCGCGGCGATCGCGGCGATGAGGCCGATGCCGATGCCGGCCCACTTGGGTGTGCCGCGCCACCTGGTGGCGAACGTCTCTCGGAACGTTCCGGGTCGTCGGGCAAGCCACATGATGATCGCTGCGAGCAGCGGGGTCTGTTGCATGATCGGAGTGATCAGGTTGTAGAGGTCCGTCGGGACGAGCCGGAAGACCATCGGAACGGACAGCGCGAAACACAGCAGGACGGCGATCGCGAAAAACCACGTGACATCGATAATTGTTGATCTGGATGAACTGGAGCGCGTGGGGGACGCAGTCATGATGACATCGTTTCGTGCGGGCTCGAGGATCTAGCTCGAGGAGCGTACGGTGATCTTGGTGTAGCGCGGATCGGCCATCTTGAACTCGGGGAGAACCTTGACGACCAGGTCGTCCACGGAGAATCGGCCCGTCAGCAGCATGATCGCCGTCGCCGTCATCGACTTGCTCAAGGACGCGATACGGAACGGCGTCCGGGGCGTCACCGCGTTGTCGTCCCCATCCCGGCCGCGGACGATCGTCTCGACGGACGACCCGTCGAGCACGGCAGCTGCGACGCCCGGCGTGCCGTAGACGGAGCGGTAGTCGTCGATCAGCTCCTGGTCACCGGCATAGGCCGGGGCTGTCCAGCCGACGAGCATGACGACGCTGAGAAGTATGAGACGTAGGAAACGCACAATCTCGAAGCTAGACCGGGCGGAATCGGTCCGGCCTCACCCGAAGGGGTGAACCCGGTACCGCCCGTCAGGATGGAATTCGTGGCGAGCGACAAGCCCGTTCTCGTAGGCGTAGATCACCACGTGCACGCGGTCACGCAGGTCCAGCTTCTGCAGGATGGCCCGGACGTGCGACTTCACCGTGTTCTCGCTCAGCACCAGTTCCGCGCAGATCTCACTATTG
Source organism: Nonomuraea sp. NPDC050153 (assembly GCF_044460125.1). NCBI lineage: Bacteria > Bacillati > Actinomycetota > Actinomycetes > Streptosporangiales > Streptosporangiaceae > Nonomuraea > Nonomuraea sp. NPDC050153. The sequence goes on from NZ_JBITJQ010000009.1 coordinate 348,480, forward strand.
GATCTGCCGCGGGCGAGCAAGCCGAAGATCTCGGCCTCGCGAGGGGAGAGACCGTCCAGGGCTGCCGTCCGCCACGTCGGCGCCTGCCGTACGAGATCAAGGACAGTCGCGGCGACCCCCGGGGCCAGCGCCGACGCGCCGGAGGCGACGTCACACACGGCCTGGGCCAGGGCGGCAGGCCGAACTTCCTTGGTCAGGTAGCCGCTCGCGCCGGCCCGGATGGCGGCCACGACCAGCTCGTCGTCATCGAATGTCGTCAGCATGAGCACCCGGGTCTCCGGGGCGATCCTGACGATCTCCGCGGTGGCGGCGACCCCGTCCAGGCGGGGCATGCGGATGTCCATCAGCACCACGTCGAGGCGGTGTCGCCGGACGACCTCGATCGCTTCGCTGCCGTTCGCGACGTCATGGGTGACGTCGATGCGGTCGTCGGCGGACAGGACGGTGCGGAGCGAGGCCCGCAACAGTTCCTGGTCGTCGACAAGCATGACGCGGATCATGCGCCCTCCTTCGTGGGGAGCCGCGCTCGCAGCACCCAACCGTCGTGCCCGTCGTCGATCGACAGGGTGCCGCCTGCCGTACGCACTCGTTCTTCGATTCCCAGCAGGCCGGTTCCTGAGCTGCCGACCTCGCGACGAGCCTTGCCGCCGTTGTCGCGCACCTCCACCACCAGCTCGGCCGGGGTCCAGGTCAGGCGGACCGTCACCTCGACCGGGGGGTCGAGGTGACGCAGCGCGTTGGTGATGCCTTCCTGCACGGTGCGGACCGCTGCCACCTCGGCGCTGAGGCTGAGCCGTCGTCGCTCACCTACCTCATCGAATGTCACGGCGTGGAGGGGGCTGACCGCCGAGGCCACGAGATCGGGGAGGGCATCGAGCGAGATCGGAACCTCTCGGGTGACCGGGCCCAGCGTGGCCAGCATCGCGCGCAGGCCCTGGTGGGCGTCCCGGCCGGTCTCGGCGATGTCGCCGAGCTCGCGGCGGGTCATCGGATCCGTCGTCGTCACGGCCGCCGCCTCGATCCGCGCGACCATGACGGTGACGGTGTGGGCGATCACGTCGTGCAGGTCTCGGCGGATACCGGCCCGTTCGTCGGCCACCGCTGCGGCCAGCCGTTCGCCCTCGGCTCGCCGGGCTGCCTCCCGCCTGCGGCGGATCAGCAGGGCCGCGAGCCACACGCCGCCGACCGCGAGCAGCAGCAGCCCGCCTTCGACCAGCCGGGAGGCGCTGTCAGCGGGCAGCCGGGTCCACGCCACGAGCTCGGTGAGGATGATCCCGAGTACGGCCACGGCCAGCGCGGCCACCGAGGACCTGACCGGGACCCGCATGGTCAGCAGCCACAACGTCCAGGGGAAGCACAACGCCGATGGCAGCATGGTCGGTGACCAGCTCAGGAAAGGCGTCGTGACCAAGACGAGCATGCCAAGCGCACCGATCGCATACCCGGTCCACGGCCGCCTGGGGGCCATCTGCGCACCCGCATGAAGGAGTACGGCGGCGCCTGCCAGGGCCAGGATCTGCCACAGGTCCGCGCCGAGGAACCGGACGGCCACCAGGGTGAGCACGGACAGGAGAGCCATGACGACGTGTGCCACCACGGTCATGGTCGTCGCCTCCCGATGGTTCGTGGTCCTGGCTTGACGTGCCACAGGATAGCGAGCGTGCGTACGAGCCAGAGATCGCAAACCGCTGGGGCCCCTTGCAATCTTCGTCGTTGCTCCGTGACAGCAGGGTCAGCGACCGCATCAGCACCGTGACGGTCCCCCACCAGGACGCCGCGCGATCGCCGCCGCCTGCTCGAGGGGGAAGGCTCAGCCGCCACTCGGCGACCTGGTCGCCAGCGAGCTCGTTCCGGGGGAAGGCGCCGACGTGGAGGCGGCGGTCATGGCCACGGTCGACACCTACCATCACCCCACCTCGACCGCTCCCATAGGCATGGTCGTCGACCGGCTCGGTTCGGTGCGCGGCGTGCGTGGCCTGCGGGTGATCGACGCGTCGATCCTTCCCGATGTGCCGTCGGCGGCGACGAATCCGACGGTGATCACGGTGGCCGAGCACATCGCGGAAAGTCGGGTTGAGGGAGAAATCGATCTCGTACGGCGTCGCTAGCCCCGCTTTCCGCACGTTGCCACTGCTGACCTGCGCTCCTCTGGCCCGCACTTTCGATAGCGGCCCCTTGGGAGGAGGAGCGGGAAGCGGTGACTTCGGCATGCCTGGGTGGCGCGTGCCCGCGCGTGGAACTCATCAAGCATTTGACAAACGGAATTTTCAAATCCACTATGCGACCATGGGTGAGAAAGTCGATGTGGTTCGCGGATCGCTATCTCCCCTGCGCCGACGGGTGCTGGAGGAGCTGCGTGAGCCGGCATCTGCCACGACGGTCGCCGCGCGGCTGGGGGAAAGCCGGCAGAGGGTCAACTACCACCTCCGCGAGCTGGAGAAGGCCGGGCTGGTCGAGGTGGTGGAGCTGCGCCAGCGGCGCGGCCTCAAGGAGCGGGTGGTGCGCGCAACCGCGCGCACCGTGGTGGTGGCACCGGAGGTGGTCGGCTCTCCCTCCCCCGCCGAGCAGGACCGCTTCGCGGCCGACACGCTCCTGGCCGTGACCGCCCGCGCATTCGGCGACGTGGCCGAGATGCGCGAGCGGGCCGTGCAGGAGGACAAGCGGCTGGTCACCTTCACCATCGAAACCGACGTGGGCTTCGCGGAACCGGCCGACATCAGCCGATTCGCCACCGACCTGGCCGCCCGCGTGGCCGACCTGGTGGCCTCCTACGACTCCCCGCAGACGGCTCGCCGCTACCGCCTGATCATCGGCGGCCACCCCACCCCAGCAAGCGATCAAGAACGGGAGGACATGCCATGAACGACAGGAAGCGTCCGATCGTCGAGCTGACCATCAACGCGCCACAGGACGCGGTCTGGCGTGCCGTCAGCACGCCGGAGGGACTGCACGAGTGGTTCGGCTACGACTACGACCCGAGCCACACCGGCCCTGCCAGGCCAGCCGCGGGCCTCGCCGATGAGATCCGGTCCTTCATCGACGACTCTGAGCTGCAACCGCCCGAGCGGGTCGCCTTCGACGATGGCACCGAACTGACCCTGACCGCCGACGGCACCCGTACGGTGGTCCGGCTTGTGGTGCCCGACGTGGAGGGCGCGAGCTGGAAGGACCTGTACGGCGGAGTCGCCGAGGGATGGCGGTTCTACCTAGAACAGCTCCGCTTCTACCTGGACAGGGCCCCATCAGGGCGCCGCCGTACCGTCTACCTGGCTGGCCAGGCCACCGGGGCGCAGGTGACCGAGATCGTCGGCCCGGGCACCCCCTGGCACGAAGCGAGCATCGTGAACGACGAGGGCCACCTCATCTCGGTCGGCGCCGACCCCGCCGATCCCCAACCTGCCCAGGTCAACGTCATCGTCAACACCTACGGCCTGGACGACGACGCCTTCGCCGCACTGCGCGACCAATGGACCGCCCGCTGGCAAGCGACCGTCAAGGACCCCGAGGTCATCCCGTAACGCCGGGGAGTTGAGAGGACGTCAGCAGGGCGCTATCCCCGGTTTCGACGTAATTGATCGTCAGCGGAGATCTCGTGGATCAATGTCGAGGAGGTCTTGGAGGCGAAGTTGGAGGTCGGTGAGTTGTGGAATGGCCGGGGGCGACTGGCCGGTGCCGGGGATGAGCCGGATGCCGGCCAGCGCGTCGAGGATGAGCCGTCCGGTCGGGATGGCAGGCCGGCCGGCGTACAGCCCGTCGACCTTGGTGGCGCCCTGGCCCGATCGTCGACGGTTCGCGGGCGGCCACGCGGCATCTCATCGAGCGGGAGTGTCCTGCCGATGGCGGCGCTCATCCTGACCGCCGGTGTCTTCGGCGACGTACACGGGCGCAAGAAGGTGTACATCGCGGGCCTGGCCATGTGCGCAGCCGGGGCCGCGCTGGCCCTGTCCGCCGGCTCGATCGCGATGGTGTGGGCCGGGCAGGCACTGTCCGGTCTGGGCGCCGCCGCCCTGCTGCCCACCACGCTCGCCCTGATCAGTCACGCGGTCCCCGACCCGCGAGAGCGTGGGCGGTTCATCGGCCTGTGGGCCACCTCCCTCATGACCGCGCTGGCCTGCGGCCCCATCATCGCCGGAGTGATCCTCGACCACGCCGCCTGGCGCTGGATCTACCTGCTGCCCATCCCCATCTCACTGATCGCCCTGGCGGTCGCGGCCCGACTGCTGCCTGGCTCCCGCGCCGCCGGCACCCGCCGACTGGACTGGCCCGGCCAGCTCACCGCCTGGCGGCGATCCTGATGTCACAGTTCGTCGCGCGATTGATGCACAGAATCTCCGCAGGCCTCGTGATCACCGGCCTAGTGGTCACCTCGGGCGCGCTTCTGACTTTGACCACGCTCGCCACCGACACCTCCTACGGCTCCGTGGCTTGGCGGCTCGTCCTGCTCGGACTGGGCATGGGCACCATGATCACCCCGATGACGGCCACTGCCGCGGCCGCCGTGCCGTACCAGCTGGCCGGCATGGCCGCCGCAGGAAACAGCGCCTTCCGCCAGGTCGGCGCCGCACTCGGATGCAGGAACAGCAAGTAGTGCCCGAGCAGATGGAAGATGATCTTCGTTAGCGTGGAACACATCTGGTTTGGAGTGGGCATTGCTCGAGGTCAAGAGGGTTTCGTCGGTGCCCCTACAGCCCCTCGGCATGCCTGCATATCTTGAGCGTGCCATCTGAGCAGTTGCTCAAAGTAGCTTGAGCGCCCGCTTAAACCACGGAGCTGGAGATCCAGTGTGTTCAGCGAACCTGCAGATCGGACGCAGTGGCCGAATATTCGAGCCCCACACGGTCCCTCGTGTTTCGCAGTTGTGGGTGATCATGTTTCGGCTGCGGCCCAGGCTGCGAGGACGGCCTGGGTTTCCTCCGGTGTGGCCTGGTAGGGGGCTTGGGGCCGAAAACGTTCGGCGATGATGACGCGGCGGAGCTTGATCACCATGTCTTCGAAGGACGGTTCGGTCTTGGTGGTGTACCAGCGGGCTCGTGCCCGGCGCTCGGCGGTGTCGGCGGGGCTGTGGCCGCTCATGGCGTACCAGAGGATGGCCAGGCTGAGGCAGATCATGCCGAACGGCACGGTGCGTTCTACCGCCAGGCGCGTGCGGTTGCGGGCCTGGCCGACGCCGAGGCTCTGGCGGGCGTCGAAGAAGGCGACCTCGATGCACCAGCGGGCGGCGTAGCGGGCGATGAGGTCTTCGGCCGGGGAGAGCAGGTCGGTAGTGATCAGAGGCAGGCCATAGCCGCGATCGTCGCCGTCACGGGTACGGGGCAGGGCATCGCGGACCAAGATAACCCGGACGGTCTGGGTGTGGAAGGAGCCGTACCACAGACACGTTGTTTCGCTGATCTGCACGGTGTCGGTGCGTCCGTAGCGGCGTACGCGGGTCGTGCGCCAGGTGCCGGCCGCGGCCAGGTCGGCCGGGGTTCCCAGACGGGCTCCTTTGGTGCGAGGCCGTCCGGACCTGCCGGTTCTGGGCGGGGGCAGGGCGTGCAGGACCGAGGTGACCGTCAGCCGGGTGGTCCAGGTGATCACATCGTCCAGGCCGCACAGATGTTCACCGGCGTAGGCCGCATCGCCGACGGCGTGCACCATTCGGGTGGGATAGCGGGCGGCGATCGCCTCGACCATCTCCCGCGCGAATGCGATCTTGCCGGTGCGCTTGGGACGCCACAGCCGGGCCAGCACCGGCAGGCAGAGCGGTCGGGATAGGAACGGTAGTTGCACGATGATCCCGGCGACCACCCAGCAGTTGCCGAACCCGATCGGTTTGGGCCCTTTGGCCGCGCCGTCGTGATGCCAGGCCGTCCCGAACACCTTCTTGCCCGAGCGTTTGAACAGGGTGTCGTCGACCACCACGATGATCGCCGAGCCGGGCGGCAGCAGCCGGGTCACGGCCAGATCGCACAACGCCAGCCCGAGGGCGTCGGTGCACCAGCGAGCGGTGGAGAAGAACCGGTGCGCGCGACAGTGATGCCAGGCTCGTTCCAGCCCGGCACCCAGCAGCATCCCGCACACCGTCCGGCGTCGTGTCTGCGCGATCAACCCCACCACAAGAGCAGCGAACGAGCGATGACCCGGTGCGGTGAAACAGGACCGGAACACCGCCAACAGCGCGGCCAGCGAGAGTAACGTGCCATCTGGGAGCATCGGCGGATCACCTTCTACCAGGGTGTTACAGACACCGTCGATGCTCCTCCGACATCTCCACGTCCGCCCCTCAGACCACCTCGCCACATGCAGCGATCAAGGAAAACTGCGAAACACGAGCGCGACGTGTGGGGTGCGAAAACCCGGATGCGACCTCTGGCCTGCGGTTATCCGCCCCCTCTATGCGGCCCGCCGGTACTGGTTGATCAGGTCGTCGAGTGTCTGTCGGCGTTGCAGGCGGGGCATGTGATGGTTGAGGTGGTCGACGGTCTCGTGAGCGATGGGGACGGTGCCGGTTGTGATGCCGCTCGTATGTCCGCAGGACGCGTCATGATGACGCGGGCGCCGAGTGAGGCGAACACTTCGTCAAAGACCGCGGTGAATTTCGCGTCTTGGTCGCGAATGAGGAATGTGATCCCCTCGGCCCGCTCTCCCAGGTTCACGACCAGGTTGCGGTGTAGGGCGTCAAAACTCGCGCGTATGGTTTGAGCTGGAGTTCTCCGTCCGAGCTATGCGACTCGACGGTACTCGTTGATCGTTCCTCCGAGTACCTCGTGGCGTTCGATTTCAAGTTTCACGTCGTGGATTCAGGCTCAGGCGCATCAACACCTACTTGATGCGCTGGGCGCGGCGGAAGTTCAAACGGCTGCGGTCGTTCAAGAGGCCCAGCGGTGGTGGACCGGGCTCCTGCAACGGCAGCCGACCCTGTTCGCACACTGGGCCTACATGACCGAGTTCTGACGGACTGGATGAGACGAGCGGAGTGACGAGAGATCGTCACGCTCCGTTCTGTGGGAGCCCGGAGGTGAGACTCCTCCGGACCACCCGGCGGGTGCCGACCATGCTGCTCTGCCGTCCGCTCGTCATCTTGGCCCATCGAAGTACAGCAGAAACATAAAGCTGGCGATCAGCAGAAATATAGCAAACCATAGAACGGTCATAACAATAATAAAAACGCGCATAGAGAAAGGTCCCGACCCTTCAATGGTGTCTCACCGTCACTAATGCCGGATTCATTTCATAGCGCAAGCCCAGGCGCCCGAGTCAAAGGCCCTGCGGGCTCCTAACGGTCCCGCAGGACGATTCGCCGAAACCTACCCGGCCAGGCTCTGGGCGCCCACCCGGCGCACCGAACCGGCGTCGCGGTCTTGGAGTTGGATGCTGGCGAAGCAGGGCGGCTTCACCAGTGCGAATGAGGCTCGCGCCTTTGGAGAAACCGCTCTGTGGGGAGGGTTATCCGACCGCGTAGGCTCGGTGGATGGTCTGGCTGACGCTGTTGCCCGCGGTATCGGCCGACGTGGCGCGCAAGGACACGAAGCCCCTCGTGCGCGGGTTGGTCAGCTGCGCCGTCCAGCCCGAGCCCTCGGCCCTGACCCGGATGTCGCGCCAGGTCGCTCCGTCATCGACGGACATCTGCAGCTGGATGGACTTCACGGCGGACACGGGAGCACCGGGATTGCGTTCGATCCAGATCGGCAGCCGGGTGGACGATCCGGGCTTGGCGCGGTTGTACTCGTCCAGCCCCTCGGGTGCGTAACGGATCGCCGTCAGGGCGAGCGCTTCCCGCTTGGCGGTGCTCGCCGAGCGGAACGTCCACGTCGATTCCACCTTCGTGGACAGCGTGGAGTGTGGCACCTGGCGGCTGGCCGTCGCGCTGAGCGTGTACGTGGCGGGCTCCTGCGGGAGGCCGGTGGTCAACCGGCAGGAATCGATCTCCCACGGCCCGCACCTGGTGTAGTCGATCGTGGAGATGACCTGATCGCCCTTGGCGAGGCTGACCGTGCCGGTGGCCGCGCCGTCCATGCCGACCCGGCCGGGCGCGCCCTCGGAGAACAGTCGGGCGCCGTCGAACGTCACGGTGTTCCCCTCCCGCCAGGCGCCCACGGTGGCGAAGGACGGGCCGCTCACCGCGACGCCCCACGTCTGCCGGTCGCGGCCGTCGCCGGTGGGTCCCTTGGTCCCCGTGACGATGGATTCGCCGATGCGTAGAGCGCTGGACCACTGGTGGCCTCGCGTCCGGTATTCCGTCAGCTTGCCCGGCAGCGGCACATCGTTCGTGGGGGTCAGGAATCCGTCAGAGACGCCTTCGATGGCGGTCGCCACGAGGTAGGTGCCCTTCGCGGCCGTTCCGGCGCCGCGGAAGGTCGTGGTCACCTTGTCGAGATCCTTCACCCTGCCCGCGTAGGTGGGGTCGTCGGGGATGCCGTCATGGCGTTCGTCCACCAGGTCGTAGCGGACGGGGGTGGGAGAGGCGTCCTTCTTGTGGAAATGCATCCGGGTGACGTACTTCAGGCCGGGTTGCTTGGAGGCGAGCACGAAGTACACCGCGCTGGGGTCGGGCCTGCCTCCGGCCCAGCCGAGGTACCACGAACCGTTGATCACCCACATCTCGGTCCACCCGCTGATGACAGCCGTGGGCTCGTCCAGGGTGAACCTGATCGGTTTGGCCTTGCGCGTGTCCAGGACGATCTCCGTGCCCTGTTCGCCGACCTTCACCGGCAGGTGCGTGGTCGTGATGCGCGTGCCTTCGTAGATGTCCACGTACAGGCTCCACTCGCCGGGGGCGAGTCGGTAGGTGTCCGGCGCGCCGGTAAGGACCATCCGCAGGCTCTCCCCCTTGCCGTTGTAGAACTCCCCGATCGCGTCGACGAGCCGGCCGTCGGTGCCGAGCGCGCTGATCTTCACGTCGTAGGCTTCCGGCTCCACGTACGCGGTGGCGACGGTACGAACGACAAGGTCACCCGATCGGGCCGTGATGGTGCCCGGGTGATCACCGGGCTGCTTGCCGGTCCCATCGATCGTCACGGTGACCGATGCCGTGCCCTTGGCGGGCACCTCGACCCGCGGTGCCGAGGTGCGCAGCACGTCGCCATCCACGGTGAGGTCCAGCGTGAGCGGGGAGTCGCCGGCGTTGGTGTAGGTGATCTCCTTGGCCGCCTGCCGCTCGCCGGATCCGTCCCAGCGGAAGACCGTGCCGATGTTCGCGGGACTGGCGTACACCTGCTGACCCACCGCGCGAACTACGTCGACGCGCCCGGCGCCCTGATCGAAGTGCGTGGCGCCGGCCTGTGGCGCGGCGCTGCCAATGAGCGCGGCCTTGAGCTGCTCGCCGTTCCAGTCCGGGTGCCGCTGGGCGAGGATCGCCGCCGCGCCCGCAACGTGCGGCGCCGCCATGGAGGTGCCGCTATAGGCGACGTACGGGCCGCCTGCCGTGCCCTGCGCGGCCGCCGCCATGATGCCGACGCCGGGAGCGGTCACCTCGGGCTTGATCGCGTGATCGCCCAGTCTGGGGCCGCGGCTGGAGAATTCGGCCATCTGGTCGGACCTGTCGACCGCGCCGACCGTAAGTGCCGCATCGGCGCTGCCCGGGCTGCTGACCGAGCCGGGTACTCCGTCGTTGCCCGCCGCGATGACGAACAGCGCTCCCGTACGCGCTGACAGGGTGTTGACGGCGTGTTCCAGCGGATCGATGCCGGGCGTGTCCGGGCCGCCGATGCTCATATTGATGATCTTCGCTTTGACCTCGGCGGCGGCCCACTCCATGCCCGCCAACAGCGCCGATTCGCTGACGTACTCTCCTCCGACCTTGCCAAGCGCGATCTTCGCGCCCGGCGCGACGCCCCGATACTTCTGCCCGGCGCCCGCCACGATGGAGGCGACATGGGTACCGTGGCCGACGCCATCGGTAACGTCGGGGTCGTCGGAGAAGTTCCGCGACTGCGTGACCACGTCCTTGAGATCGGGATGGGTGGCGTCGTAACCGGAGTCGAGCACGGCGACCGTGACGCCGGCTCCGGTCAGCCCCTGTTGCCACGCCTGCGGAGCCCCGATCTGCTTGACACTCTGGTCAAGGGTGAAGGGCCGCTTCCCGTCCAGCCAGATCTTCGACTTGCCCGCGGCCAGTGATCGGGCGCCGCCGACCAGGCTCTGCCAGGTCTGGCCTGCCGTCGCCTTGGAGACGCTCGTGCCGGCCAGTCCCAGCCCGGCGAACTCCTTCGCCTTGCGCGTTCCGCTGAGCGCCTGTGCCGCCTTCCCCTCGGCGGACTGGACGATCAGCGGTATCTCCGCCTTGTAGTCGTCGCCATACCGCCAGGTGAGCAACTGCGTGACGTCGAACAAGCGCTCATCCAGCAGGTCCTGGGCCAGCAGCCGTTTCGCATCCTCTGGAATGACGTGAAGGTGCCCCTGACGGCGCTGAACGTCGAAGCGAACTTTTCTGCCCGGCCCAGGCTCGATCCGGTAACCGTTCACTGTGACGGTCACCTGGTCGCCGGTCAGCAGCGTCACCGATCCCGACACCGCGGCCACGGGAGCTACCGGCTCGGCCGCCTGCGCGGCGCTCGTGGTGCCGCCTGCGATGACAGATACCGCCATGGTCATGGCGAATGTTCCGTGGGTTAATTTCATCTGCTCTCTCGTTGTCGATGTGCGGAGAGTTGACATCAGTTCTCGACGCCGCAGGCTCGATAGGTTCACGCGCCATCTCCGGGTCGGAATATGCAGGCCGGGAAGGGGCTCATAGCGCTTGACCAGATCCCCGGGCGGATGGTTCGTCGAGGCCGGCGCCGAGACGCAAGATCACCATGTCGCGGGAAGGCGATCATCGCCGGTTGGTGGCGGGGCAACGGCCGGATCAGGAAAGTCCGCGATCATCACCACCGCCCTCGCCTGCGGAAGTCCTTCGATGAGGCAGAGACGCTGATGGCCTGGGAAGCAACTCTGCCGTACTTCCGGTCAGCGGGGGACCTTGGAGGTGGACGCGTCGGGAGACAGGTGGCATGGAGACTCCAGGACGAAGGGGGCGGCGAGTCAGGTGAGGGCGTGGCGGATGGTGTCGATGACGCGTTCCTGCTCGGTGGTGCTGAGCGTGACTGAGCACGGCAGGTGCATCGCGGTGGCGGCCAGCCGGTCGGCGACCGGGCGGGGCACTGATCGGTGTGTTCTCCCAGCGGAGGCTGATCGTGATCAGCCAATGTTCGGCCGGGCCCCGGCCGCTTGATCGGGGAAGGTGATGGAGTCAAGGTCGGCCGGTCCGGTAACCGGTGGCGATAGCGTGCTTGGCGGCCAGGAAGTCCGGGCCTTGCGGCCCTAAGGGCCCAGCGAGAGCAGAACTCTGATCATGCTCATGCCTTTCCGAACTCGTCACTCGTCGCGAGGGTGCCACTCGCGGGCCGCGAGCGGCACCCCGGGAGCGCTGCGTCAGACGAGCTTGCGGTAGATCCGGGTGGGGATCGCCTGGGCCGCGTCCTCCCGGCCGAACTCCTGGTAGACCCGCGACGTGATCTCCACGGCCTTGGGCGAGTAGGCGGGGTAGAAGTCCTTACCGCACTCCAGGTCCTTCAGCGCCGCCTTGATCTCCTTGTCCAGGTACGGCCCGGCCTCCTCGGGCTTCAGGTTCGGCCGGAAGACGACGGTCTCGCCCTTGGGCAGCTCGCCCTTCCACGCCTTCTTGGCGACGTCCGAAGCCTGCCGCACGATCTTCGTGTGGCTCAGACCGTCCAGCGCGGTCGGTCTGGTCTCGCCGACCCCCAGGCACGCGGCGAACTGCTTGCCCAGCTGGACGAGCTGCTTGTCCTGGTCTAGGACGCTCAGCGACTTCTGCGCCGCCGCTTCGAGCTGGTCGTGGTAGTCCTCCTGAGAGGTGACGGTCTTGCCCAGCACCTCCTTGACCGCCTTCGAGAAGCAGGACTCGTCGGCGGCGCGCCACTTCTTCAGTTTGCCGGCCGAGAGCGACATCAGCAGCTTGTTGTTCGGGTTCTCGTGCTGGACAGGGTTGACAACCTTGTCCTTCGGATAAACGTTCGGGGACCAGACGCCGAAGCCGTACTTCGCCCGGTACGCCCGCAGCGCCTCCAGGTCACCCGCGAGCCGCTCCTGCTCCCCGGGCTGCCAGTTGTACCGAGGCTCCGGCGAGGCCACGTAGTCCAGGCCTCGCTCCGTCATGCAGGCGACGCGCTTGGCCTCCAGTTGCGTCTGCTTCTCGTACGCGGCGGCGCCCCCCGACGGCGGCGAGGTGAGGCCGCCGAACGAGCCGGCGAGCAGGGTTGCCGCGACCGCCTTGGCGATGAACATGCAGGTTCTCCTTCTTCCTTTGAGGGCATGCCGAATCGATCTGAGGGCATGCGAAACAGAACTCACGGCCGGAAGGCCGGATCAGGTGGGGAAAAGTCTCAGCAGGGGATCTTCATGCGGGACGCCTTCGGCGACACCTCGGGCAAGCTGGGGGCGAGATCGACGGCGAGCACGGCGGTGCCGGTCACCACGCCTTTCTTCTCGGTGTACTCGCCTCCGTCGGAGGATATTTTCACCTTGCTGTCCCTGGTGTTCACCGTGCGCTCGCCCAGGTAGCGGTAGGTCGTCCGATCGAAGATCAGCTCGGACCGGGTGCCGTTGCCCTCGTCCATGGCGACGGCCAGCCCGGGACGGCCGGCGGCGTCCACGGCGTCGCCGATGAGCATGATGCCGTCCAGCCCGGCGGCAACCTGGTACAGCGCGGCGCCCAGGCTGGGCCGTACCACGGACTCGCGGACTAGGCCCTGGAGGGAGCGCCAGATGCGCAGCGGCTCCTCGCCCGTGTCGGCCACGATCTTCGCGCGCACCTGGGCGGGGTCCCTCGGCCAGGCGCCCAGCCGCGCGTAGGTCGGCTGGCCGGGACAGGGCCCCGGCTCGGACACGATGTCCTCGACGCCGCGGTCCCAGTACTTGCGGGGCGCCGGTCCCGTGGCCGACAGGCTCTGCTCGCGGCTCAGCCAGGGCTTGCCCACGTCGGCGGCCTCCCAGCGCTCCTCGTTGGCCAGCACCTTGGTGTACTGCGTCGCGCCCGACTTGTCCTTGGTGTACAGGCTGCGCTGGGCCAGCATCTTGGTGTGGACGTACTGGCCGCGGGACGGCACCGTGTCACGCTGGTCGGCGGCGGCCCGCGCGGCCAACGTGAGCAGCGCCTGAGCATCGGCCGGAGGGGCAGCGATCAGATACCCGGAGGTACGCGGGTCGGAGCCACCCAGGCTCACCTGGGTGACGATGATGCCGCCGGTGAGCATCACCGCCATCGCGCCGACCAGGGCCACGCGCCGGACCGGCGGCGCGGCCAGCCACCTGCGGCGCGGACGGTCCAACCGTGACGGCTGTGCCCCGCGGGTCAAGCGGAGGAGGCGGTCACGCCCCTTCACCGCCGCCTCCGGCGTAGGCTCGGGCTCCGCGAACACGGCCTTGATCAGCTTCAACTCGTCCATCACCACTCCCCGATCGGGTTAACGTCGCCCAGGGCCTTGCGCAGCTTCTTGCGCGCCCTGTTGATCCGGGACGCAACGGTCCCCACCGGTACGTCCAGGGCCGTGGCGATCTCCTCGTAGCCCAGCCCGCCGAACACGAGCAGGAACACCACGTCGCGATCGCCCTTCGCCAGGCCCTTCAGCCCCCGTACGAGCTCCGGCTTGCTGGCCTGCGCCGCGAGCTGCGAGGTCACCCGGTCCTCGTGCCCGTCGGCGGAGACCTCAGGCGCCACCTTGCTGAGCGCGTTCAGGCGGCGACCCTCCCTGCGGCGATGCCGGGCCACGACGTTCGTGGCAATGCCGAATAACCACGACCGCACGGTGCCCCGCTGCGGGTCGAAGCCGTGCCTGCCGTTGAACGCGAGCAGGAAGGCGTCCGCGACCAGATCCTCGACCTGCTCGCTGCCGAGCCGGGCGGCCAGATACCGGTAGACCTCCTTGAAGTACCGGTCGTACAGGAGGGCGAAAAGCTCGGGGTTGTCCAACGACCGCTCGACCACGGTGACGTCTTCCACCACATCGTTGGCGTCAGGCGGTGCAGTCATGGCGTCCTTCCGAAGGCAACTGTCGCCCAGTGTTCGCCGCACAGCAGATTTTCTTCACGCCAATTTCCGGAGCGGTCATCGAAGCGACCTGGCGGGAACGCGCCCTCAACGCCGAGGACGGCTGGTCAGCCTCCATGCTCATGGCCCTGTCCGGCCATCGGAACCTGCGCATCCTGGGCATCTATGTCCAGCCCAGTACTGAAGCGGTCGCCGCCGCGCACCCGGCCAACCCGGACGCCGACGAAGACCTGTCTGACCAGGCTCAACACGCTTGCGTGTACGGCGACAGCTTCCTTAACGACAGGTCCTGTCCGGATCCGCCACCAAATGCCGTTGATCAGCAGCCGACGTGAAACCATGCCCGGACGCCCTGGGGAGGCAGACTGCGCTGGGTCCACGACCGGCGATCGTAGTCATCGATCTCGTCAATGGGTTCACCTGCGTTCCGCATAATTCGCTCGGGCTGGAGCGAAAATGTGTGTGTTGACCTGGGGAAACACGTAGAGACACGCTGGTGAGGCGTGTCTC